>NZ_BAAGYM010000003.1:0-489338 GCF_054779315.1 Niabella aquatica
TGCCTCACTTAAAGCAATTTTTGCTCCAAATGAGGCATTTTTTATATTCTTTTGCTAATAAAATACAAGCCTACACTGCATTACATATTTTCAGGAAGACCCTTTACAGAACATAAAAAAGGAGCAATCCCGGCTAATTCCGGAACTGCTCCTTCACTATTTTCAGTCCTTCGTCTTCTAAAAGAGGATGAGGCTACTCTTCTTCATCAAAAGCCATTGCTTCACGTGTTGTTTGTAACAGCTCGTACTCTTCTTTGGAGCCAACGATCATGTTCTCAAACTCACGCAAACCGGTACCCGCAGGAATATGATGACCGGTGATTACGTTTTCTTTCAGGCCGAGCATTTCATCTGCCTTACCATGAATAGCGGCTGAAGAAAGTACCTTGGTAGTTTCCTGGAACGAAGCTGCAGATATCCAGCTTTGCACACCCAGGGAGGCCTTGGTGATACCCAACAGCGTTGGAGCGGATGTGGCAGGCTGCGCATCCCTGAACTCAACCGGTTTTTTATCTGCACGGCGCAGCACAGAGTTTTCTTCCCTTAAGTCACGCAGGCTGATGATCTGGCCCGCACGAAGCTTGCCGGAATCACCCGGATCGGTTACAACCTTTTTCTCATATACAAAGTCGTTCTCATCTACAAATTCGAACTTATCTACCAAATCATCTTCAAGGAAACGGGTATCGCCCGGATCTACGATATTTACTTTACGCATCATCTGGCGAACAATTACCTCGATATGCTTATCGTTGATCTTCACCCCCTGTAAACGATATACTTCCTGGATCTCGTTCACCACATACTGCTGCACAGCAAATGGCCCCTGTATAGAAAGGATATCCTGCGGAGAAACCTGTCCATCGCTTAAAGAAGTACCGGCTTTTACGAAGTCGCCGTCCTGGGCTAATATCTGGCGTGTTAAAGGAACCAGGTATTTTCTTGTAACCCCGTCTTTAGCTTCAATGATAATTTCGCGGTTACCGCGTTTTACAGCACCCATGGTTACCACACCATCAATCTCTGAAACCACAGCAGGGTTGCTTGGGTTACGGGCTTCGAACAGCTCGGTTACACGAGGCAGACCACCCGTTATATCTTTCAGCTTACCTAAAATACGAGGAATTTTCACTAACACTTTACCTGCTTTTACCTCTTCACCTTCATCCAGCATAATATGTGAACCGGTAGGCAGGTTGTAAGACTTATCTACTTTACCTTCTACAACAATTGAAGGTATTTTGGTTTTATCCCTGGTTTCAATTACCACTTTCTCACGGTGGCCGGTTTGCTCATCAGCTTCTTCCCGGTAGGTAATCCCTTCAATAACATTTTCAAATTTCAGCACCCCATCCACTTCTGCAACAATAACATTATTGTATGGATCCCATGAGCAAATGGCTTCTCCTTTGCTTACCTTCTGACCATCTTTTACCAACAAGGTAGAACCATAAGGAATGTTATTGGTAATTAACAACCTGTCGTTCTTGGTATCAATAATACGGGCTTCACCGGTACGTCCGATCACTACTTTTACATCATCCCCTTCGGCGTTGGTGGTAATCACAGAGCGTACCCCATCAAACTGGATCGTACCATCGAACTTAGCGATCAATGTAGATTCTACCGAAGCAGAACCAGCCACACCACCCACGTGGAAAGTACGGAGTGTCAACTGTGTACCGGGCTCACCAATCGACTGGGCAGCAATGATACCTACCGCATCACCTTTCTGGGCCAAAGCTCCTGATGCCAGGTTTTTACCATAACATTTTACACAACAGCCACGCTTGCTTTCGCACGTGAGCACAGAACGTATCTCGATGGAATCAATACCTGCGTCTTCTATTTTTTTAGCTACTGATGCCGATATCTCAGTACCGGCTTCTATAATCAACTCATCGTTCTGGGGGTTATATACATCGTGCAACGAAGTTCGGCCCTCGATCCTGTCTGCTAATGGTTCAATAACATCTTCATTATCTTTTAATGCAGAGATATTGATACCGCGTAATGTTCCGCAATCTTCTTCGGTAATCACCACGTCCTGCGCCACATCCACCAGACGGCGTGTTAAGTAACCCGCATCCGCTGTTTTCAACGCAGTATCTGCCAAACCTTTACGGGCACCGTGCGTAGAGATGAAGTAATCCAATACATTCAGTCCGCCTTTAAAGTTGGAAAGGATGGGGTTTTCAATGATCTCTGAACCGGTAGAGCCTGATTTTCTTGGCTTGGCCATCAATCCCCTGATACCGGCCAGCTGCTTGATCTGCTGTTTAGAACCCCGCGCGCCGGAATCCAGCATCATATAAACAGAATTGAAACCCTGCTTATCAGCTGCCAGTTCGCGGATCAGGGTTTCTGTAAGCCTTGTGTCCACACGGCTCCAGATATCCACGATCTGGTTATAACGTTCGTTGTTAGTGATCAATCCCATATTATAATTATCCCAAACCTCGTCTACTTCACCCTTGGCGTTTTCCAGCAGTTCTTGTTTGATATCAGGAATGATCAGATCGTTAATGCTGAACGACAAACCTCCCTGAAAAGCTGTACGGAATCCTAATTGCTTGATATCATCCAGGAACTTAGCAGTTTTAGGCACATTGGTGATCTCTATGATATCACCAATGATCTCGCGCAGGTTCTTTTTAGTCAGCAAAGCATTCACAAAACCTACTTCTTCGGGAACATGCTGGTTAAAGATCACACGCCCCACTGTAGTTTCAACCAATTTATTTTCCAGTTCCCCATTATTCTCATTCCGTACCCTGGTTTTTACTTTGATCCAGGCGTGAAGATCTACCTGCTTTTCGTTATGAGCAATGATCACTTCCTCTGCAGAATAGAAAGCCTTGCCTTCGCCACGTACTTTTTCTGTTTCGGTAGATTTTTTACCCTTGGTAATATAATACAGCCCAAGTACCATGTCCTGCGAAGGAAGGGTGATAGGGGTACCGTTCTGCGGGTTCAGGATATTGTGAGAAGCCAGCATTAATAACTGTGCTTCCAGAACAGCCGCATTGCTCAAAGGCACGTGCACCGCCATCTGGTCTCCATCAAAGTCGGCGTTGAACGCTGCAGTAACCAACGGGTGCAGCTGAATCGCCTTACCTTCGATCAGTTTTGGCTGGAAGGCCTGTATAGATAAACGGTGCAGCGTTGGGGCACGGTTTAACATGATAGGGTGGCCTTTCAGGATATTTTCAAGGATATCCCAGATAACCGCTTCTTTTTTATCCACCAGCTTCCTGGCAGATTTTACGGTTTTTACGATACCTCTTTCAATCAGTTTACGAATGATAAACGGCTTGAACAGCTCGGCCGCCATATCTTTGGGCAAACCGCACTCGTGCATTTTCATTTCAGGGCCTACCACAATTACCGAACGCCCGGAGTAGTCCACACGTTTACCTAAAAGGTTCTGACGGAAACGGCCCTGTTTGCCTTTCAGCACATCTGAAAGCGATTTCAAAGCACGTCCGCCCTCGGCTTTAACAGCGTTGGATTTACGGCTGTTATCAAACAACGAGTCGATGGCTTCCTGGAGCATACGCTTTTCATTACGTAAGATCACTTCAGGTGCTTTGATCTCCATCAAACGTTTTAAACGGTTGTTACGGATAATAACACGGCGATACAGATCGTTCAGATCTGAAGAAGCAAAACGTCCGCCATCCAAAGGCACTAAAGGACGTAATTCCGGCGGAATCACCGGGATATACTGCATTACCATCCACTCCGGACGGTTCGTGATACGTGTATTGGCATCGCGGAAAGCTTCCACCACGCTCAAACGTTTTAAAGCATCTGCTTTACGCTGTTGCGAAGTTTCAGTTGCCGCACTGTTCCTTAAATCGAAAGACAACTGGTCTAAGTCGATCCGCTGCAACAGGTCGTGAACCGCTTCGGCGCCCATTTTCGCAATGAACTTCTGCGGATCATCATCAGGCAGGTACTGATTATCTTTTGGTAAAGCATCCAGTATATCTAAGTATTCTTCCTCGGTTAAAAGATCGCCATAGTTCTGCCCTTTATCTTCACGCACACCTGCCTGAATCACTACGTAACGCTCATAGTAAATAATAGTTTCCAATTTTTTAGAGCTCATTCCCAACAGGTAACCGATCTTATTAGGCAATGATTTAAAATACCAGATATGAACCACCGGAACCACCAGCTTAATGTGCCCCATTCTTTCGCGGCGCACTTTTTTCTCTGTTACTTCCACACCGCAGCGATCGCATACGATGCCTTTGTAACGGATACGCTTATACTTACCGCAGGCACATTCATAATCTTTTACCGGGCCAAATATCCGCTCGCAAAACAAACCATCACGCTCGGGTTTGTAAGTACGATAGTTAATAGTTTCAGGCTTTAACACCTCGCCAAAGCTTTTCTCCAGGATCGAGTCTGGAGAGGCCAGGCCTATTGTTATTTTTGAAAACGCTGCTTTCGGACGATTGTCTTTTTTAGTAGCCATATTTATTAAGCATTTTGCTTTATGCCTTAAGCTTTACGCTTCAAGACTTTTAATAAAATATTTTTTGTTTACCAACTGCTGTGCTGCTGCCATCTTCCTTGCGTCGCACCCTTCGGCTTTTGAATAGGTCTCATCAGTATTTCTAACTTACTGACTTCTTCCGGATTATTATTCAAATGTTAAATCCAGTCCTAGGCCTCGTAACTCGTGTACCAATACGTTGAACGATTCGGGAACACCGGCACGCGGAACGTTCTCTCCTTTTACAATACTCTCGTACGTTTTGGCACGGCCGATAATATCATCCGACTTAATGGTTAACAGCTCCTGCAGGATGTTGGATGCGCCATAAGCTTCCAGGGCCCAAACCTCCATTTCACCAAAACGCTGACCACCAAACTGGGCTTTACCGCCTAAAGGTTGCTGCGTAATTAAGCTGTATGGCCCGATAGAACGGGCGTGCATTTTATCATCCACCATGTGGTGCAGCTTAATCATATAAATAACGCCTACAGTGGCCTTCTGATGGAAACGCTCGCCGGTTTCACCATCGTACAAATAAGTATGACCGAATTTAGGAATACCTGCATCATCACAATACTTCTCAATTTCATAAGGTTCTGCCCCGTCAAATATCGGTGTGGCAAAACGTATGCCCAGCTCTTTGCCGGCCCATCCTAACACCGTTTCATAGATCTGACCCAGGTTCATACGGGAAGGTACCCCTAACGGGTTTAATACAATATCCACAGGAGAGCCATCTTCAAGGAACGGCATGTCTTCCTGGCGAACGATCTTGGCTACGATACCTTTGTTACCATGGCGGCCCGCCATTTTATCCCCTACTTTTAATTTACGCTTAACTGCCAGATACACTTTAGCCAGCTTCAATACACCCGCAGGCAGCTCATCACCAATAGAAATATTGAACTTCTCTCTTTTGTAGCGGCCCAGCTCTTCGTTAAACTTAATATTATAGTTGTGCAGCAGGGTATTTACCTGCCCGTTGATCTTTTCATCGGTAGTCCAGCTTAAAGGATTGATATTAGCGTAATCTAAAGAAGCAAGGTTTTTAGCATGGAACTTAGAACCTTTTCCAATTACAATCTCATCAAAACTGTTCTTAACACCGGCAGAAACCTGGTTTTCCAGTAAAGTGCCTAATTTCTCTAAAAGAACATTCAGCAGGTCCTGCTCATTCTTTTCATGCACTTTATCCAGCTTCTCAATTGCCGCCTTTTCACGAACCTTGGCGTTCTTATCTTTCTTGGCACGCTGGAACAATTTCTTGCCAATCACAACGCCTTCTACCCCATTGGGCGCTTTCAGGGAAGCATCTTTAGCATCCCCGGCTTTATCGCCAAAGATGGCGCGAAGCAGCTTCTCTTCCGGAGTAGGGTCGCTTTCTCCTTTAGGAGTAATCTTACCTATAAGAATATCGCCTTCCTTAATCTGTGCCCCGATACGGATAATACCGTTCTCGTCCAGATCTTTGGTAGCTTCTTCAGATACGTTAGGAATATCAGCCGTTAACTCTTCCTCACCTAATTTAGTATCGCGTACTTCCAGCTCGTATTCGGAAATGTGGATGGAAGTAAACATATCTTCTTTTACCACACGCTCGCTGATCACGATCGCATCCTCGAAGTTGTACCCTTTCCATGGCATAAATGCCACTTTAAGGTTTTTACCTAAGGCCAGCTCACCATTTTGAGTAGCATAGCCCTGGGTCAGGAAGTCGCCTTCTTTCACCTTCTGCCCTTTCTTCACCGTTGGCATCAGGTTAATACAGGACTCCTGGTTGGTTTTTATAAATTTAGTAAGCTTATATACTTTCAGGTCTTCCTCAAAGCTCACCAGCTTTTCATTCACATCCCTGTCATAACGCACATGGATCTCGTTGGCATCTACAAATTCCACTACGCCGTTTCCTTCCGCATGGATCTGGATCCTCGAATCGCGTGCCGCTTTACCTTCCAGACCGGTACCTACTACAGGGGCATCGGGGCGCAACAGCGGAACTGCCTGGCGTTGCATGTTCGATCCCATCAGCGCACGGTTGGCATCATCATGCTCCAGGAAGGGGATCAGCGAAGCGCTCAAACCTACAATCTGGTTAGGCGCAACGTCCATATATTCTACTTCGCTTTTATCTAATATCGGGAAATCGCCGGTTTCTCTGGCTTCCACCCGCTCTTCTACAAAATTCCCATCGGCATCCAGCTTTGTATTTGCCTGGGCTATTTTTGCGCTATCCTCCTCTTCTGCACTTAAAAAGTTCAGCTTCTTCATATTTACTTTACCATTTTCTACCTTATGGTAAGGCGTTTCAATGAAGCCCATTTCGTTAATAGTTGCATGAACGCAAAGTGTAGAGATCAGACCAATGTTCGGACCTTCCGGAGTTTCAATGGTACAAAGACGACCATAGTGGGAATAGTGTACGTCACGTACCTCGAAACCGGCACGCTCACGGCTCAAACCGCCTGGCCCCAGGGCTGAGATACGGCGTTTGTGCGTGATTTCAGAAAGCGGGTTGGTCTGGTCCAGGAACTGCGATAACTGGGAGGTACCGAAGAAAGAGTTGATCACAGAAGAAAGTGTTCTTGCATTAATCAGGTCTACCGGGGTAAACACCTCATTATCACGAACATTCATCCGCTCGCGTATGGTTCGTGCCATACGTGCTAATCCCACTCCAAACTGCGCATATAACTGCTCGCCTACCGTACGTACACGGCGGTTGCTCAGGTGATCGATATCATCGATCTCTGCTTTACCGTTGGTAAGGCGCACCAGGTATTTGATGATCTCGATAATATCTAACCTGGTCAAAGTTTTTTGATCCAGTGGCGCATCTATACCCAGCTTGCGGTTGATCTTGTAGCGGCCTACTTCACCCAGGTCATAGCGTTTATCGCTAAAGAATAATTTATCAATAATACCACGTGCTGTTTCGTTATCCGGAGCATCAGCACCACGCAACTGGCGGTAGATGAACTGAACGGCTTCCAGCTCGCTGTTAGAAGTATCTTTATTTAAAGTGTTATAAATGATCGCGTAATCTCCGCCTACATCTTCTCTCTGGATAAATACAGTATCGATTCCCATATCCACAATCGTTTCAATGGCTTCGTCATCCAGTACCGTATCACGCTCCATTACAATTTCATTGCGCTCAATAGAAACCACCTCACCGGTATCTTCATCCACAAAATCTTCTACCCAGGTACGCAGTACGCGGGCAGCCAGTCTTTTACCTACATGAGCTTCCAGCGTTTTTTGATCGCCGGCTACCTCATCAGCCATACCAAACAGCTCCAGGATATCCTTATCCGTTTCGTAACCAATAGAGCGTAATAACGTGGTAACCGGAAATTTCTTCTTACGGTCGATGTACGCATACATTACATTATTGATATCGGTAGCGAACTCCATCCAGGCCCCTTTAAAAGGAATAACACGGGCAGAGTAAATTTTGGTGCCGTTAGGGTGAACAGACTGGCCAAAGAATACACCGGGGGAACGATGTAACTGAGAAACCACTACACGCTCAGCACCATTAATTACAAAAGTACCACGCGGCGTCATGTAGGGAATATTTCCCAAAAACACGTCCTGAACGATGGTCTGAAAATCTACGTGTTCTTCATCGTTACAGCTTAAACGCAGCTTGGCTTTGAGCGGAACCGCATAAGTGAGGCCACGCTCCATACATTCATCGATAGAATAGCGGGGCGGGTCGATAAAATAATCCAGGAACTCCAGCACGAAAATATTCCTCGTATCGGTGATCGGGAAATTGTCTTTGAACACACGGAACAGCCCTTCAATATTACGTTTGTCGGGTGTGGTCTCCAGCTGGAAAAACTCTTTAAAAGATTGGATTTGAACTTCAAGCAAATCGGGTGTTTGAGCTAAATGCTTGATCTTCCCGAAATTAACTCTTGATTGTACGCTAGTAGCAGACATAAATATTAAACCGGTTTTAATGATCGACTTATAGAAACGGCAAAAAGGAAGACTTTTATCACTAAAAGAAATCCCATTGAAATTCAATTACTTGAACACATTTCGTAAAATCAAAATTTTATTGGCCAAAATAAAAAGGACTGCAAAGTTAGGGGAATACATTATAAGAAAAAACTTATTAGCAATAATTTTGCCAAATTTTGTTTTGCATTAAGATTTTATATGTTGTAAATTAGAGCAAAGCATAACCTATGACCCTGAAACACACTGTGAAAAAGTTATTTACTTTTTCAAAAAAGGAAAGAATGGCATTTTTTATCCTGCTGCTGGCCATTATAATGGTTACAGCTTTACCATTTGTTTTACCTGAGCACAGCCGCCGTATGGAGGCGCCGGGTTCAGATACTGCCTGGATGGCTATGGCCAATGAGCTGCAGCAAAGACCGGGCGGGCAATCTTTTTCTTCCCGGATCAAAGAAAATGAGGACAATTCCATTTTTCTTTCGTTCAATAAAGATCATACCAGGCCGGTTGGCACTTTATTCTATTTTGACCCCAACACGTTAGATGCTGCAGGTTTTGCAAAGCTGGGATTGAGGGATCGAACAATTAAAACCCTGCTCAATTATCGAAATAAAGGTGGCAGATTCAGAAAAACGGAAGACCTGGCTAAAATTTACGGCCTGCGGCCAGATGAGTTTAAGCGATTGGAAGCTTATATAAAAATAGGAACCGCTTACGATGCCCCTGCTCCAAAAAGCCAGGACAATACCGCTTACCTGCGCACTTCATTTCCCGAAAACAAACCGAAATATGGCCCCAAAGTGATCGAAATTAATTCGGCAGATATGGCAGCCTTCGAATTACTGTATGGCATAGGTAATAAACTGGCGGCAAGGATCGTTCATTTCAGGGAGAAACTGGGCGGCTTTCATTCAATAGACCAGGTAGGGGAAACTTATGGCCTGCCCGATTCTACTTTTCAGAAGATCAGACCTCAGTTACAGGTGAATCAAGCTCCGGTCAGGAAAATCAATATCAATACAGCTTCTTACAATGAGCTGAACATACATCCATATATCAGTAATAAAACGGCTTTTACTATTTTGAAATACCGGAAGGAAAAAGGCCTTTTTTCGGATATGGATGAGATAAAGATGCTGGTAAGCGAAACGGGCGACTCTTACGATAAGATCGTCCCGTATCTTACAATAGAATAACCTTTATTGACCCTTCACCTGGTGTGAAGTTGGCTTAGGAAGCGGTCAATTTCAAGCTTTGATGAAGGCTTTAAAAAAGGCTGTCCCGTATTTGAGACAGCCTTTACCAAGCTTTATTTTATTTAAAAATTTGAATCAGGCGGGGGCTTACTGCCTGTTAACTGTTTTTACGGCTGATGAATATTTAACCGTACCATCTTTATCAACCTGGCCTATACGGATATATAAATTTTCCATATCATCGGTATTTACCTGTTCATTGTCTTTATTACAAGACAGGCCCAATAATACCAGGAAGGTCAGCGCTAAACATGCTTTTATAAAGCGGTTTCTGAAAAATGGCATACTTAACAAAGCTATAAGTCCCAGCCCGCTTAATGCTAAACCAGAAAGGCTCTTTGTAAAGTTGTATTCTAAAGTTACATCAGAGTTACCGTCGGCAGCTTTTGAAGCAACTGTTCCGATGGTTATCCAGTTCTTTCCATCTTTAGATCCTTCTATAAAGAATTCTTTGTTGTTGGTTTCTGATAAAGTTTTCCAGCTTACAAACAGGGAACCATTTTTAAACTCAGCACTTATGCCTCCAAAATCTACCGGAAGTGAGGTACATATGCCCGGTATCGATGTTGTTACAGCGAATGCCCCAAAAACACGAAGCTGATTAGCCACCCCGGCTAAACTGCTTATTCTTATTACCACTTCATCAAATGGTTGTGTTGCCTGGAACCCTACACTCGTAAAGTTGGTACCTGAACCAATGGCGACAAGGCCATTAAGAGCACTTAAATTAATCAGCCCATCTGAAATGGTTTTACTTTCCACAGGCAACGCCCCTCCATTATTCCATGTTTCAATTGTAATAGTTCCCAGTATATTACCGTCCGCTATAAAATCAAGAAGGCCACCGGATGTACCTTTAGCAAGATTAAAGCCAACATAAGTTCCTGCGGGATATTCATTCTTTGTGTCCAAAACAGAAATTGAACCGGTATTTAATGCACCAGCATCTATCTCTATAGTTCCATAATTACCCGGTATATTATCGATAACAAATTCTGGGTTCTCTACTTCTCCATTTACTGAAGCCACACCGGCAAATCCTGTTCTTTGGGAGTTGATGATAACGGGGAAGCCGGGATTAGCAAGAAGATAGGTTTGATCGCAATTCAATGTATTGCCACATAAATTCGTCGCATAAACGCCATAAATATTTGTGGCACCCAAATTCACGTTTGCTAATCCCGTAGAATTAAATACCAGCCTGGCTTCATCAAAAGCCACAGTAGAAACACCTCCAAACATTCGCCTTGTACTATTTATTGCATTAATGCCAGCTAAAGCATCTGTACCGTAAATTGTTTGCAGCAGCGATCCGTCATCATTATAAAGCTCTATACTATAACGGCTTAAAAGGTCAGCGCTTACAATACTGAGATTTTCAATATCAAAACCTATATAAGTACCTATAGGGTACTGGCCTGTAGTATTTTTAACAGAAACACCATGTGAACCCAAAGCACCGGCAACAGGCACCATAGTAGCAGCAGTAGCAGTACTGCCATCTACCATATTATCCAAATCAGCAATGCCTCCGATAGCCAAAACCGCGCTGGTGCTATTTTCGGCAACCACAGGATGAGTAGGAAAAGACAGTAATGTAGGTGTATTGCAGGTTAATGCCGGGGAAGTACAAGAACCGGTGCCGCGCATAAAGGCATAATAAACACGCGTTGCAGCAAGAACACCTGAAAACGATAGCCTTAACGAACTATAAGGCAAATTGGTATAAAAACCTATTTCGCGTTGGTTTCCGCTTAAACTTAATTGGAGCAAAGAAGTGCCGGTTCTGGACTCTACCGGAATACCCGCCGCATTCAGCGTTTCAATTGTAATATCCGACAGAATACCAAGGTTAAGTGGTATTTCAAGTACACTAGGAACAACAGTTAACGCTACAGGCTCAACCATAAAACCCACAAAGTTGCCTGCATTATATACATTATTATTATTATCCTCTATTGTAACAGAGGCGCTACCCACCGCAATAGCATATCCGGTAATGTAATCGGTAAGGTTGCCATTTGTAAGGTTAGTATTAGAACCAATCCACCCACTTGTAAGCGGAACGGAATTTGACGGGGCAACATCAAATTGTTCCGCGCTAAAAGGTGTACTATTTATTAACGGAACGTTTGTCATGGAGCACCCTCCCAGCACTCCCTGTTGGGCATAAACCATAGAAGAGAATCCGTTTACAGTAACAATAAGTAAAGCACAGAGCGCCATATAAGCAAGCTTAGCTCGTTCCTTTAAATCAGGCGTTGGAGCAGATAAGGAAAGGCGTTTGTAAGGGTTAGAGCAGCGCTTTTCTGTTTGAGCGCTTTTAGTGTTCCCGTGGTGTTGCAGGGTACAATTAGGTTCATTTTTTTTCATACTGAAAGTCTTTAGTAGTTATTAAATGGGACTAGTATATAAGACCAGCCAAGAGCTGGGATTATGATAGCCACTACAGGAAATAATCCGAAAATTATTTCCTGTACTACTTAAAAAGAATGGTGCAGACAATCACGATCATTGTATGTGAATACATGCTCATTGAGAAAGCAAGGCCAGCCGGGTAATATTACCTACTTACTACTGCTTTTCTGCTTCATTCTTATTATAACCTTTATAACCCTGTAACAGAAAAAAAACGGTTTAGGGCATCTGTTACAGGTAACTTTTTATGCAAGATTTAATTATACCATAATAATTAAAAGGGTCTTCAGGGCAATTCTGTACTAAGATAAAGAATAAAAAGAAATAAAACAAACTTTTTTACGTTTTTATTAACTTTTTAAAGAAGGTGAGTAACGCTATATAAGAAAAATCCAGCAGAGTGAAGTAAGCTATAAAAGCATTGGCATTAAACCAATGCGGGTTTTATTGATTGTAATAAATTGCAGATTCGTATAAAAAACACTCAAAAAGTGAAATACTTAAACATCTCACTCATTATCCGGTAAAATGAAAAACCGTCTCAAATATTTGAGACGGCTTCAATACTTTATAAAAGAAATGAGATTAAGCTACTTCCACATCTGCACCCGCTTCTTTTAATTTAGCTGCAATTTCTTCAGCTTCTGCTTTAGAAACACCTTCTTTAACTGGTTTTGGAGCACCATCCACTAATTCTTTAGCTTCTTTCAAACCTAAACCTGTTAAGTCTTTAACGATCTTAACCACGTTTAATTTAGAAGCACCACCGCTTTTCAGGATAACATCGAATGCTGTTTTTTCTTCAGCAGCAGCAGCGCCGCCACCAGCATCACCAGAAACCACTACTGCAGCAGCAGCTGGTTCAATACCATATTCAGTTTTTAAGAAATCTGCTAATTCCTGTACTTCTTTTACAGTTAAACCTACCAGGCTTTCTGCTAATGTTTTAATGTCTGCCATTTTGTTTTAATTTTTACCGTCTTCATTCCCCGATAACTATCCGGGTCCGACGGCGGGTTTAAAAAAATTGTTTATCTCCGGCTACCTGGATAGCAGCACGGAAAGTTGATTTATAAAAAGAACTAAAATCCTGTTTTTATTGTTGCCAGAAAGCAACACCATTGTTATATGCAACAAAGCTGCCTGACAGCAATTACGCACATATAGCTTCACCCATTACTCAGCCGCAGGTTTTTCTTCTGCTGCAGGAGCTTCAGGCGCTTCTGGTACTGCGGGAGCTTCCGCCTCTGCTGCAGGAGCCTCAGCGGCAGGGGCTGCTTCGGCGGCAGCCACAGGAGCCACTTCTCCTTCGGACTTGTTTTGTAAAGCGCCGATAACCCGCTGAATCGGAGAAAGCAACAGGCCAATCACTTCGCCGATCAGCTCGTTCTTGGTCTTAATTTGCGTTAACGCTTTCAGGTTATTATCACCGGCATACAGGTCACCATTGATGAAAGCCAGCTTTAACTCCGGTTTTTCAGCTTTTGCCTCGTTACGGAAAGAGCTGAGGATAACAGCCGGCTCTTTCGGATTTTCGGAGAACATTAAAGCGGTTACTTTGTGTAAAGCATCGTAAACACCTGCATACTTTTCAGCATCCAATGATTCTAATGCTTTTTTGATAAGCGTATTTTTAGCCACTTTCATTTCAACATTTTTGTCGAAACAAGCGCGGCGCAACTTACTTACCTGATCTACGGTAAGCGATTCTGTATCGGTTATGTAGAAATTGTCGTACTGAGAGAACTTACCTTTCAATACTTCAATTACTTCGTTTTTTTGTTCTTTAGTCATTTTATTTCGATTTGACTGTGTTTAAAATTGTTACGGTTGTTTTACCTGCTGATCGTTGTACTGCAGATGAAGTGATTGCGACGCAAGAGCGATGCCACATATACTGCAGCGGGTAGCTAAACAACTATTAGTGAACAAAGCTTTTTGTATCTAAAGCAATACCCGGGCTCATGGTGCTGGCCATACTGATACCTCTTAAATAAATACCTTTTGCTGTAGAAGGTTTTGCTTTGATCAGGGCATTGATCAGCTCCTGACCGTTTTGGGCAATTTTCTCTGCAGAGAAACTTACACGGCCGATGGATGCGTGAATGATCCCCGCTTTATCTACCTTGAAAGCAATTTTACCGCCTTTCACCTCGTTTACAGCAGCTGCAACATCGTTGGTTACAGTACCGGTTTTAGGATTGGGCATCAGGTTTCGCGGCCCTAATACTTTACCTAACTTACCAATTTTAGGCATTACGGCAGGCGTAGCAATTACTACGTCAATATCTGTCCAGCCGCTTTCAATTTTTTGGATATACTCGTCTAATCCCACATGGTCTGCACCAGCTTCTTTAGCTGCAGCTTCCTTATCGGGAGTGCAAAGTACTAATACTCTTTTTGTTTTACCGGTACCGTGGGGTAAAGTAACCGTACCACGGATCGCCTGGTCTGCTTTTTTAGGATCTACCCCTAAACGTACGTGCAGGTCTACAGACGCATCGAATTTTGCAATATTTATTTCTTTCACCAATGCAGATGCTTCGCTTAGCGTGTACGCCTTATTGGCATCTACTTTGGAATTTACAGCTTTTCTTTTCTTTGTAATTGCCATTGTAATTCTTTTAAAGGTTTTGAGAAGTTCCTTTCTCCTGTTTCAAACGGAGAATGAGGAAGAACGGGATTAATTTTCCCAGGGGGCTTTACCTTCTACAGTTAATCCCATACTACGTGCGGTACCGGCTACCATTTTCATAGCGCTTTCGGCAGTGAAGCAGTTCAGGTCGGGCATTTTATCTTTTGCGATAGCCTCTACCTGCTCCCAGGTAACTTTCCCTACTTTAGCACGGTTGCTTTCTTTAGAACCTTTTTGAATTTTAGCCGCCTCCATCAGCTGTACAGCAGCAGGAGGGGTTTTGATTACAAAGTCAAAACTTTTGTCGGAATAAACTGTGATTAATACAGGAAGTACTTTTCCTGGTTTGTCCTGTGTGCGCGCATTGAATTGCTTACAGAATTCCATGATGTTAACACCTTTGGAACCCAGCGCCGGACCAATTGGAGGTGCAGGATTGGCCTGACCACCCTTGCACTGCAGCTTTACAAAGCCGGAGATTTCTTTTGCCATTTTTTAACGATTTATTGGTTCAAGCGTCCTGATAGTTATCAGAACTCCCAAATTCCTCTGTTTCACACCACATTACGTAGCGTGAAAAACCTAAAAGAACTGATTGGGGGTGCAAAGGTAAGATAATTAATTGAAATGTTGAAAAGTTTACCGGAAGAGCAAAAAACTATACGATCAGTAAGCTAATTTGGCTGATTTGAAGGCATGATGTATACATTTACAGTCTGAAAGGGAGCTATAAAAAATTTCATGCCCCCAAAAGATGTTCCAGGAATTCCATTAGCGAATTCCATCCAGGCAATTAAAAACAATAAAAACACACAGATGAAATACATTCTTTTTGCGTTATTCATTTGTTTTTTTCATCAGCTTTCGGCTCAACCCGGTGCTTTTTTCGATACAACCGGTATTGTAGCCAGCAGATTTGAGCCCCTGATGAAGATAAAACAGCAGTTCTCTTTTACCGAAGGGCCGGTAGCGGACAAAGAGGGCAACGTATATTTTACCGATCAGCCTAATAACAGGATCTGGCGTTACAGCCCGGAAACCACCGTGCTTTGGGAGTTTAAAAAGAACGCCGGCCGCTCAAACGGGCTGGCTATTGATGCCAAAGGAAATATTATTGCCTGTGCTGATGAACACAACGAGATATGGTCCATTGATAAAAGGGGGCATACCGTAAAAGTATTACTTGGAAAGGTAAAAGGGAAGAAACTGAACGGCCCCAACGACCTGTGGATCGATAAAAAAGGCGGTATCTATTTTACTGATCCTTACTATCAACGTGATTACTGGGCCAACAAAGAGCAGGAAATAAAGGAAGAAAATGTTTATTACCTTCCTAAAGGAGCTCACCAGCCGGCAACAGTTATCAGCGATCTTGTGAAACCTAATGGTATTGTTGGTTCTGCCGATGGTACATATTTGTTTGTTGCGGATATCGGAGACAGTAAAACCTACAAATTCACCATCAACCCCGATGGAAGCCTGTCAGGAAAAACGTTGTTGGTATCCGAGGGATCGGATGGGATCACATTAGACGAAAAAGGCAATCTTTATCTTACCGGCAACGGAGTTACGGTATATGATCCGGCAGGTAAAAAAATCGCCCACATTCCTGTTCCTGAAAAATGGACGGCCAATGTTTGCTTTGGAGGAAAGAACAGGGATACACTTTTTATAACCGCAGGCCCTTCAGTATATTATGTAAAAATGGCAGTAAGAGGTTCCAGGTGATCAACCCCGGTATAAAATATCGTAAAGCGCATATTCTTTTCTGTTGTACTATTTTTTCTGACAACCTTTTATGTACGTTTGCAGCTTCAACCGAATCGCAAATATTCAATAGACAATTCATGATGTATCATTACCTGGCCTTTGGAATTCCTGTTATTTCTGAAATTGAGTTACCGGCGCTGCTGCCTTTAAAAGCGGCCGAACTTATGAAAGACCCGGTATATGTAAAGTTGGGCGCTGTGCCCAAAGAAATTCCCGGTGCCGTGCAGGCCACTCCTTTTACCCGTTGCACGGCAAATGAATTAAGCTGCATTATTCCCGGGAAAATAAAACTGTATGTATCTGACGGGAGGGAAATAATTATGGAACCCGTGAATGCGGACTACCAGGGGCAGCTTATCTATATTTATAATACCGCACTTACTGCCATCTTGTTGCAGCGCAACCTCGTATCTTTTCATGTATCCGGCGTTTTTACAGGGCCGGGGAAAGTAGCGCTGTTTGCTGCAGACTCCGGTACGGGCAAATCTACCCTGGCGGTAAAATTGCAGGAGCTAGGTTATGCTCCTTTTACAGATGACACTGCTGTTTTATATATCGAAAACGGCAAATGTTACGCACAAGCCTCCTACCCTATGATGCGCCTATGGGAAAAAACAATAGTTGAACAAACTTTATTAAATGAGGATGAAAAGCAAAAGGTTTACGCAGATGACCAGCGGCCGAAATATGGTTTTTCCTTCCACAGCACTTTTACACCTGAACCGGCTGAAGTGGTACAGATCATTTTCCTTAAAAAAGAAGGAACTGAAATACAGATAACTCCTATTAAAAATGCAGAAGCTTTTACTGCACTGTCTAACAATGTTTTTGGCGCCCGATGGACGCCCGCCATGCAAAAGACCAGGCTGCAATTTAATATAGTAAGCCAGGTATTAAATAAGGTACCCTGTATCCGGGCCATACGCCCTGAGAACCGGGATAGCTTTACTGAATTCTCTGTCATCATAAAAAAAATTTTGCAAAATGACTTTGTTGATTTAATTTGCGGTTGAATAAAGTTAACTTTTTTTAAACATTAAACCTTAGCAATCATGGAAGTAAAAAAACAATGGATAGCACCCGAGATAGCGCCAATTGAAGTGAATAACGGAGCTGGTGGTGAGGGTGATGCAAATTCAACAGGATTTTCAGGGCCAGCTTAGCATTTTCCTGTAGCAGGTAATTTATTAATTTAATACAGCAGGGTAATTCTCTGCTTTTTTTATGCTTTATTCGTACCTGGCTCATTCGTATATCTCTCATTTTTAATCAGATAAATACCATTTGACCGCAGGCGAACGAAACATTTCAACGGGCGACAGTTTCAGAAAATCTTGTCATCCCATTTGGATGAATGAATAATCCGAGCCTGGCTGAACGAATCATCCGCGAATCTGACAAGTATCATTCTGACAGAGGCAGACCAATATGAGAATCAAACCCACTTCAAGATAACTTAGAAATTCTCCCTGGCGTTCATTCGTATATTTCCTTATTTATGAGTTTAGTTTTCGGTACCTGGCAATACACAGAAAAGCAATATACAGAAAAAAGCCCCCTGTACATCACTCTCGAATATATGTATAACGGTCTGGCGGGTTTGCCGCAGGAATCGCATAGCTTCCGGGCACTAGAGCAGGTTGGTTTCGGACATATACTTACGCTTAATACGCCGCAGGCCATATATGAACAAATGCCAGTGTACCTGCCGGAAAGACAGCTTTTGTTGGTAACCCAGGGCCGTATTGATAACCGGGATCGGCTTTTCAATAGCCTGGCCATTACAGCCAGCGATAGCTTTACAGATGGGCAACTCATGATCCATGCCTATCTAAAATGGGAGAAGGAATGTGTGCACCATTTAAGGGGAGATTGGAGTTTTGCAGTTTTTGATTATAAGGAGCAGGAATTATTCATCGCACGGGATCCTATGGGTTATACCAGCCTGTATTACTACCAGGATGATACTGGTTTTTATTTTGGCTCGTCTGTTAAAGGCCTTCTGGCACTACCTCGTTATAAAAAACAGTTGAATGAAGAGCACTGGTTAAGAGCACTCACCCTGTGGGATCATACCAGCCGGACCGTTCACACCACTTTTTTCGAAAATATATATTCGCTGCCGGTCGCTCATACGCTTACTGTAAAAAAGGATCGATCCCTCTCCACTCGAAAATACTGGCAGCCACAAAACAGCCAGCTATTGCATTATAAAAACAAGCAGGATTACGCCACGGAGATGCTGGATATATTTACCGGAGCTGTTCAATCGAGGCTACGCAGTTATAAACCCGTTGCATCTATGCTCAGTGGCGGACTAGACAGCAGTACGGTGAGCTTTGTTACCGCAGACCTGCTAAAGCTAAAAAATAAACGCCTGGTTACTTTTAGTCACGTCCCTCTTTACGCCAGCGAATTGTGGCAGGACAAAGGAAAGGAAAATCGGGTACTGGATGAAACACCCCTGATCCTGCAAATAGTTGAGGCATCGGGTAATATAGACCCCCTTCTTTTAAACTCGAAAAATGGGAGTGTTCTAAAGGGGATGCTTGATTTTATGAACATTTCCGACGCGCCAGCTCATGCCGCTGCTAACCTGTTCTGGCTTCAGGATTTATACGGCAGTGCCGTACAGCAAGGCTTTGGCGCTTTGCTGAGCGGAGAAGGAGGAAATGGCAGTATTTCCTTTGCCGGAAGCCGTAGCCTGTTACCGCTAAGTTGGAAGATGCTGGCCAATAACCCTTACCCCTATTTTAGAAGCCGTATCGCAAAACCTCTGGTAAAAACTTTTTTACCTGGGTATTTTGAAAAAAGAAAACGCAGCAATAACAAGCTTAAACGCTATATTTCCAGTGTTTTTGTCCAAGAAAGCGTATTGCACAAGTACGATATTGTGAATGATCTGTTATCAAACGATAAAGATTTTCAACGCACTGTAAAGGATATAGCAGAAGTAAAAGAAACTTTTATAACGCTATATAATACCAGGAGCCTGTTTGGCGCTGCGTATGGTCAATATTATGGTTTTGAATTGCGAGATCCCTGTGCAGACCAGGACGTGATGGAGTATCACTTTCGTATTCCTAACGATGCTTTTTTTGACGCGCGCGGTAACAACCGTATGTTGGTGAAGCGGATGATGCGTAATAGAATTCCAGATAGCGTACTATTCGAAAAAAGGGCAGGCCTTCAAAGCGCTGATATTACATATCGGGTTAAAGCGCAACATGAAGAAATTACAAATGCAATCGATGCGCTACAACAGAGCGCTGCGGCCAGCCACTATATTGATATTAAAAAACTGGAGGCTAACTGGAAATTGTATTTAACACAGCCCTATACTGATTCTTTTAGCATGCAGTGCCTGCTAAAGGGTTTAGAGTTTGCCTTATTTTTGCAGCTTCACTTTGATTAGAGATTATTATAATTAACTTAGTAGTATGAATTACAGGTTTAATGCAGCCGATGTGTTGATAACACAATTAGGAAATGAAGGCGTAGCTTTTAACAGTGCTACCAATGAATATTTTTCTTTAAACGAAACTTCATTTAAAATCCTGAAAGGGCTTGAAAACAATACTTCTGCTGCAGAGATAAAAAAGCAGCTTGAAAACGAATACAATGTCCCGGCTGATGAATGCGAAAAGGCCGTAAATAGCACTATCCAGATTTTTCTTGCGAAAAAGCTGGTTATTGAAGCATGATGAAAAAAATAAAAACGTTTATCAGGTTACAGCCGCAACTAAAAATAATGATACTGCAGGCAATAGCCTTGTCGATTTATACAGGATTCCTGTTCGCTTTTTTAAATCGCTATGTAAAGTTTGGGAAAAAGACAGACCTTCCTTCTTACTCCTCTTTTCCAAAGGAGTCGTTTCGGATAAAGGGGAGGAAAGCCGAAACACCCGAAAGGAAAGCAAATAACATAGCGAAGGCTATTCAAATCGTAAATAAATACATTCCGTGGAAAAATGTTTGCCGGCACCAGGCCTACCAGGCAAAACTGCTTTGTAACTTTTATAGAATTCCCTGTCTTATATTTATAGGATTTAAAAAAGATAACGAAAAAAATGAGATACAGGCACATGCCTGGACGATAGCCGGTGGAAAAATGATAACCGGTTTTTGTGATCCTGAAGAATACGTTGTACAAAGCATTTACAGGAACAAATGGCAATAACATTAAAAAAATTTAATCCCAGAGATCTCAGGCGCAATATTAAGCGCTCTTTAATGCTGCTGTGGCAAACCAGCAGGAGCCTGGCTATATTAAGCTTTGCATTGCACATAGTTCAGGCACTGCTCCCTGTTTTGTCTTTATACTTTATAAAAATATTGATTGAGCAGGTTACCGGCAAGCAATCCTTTTCAGAAATACTCCCTGTAATCATATTTTTTTTAGCGGCCCAATTATTACTGGCCGTGGTGCAGCAGTACGCCGCTTACATCAATTCCATTTTCCAGCTAAAGCTCACGGATCATTTATCGCAACAGGTACTGCATAAAGCAATACATGTTAATTACGATTATTACGAGAATCCGGAGTACCATAACAGCCTGCACCTGGCACAACAGCAATCGCTGTATAGGGCCGGAAGCCTGCTAACCAGCTATAACTCCTTTATTACATCAGGCTTTGCATTGCTTTTTTTATTATTTCTGTTTATAAGCATGCAATCTTTTTTTGCCATTCTCTTCATTGCATTTTCGCTTCCGCTGGCCATTATAAAATGGTATTTTGGCATAGCCACTATACAGCAGGAAAGAAAGCTAACTCCACTTGAAAGGGAAGCTAATTACCTGCATCAAATACTAACAGGAGTAAGCTTTGCAAAAGAAACCAGGGTATTTGGTTTCGGCTCTTTCTTTATAGAAAAATTTGAGCATATACGCCGTTATATCCGCCTTCAGAAGCAACAGCTGAACAAACGGCTCACCCATTACAGCTTAATAGCCGAGGCTGCCGAGATTATTGCTATGGCTGTTATTTTCGCCCTGCTGGCAAAGCAGGCACTGGGTGGCGCCATCACCCTAGGCCTGTTTGTAATATATATACAGGGGTTCCAGAGCTTACAAAATAATTCAAAAAACTTTTTACAGGCTGTTGTGCAAATTTTACAGCAGCGTATTTTTTTACAGGACCTGTTTGCTTTTTTGGATATAAAGATCGTGGGCGGCCTAAAAAACCAAAAACAGTTTCCCGGCATAAGCCATGGGCTGGTTGTAGATAATCTTAACTTCCAATATATCGAGAATAAACCTGTATTGCAGAATGTTTCACTGAAATGCAAACCGGGACAGATTATTGCAATAGTTGGTGAAAACGGTTCGGGAAAATCTACCTTAATAAAACTACTGGCCAAATTATATGAAGCCAGCTCTGGCTCTATCCTTTTTGATGGCATTGAATTAAAAAATATTGCAGCCAATACTTACCGCCAGCAAACGATGTTTTTATTCCAGGACTTTGAGAAATATTTTTTCACCATCGAGGAAAACATTATTTTGGGTAAACCAGTCACCGGCAAAACTATAGAGGATGTACAGGCCGCCGCCCGGCTATCGGGAGCAGACCGGTTCATTTCAAAACTATCTAAAGGTTATCAAACCCGTATGGGACGTATCTTTGAAGGCAGCGAGCAATTAAGTGGCGGTCAATGGCAAAAGTTAGCGCTCTCCAGGGTGTTCTACAGAGACAATACTTCTCTTATTGTATTAGACGAACCCACCAGCGCATTAGATGCTCAGGCTGAGTTTGAGATATTTTCCCAATTAAAATCACTCGCCCAAAATAAAATGATTATTTTAATCACTCATAGGCTATATAATTTAAAGATCGCAGATTATTTATACGTGATGGAGGAAGGCAGGATCACAGAAGAAGGCCGGTTTGATGAGCTCGTTAATAAGAACGGAACATTTACCAGGCTTTATAATATGCAGCAACTATGATACCTATAGAAAATATAAAGCGAAACTATGGTAAGGAAGTTGCACTGATCCTGCTTTGTTGCAGGGTATTCTTAAAAACGGCAAGATCTTCAGAACTGAGCATTTTTGTGGAGCAGAATCCACCAGACTGGCAAACCGTATATGAGCTGTCGAAAATACATCGTATCAGGCCTGTTGTATATGAAACTGTTATTTCTGATAATTCAAACTTCCGATTTAAGGATCAGCTGAAACATTTCTTTTTGAACCATAGCCTGCATGCATTTCGTTGCCAGCAAAAAGCAGCCCGAATGATATCGCTGATGAAACAGCATAACATACCGGTTCAGCTGTACAAAGGTATTCACTTATCACAGCTGCTATACAATCACCTCTCAATACGCGAGTTCGGAGACATGGATTTTATAGTGAGAAAGAAAGATATACCCCGGCTGGTTTCTGTATTAAAAGAAAACGGATATAAAATAGAGGGAGAAGAATTATTTGTCCGTTCGCAGAAGGATTACCTGGCTCATCAAAAGGATGTGATCTGTTATGAGAGAACGCCGGATGGCACTTTTCTCTATGAGTTTCATTACAGGCCGGTAGGTTCTTACCTGGCTATGAATATTTCTTTTGAAGATATGCTTCCTTCCAAATGGCAGATCGGTGACGAGTTTTCCAACTGCGATTACCTGCCGCTGATCACCTTAAATCATGGATTATCTGACTTATACCCCAGCCTCCGCTGTATGATGGATATTGCGGTGCTGATGCAGAAATGCACTCATGATACGCAGTACCGGCTCGAGCAAAAGTTAGGAGGTTATTACGCGCTTAATGGATCTTTAGTGAAGCAGCTTTTGGGAGTTAATAGCAATGGGTTCTCTTTTCAAACAAATCAGAACCTGATCGCAGCATTGGGAGAAAAAATAATCCACAGGCTTTTAAAAAAGAAAGCAGCCAAACGCGTACCTACAAGCGCTATTTTAAAAGCATCTTTTTTATTGCGTAAAACTGTATCTGAAAAACTTAAACTTACTAAGGCCATCATAAAATATATACTTACTCCCAATTATAATGATACGCCCCAAACTCAGTTTAAATACAAATGGATGTATATCATATCCAGGCCACTGCGATTATTACAACATGCTAAACGGCATGTATGAGCTAACCCGAAACGAGGTTGGAACCGGCTATGCCGTTGCGTTGTTGTTTAGCCCTCCTTCACCACCTATTCAACACGTAACAGTGGCAACTCTAAACCTTTTAAACTTTCAGACCTTTAATTGATTGGCTCATTACTCCCTATCTTATCAGCACCATCTTTCCGTACCCCTTATTGAAATATCTGTCGGTGTTATCGCCTGCGGCCTTATACTTGTCTAGTGCTTTGCCGTTAAGATTGGTAAGTACCCGGTACAAATAAACACCATTGGCCAGCTTTTGGCCGTACTGGTCAGTTCCATCCCATTTAAACTCGGTAATATTTCTGCCGATGCGCAACGGGCCTAACTCGGCCTTGGTTATTTCCCGTACAATTTTGCCGGTTACGGTCAATATCTGAATCCTTATGTTCTGTGGAATTTCTGATCCCGTTAAAGTGAACACAAAAGCCGTTGAGGTGGTGAACGGATTGGGATAATTCAGCAGGTTAGAGATCATAGGCTTATTAATCACCTGGAAAGCTATGCGATAATCGGCTAAACCGGTTTTATTACCGCTTTGATCTTTAGCGCTTACGATCAGTTCATATTCGCCATCCTCTGATAAATGAGGTTTAAAGCTAATTGTAGCCGTATTACTTTCATCATTCGGAGCAGGAGGTGTTAAAATCAATGTGTCACTATTAAACCGGTAATCCCTGGTTATACCATCCGGATGTTTTAATTGAACTTTTACCAGATCTGTATTGTTCAGTAATAAATATTTAGCATCATCTGTCAACTTCATTAATATCTGAGGTTTACCTGATATAATATCCCGGTTCAGGATATGGACACCATCAAATGTTACATCCAGATAAGGGCTTGTTGAATCTCCGCGCACATAGAAATTCTTACTGATAAAATTATTGAACTGATGCTGCTCCGGCTGGTGATAGCCGCCATCAGGATTAAACTCTAAAAATACCAGGTTATTTCCCGTAAAGGACCGGGTATCCAGCGAAACATTTACTTTAGTTGTATCTCCCGTGGTTAACGGTTTTACCTTAGGAACAGGAATAATACGCTCCACATTATTTTGGTCACGGATAGAAAGTTTCACCGATAAACTGTCAAAATTATGAGGGCTTACATTTTTAAATGCAACGCCCATATTGAGCGGTTCTCCGGCTTCTACAGTGTCCCTGGCACTGTAATAAAGGTTGGGAGCAATAGCACCTTCAGGAACAGAAGTGCCATACAAACTCCAGTATTTAAGCTGGTAAGGAGACCTATTCTCGGCATCGGTACTACGCATAACTATTCTCAAACCCGGGTAGATTGCGGCATTAATACCAGATAAATCAGCCTCCTTTTGTGAAACAGGGAGATCTTTCATAAGCTCTGCTTCCTGACCGTTCTTATCTATTCCGATAATGGAAACAAAGGCAGTGTCAGTAGCCGGGCTTTCGAGGCTATAACCATTCCATACTATCTTTTTCCAGGAGGCAGACCTTGTGAATACTGGTGACTTTACAGTCCCTGTTGTGCCACTTACCGGAACAATGGTACGAACCTCTAAAACACCGGTATTTCCCACCTCCTGTGCCAATGGCATTGGTTTCCCTTTTTGATAGATAAATATATAGGGTACAAATGACTTTACTTCATCTATAGCTGTCAAACCGATTTCCTTAAATCTATGGTACAGGGAAACTCCCGAACCTAACACAGCAGTATCCGACTCCCAAACCGAAGGTAATATGGTTGGGCCGCGCAGGTTGCTCGTTATTCCAACAAAAAAGCCATCAGGAATAGAGTCTAAAAAGGCCATCACTGTTTTCCTGCTTTCCACGCTGCTAATATCAAACTGGAAAAAATATGGGATAGAACCCTGGGATCGTGCAATCGGCCGATAGCTGCCGTATAGACCGGAGGTTCCCAGGTCCCGGTTATTCACCGCTTTTAAGTTCCTGTTATCTATCAGATAAAAACGCAGCGAATTTTCATGAGGATTTTTACCAGGAGCAGGATCGGCTATAGTGCCCTGCTGTACAATGATGCCATCTATTTGTAAAGAAACATCCACTAATGGCACTGAAGATCCGGGTGTTACCACCACATTCCTGATGATAATTTCTGACCTGAGACTATCGAACGAGAGCCTGCCAGGAGCTGTCATACTTATATTTTCAAAAAGCCCTGCATCAAATTGCTGATAATGGGACTGGCTAAATCCCGCAATGTCACCCGCAATATAAGTGAAGGAGGCGCTGTTCCAAACCTGCTGATCGGATGGTGATGCAGGCACTGCTGACACGCGCCAGTAATAAACCGTACTGTCTTTAAAAGTAGTACCAGGCGTGAATTCTATAACACCTCCGGAAGAAACCTTTGTTTGCGAAATTTTCAATGACGAATTAAATAGTTTTGTGGTATCCATCTCCATGATATAGCTTCTTGACCCGGCAAAAGGATTACCTGTAGATGCTGCTAAAACAATATCCTGGCGATTTATAATGGAATAATTATAAGGGAATACTGGTTTGATATCATCTTCATAAATAAATACCTCTTTGGTAATCGTATTATTCGTCTCAAACAATTCGTCAACAGCATTCTCCGGGTCTAGGGTAATAGTAAACTTGCTGGCTCCTTTATCTATCATTGGATCGATATTTATCTGGTAGTTGAGCGAGTCCATATAACGCACTCCGGCAATCGTATCTCTTTTTATTACTTTTACAGATAGATCGGGAAAGGTTCTTTTTAACTCAACAATCAGTTTATTATCGACAGCTTTTCCAAGGTTAGCTATTCTAGCCTTTATAGTAAAGTTGGGTTCTGTAACAGAAACAATAGCCGGGGTTACCGTTACCATAGCATCTTCAATGGCATAATCCGGCTTAGCGAACTGGTATAAGCGGATCGCCGGGTCTCCATTTAATGTATATTCCTCATTTTGCGCCCGGTTATACGGATCGGATTCGCCACCTGAAACAGCAAATGCGTTCGTAGCTGTTTTTTGCATCAGCTCACCTAGTGTAAGCCCGTACCCCTTGCCGGATAATAATTTATACAGCTCCCGGTTATAGAGTTGCAGAGAGCCTACACGCCCCAGGCTCGTACCCGCCATCATGCCTATACTACCTCTTTCTTTGGCAAATAAATATTTTTCTGAAATCGTGGTGATATTGGTAAGCCTGGTTTTATCCCAAATGAATATATCACCCACGTTACACCCCATCATATGAAATACAGGGTATTTACCCTGATTCGAGTATTCTTCGGGGTTCTCTATATTAAATACTAAAGTTGTAGCTGCTGAATGCCCGAAATAAGTAAGCAGACTAACGCCCTCATTTATAAGAGCCCGCAGCCGCTGTGCAGCTGTTTGCTCAGATCCAGGTATGGCGCTTTTTACAAAATCATATACAGTAGCACCATACAGTGTATCTTGTATAACTTTTTTTTCTACATTCAGGTAGCTGTAGAGCTGATCAATCAGGGCCTGCTCGCTGGAACCTACCATATGTATTATATTCTTCTTCCAGGTACTGGCTTCAACGGCTGGGTCAGGTGACAAATGCGCCTCGTACTGCTTTATCTTTTCCAGGTAAACAGCTAATTCATTACCGTTCGTAACCGATACACGACCTATCGGTGTCAGAGGTATAGAACTAGCGCCTTCTGCCGCTAGTAATATATCTGATGCAGGCTCTCCAAAAGTAGGTATAAGATTTAACCTGTCTGTCACCGGATCTGATTCATTATACCTCGCCGACGTATATTTAACCCCCCTGCCCATAATAAATGCGCTTTGAAGGGGGGCAGAAAACCGGCTGCGGGCAAATCTCAGGAAGTTTCTAACACTGAGCGGACTGCCCTTAATTCCATAAGCAAACTGATCAGCAAGCTCATCTATCATATAAATTTTCGCATTGTAACCACCTCCTGCAGCAGAACTGCGATAGGCCCTGTATTCCTCAACAGGCTGGGTTCCGTTAGCCCCGTTTAAAATAACCTTATGAGTAATAATCAGGTAATTGCCCTGGTTAGCCGGTACCAGGTAGTTAGTAAAGTTTCTTACTTCAAGATTTGAAACCGTTTTAATATTGGAAGCCGCCTGGTTGACCAATACCAGGTCTGGCGCGGTGGTGGCAGCCTGCACATATACTTTCACAAGCGACGGATTGGTTACATTACCCTCATAACGCCGTCCGTTAGCCAGGTCGTACAATACCGGTACGCCAGAATAATTAAATCCTGTGATTTCCAGGTATTTCCCTGTACTATTTCCAGCTACCTTAAAACGGAAATTCGCGGCGCCTCCAAAATTAAAGGCACGGGGATAGCTTATTTCAATAAAACCGATCTTTATCCTGTTGTTAGGACCTGTAGTATTATTACTAACTGAAATGTTTTCAGTAGCCCCTGTTAAAACAGACACCGGTAAAGTAGCCGATAGTTTGGCATAGGAGAATCCGGTCAGCGAAGCATTAAAAACCTGTGTATTATTAAGCAGCATCTGTACCGCCCGGCTATTAGGACTGTTACCTACCACATTCATATTTACCTGCATAGCCGGCGCACCACTTCCCGTAAAGGGATATAAACCGGTTTGCGGTAAATTTTTTGTCTGATTTTCTGTTATCTCATTAGAGGTCCATCCCTCCCCTCCCTCAAAAGAGGCAGAGTAAGATGCGCTTGAAACTTCTCCTGCGTAAGGCCCGAGATGAATGGTTTCATTAGGATAGATACCATGAGTATATATAAAATAAGGCTCTGCCGTTGCACCTGCCGGAATATTATTAGGAGTGGGCACTAAGCGTTTATTATTACCTGCAGGATTAACGGTTAAAAAATAAGCAGCACTATCTGTAAATAAGCTCTTGCTGTTATTGATCTGGTCACTTATATTACGATACAATGCCCGGTCGGGCCTGCCATCATTAGCCTCACCCCAAAATTCTATATATCCCCCGGCAGCAAGTATTCCCGCCTGGCTGGATGTATAAACAGGCACTTCCTCGCCATTTCTCCATAGCTGGAATTGCGACACATCTGTATTAGCCAGGTTGGCCATGGCCAATAGAGACTGAGGTATACGATAAAGCCCTGTAGTACCTACTTTAAATTTATAATAGGTTTTAGAATGATCGATCCATTCATTATTGAACTGCTGCGCCCCTGCAGCCAGCCAGTAAAAAAAAGATAATATGAATAGCAGCTTCTTCATCAGCGTTTCCGGTTATTGAAATACAGTGGATTTTTCTTTTTTCCTGATATCAAGCCTCAAAGAAAAAACATGCGTAAACAATGGATTGGATTGATTAGCCAGGTTGGCAAAAGCATAATCAATGACAACAGATTTTATCCTGAAGCCCACTCCAACACTGGGCTGGTAAATCCAAACTTTTTTCTGGTTTAAGGTATCGCCATCCGCCAGCCCCTGCTGAAAATTATTGATACCGCCTCTCACAAAAAAAATGTTCTTATAGCCATATTCTATTCCCAGTTTCGGATCCAAACTTACAGGATTGCTACTTATCAGCGTATTTCTGCGTCCATCAAATGTTATATCAAAATCAGTTTCAGCTAGAATAGTAGAAGAATTACCTACATTAAACAATCGCGAGGCTCCCAAAGTTAACCGCGGAGAAGTAAGCTCCGTTGATTTTACCGGTATCTCATTGTTGGTAAGATACAATACTTCTTTTTCCTTATCTGTAAAATTAAAGGACCAGGTATTAAAAGTGCTGGTTATGTCTTTAGCAGTGATTCCAAAACGCCAGTTATTTTTAAACACCTGTAAACCGGCATCCAGGCCAAATCCCCAGGCTTGTGCAAACTTTCCTACACCACGATAGATCACTTTTGCATTAGCTCCGAAATTCACCATGCTATTGGCTGTTTTTTTCAGATTTTGCCCATAAGATAAAAGAAAAGCATAATCAGCAGATGAAAAGGTTTTGATATTATTATAGTTCAATGAGCCATCGGGGTTTACCAGAAACAAAGTGTTCGCAATATCATCTACCGCAAACCGCAAAGCGGTTAAGCCCAACACCCTTTTTTCATTCGTAGTGGGTAAAGCCACATTTACGAAGTCATATTTTCCAATTCCTGCAAAATACTCTGAGTGCATCAGGTTTACCTGCGTATGGCCCTGTACATGCACCAACCCTGCCGGGTTCCAGTAGCCGGACGTTCCATCCGTTACAGAAGCTACCTGTGCACTACCCATAGCAAGGCCGCGCGCACCGGCGCCAATATTTAAAAATTCATTGGAGTACTTGCGGAACTGGGCCATACCATTATTGCAAACAAAAACCGCCAGCACTAATAAGCTCGCAAAGGATATAAAATTTCTATTGATCACCAAACAGTTATTATTAATATTTAACCAGGTCAAGTAATTAGCAATATCTCATCGGCTTTGTCTTTTATGCTCGGCCGGGCGGGCTTGCACTACCCGGCCTCGTTATATATTTATCAAATATATATGCAATGATACATAATTGTGTTCACAATGCCCCATTGCGAAATTAACGATATAGCCGGATATGAGCAGCGCTATCGGGTGTATTTCAACACTCGCGGTACAATGTTTTTGTGCCGCCGCGGATATCGCCATGAACGGTGTTTTCACCGGCCACATGCTGCACACGATGTGAAAATTTGAATGGAGTCAGCACGATCCGGTGATTCCATATTATTTCCTGCCAACCATTTAAAAACTTATTTTTGCCGCTATGGACCTGATAAAAGAACTGAAATGGCGTGGTATGGTGCAGGATATGATACCCGGCACCGATGAACAACTGAAAAAAGAGATCACTACCGGATATATTGGCTTCGACCCCACGGCTACCAGCCTGCACATTGGCAGCCTGGTGCCTATATTATTGCTGGCACATATGCAAAAAGCAGGGCACAGACCCATTGCACTGGTGGGAGGCGCTACGGGTATGATCGGCGACCCCAGCGGTAAAAGCGAAGAAAGAAACCTGCTTACTGAAGAGCAGCTGGCCGCTAATATAGCAGGTATCAAGGCCCAACTGGAGAAATACCTTGATTTTGACCCTGCCAAGCCCAATGCGGCTATAATGGTTAACAACTACGATTGGTTTAAAAATATTTCTTTTATTGATTTTTTGCGGGACGCAGGTAAGCATATTACAGTAAATTATATGATGGCCAAAGACAGTGTCAAAAAACGTTTTGAAGGCGAGGTAGGTATTAGCTATACCGAATTTGCCTACCAGCTGATGCAGGGCTACGATTTTTACCACCTGTTCCGGGAAAATAACTGCAAACTGCAAATGGGCGGCAGCGACCAGTGGGGCAATATTACCACGGGCACTGAATTCATTCGCCGTAAAGCACAGGGCGAGGCTTTTGCATTTACCTGCCCGTTAATAAAAAAAGCCGACGGTACCAAATTTGGAAAAACCGAAAGCGGGAATGTTTGGTTAGATCCTAAAAGAACCACACCTTTCCAGTTTTACCAGTTTTGGCTCAATGCCAGTGATACAGACGCAGAAAACTGGATCAGGATCTTTACTTTCTTAGATGAGCCTACCGTAAACGAGGTCATTGAAGCACACAGAGCCGATGCGTCTAAACGCCTGCTCCAGAAAACCCTGGCAAAAGAAATCACCATTTTTGTACATGGAGCAGACGAATACGAAAAAGCTATTGTTACTACCGAAAAGCTTTTTGCTAACCAGTTCAGGCCAGCCGAAGAAATGAGCGTGGAAGACCTGGAAGGAATGAACGGTATTATAAGGTCTGCTATAGAAAAAAACCGGGTTGAAGAAGGGATGGACATCATTTCCTTGTTAGCAGATGCAAAAATCACTGCGAGCAAAGGCGAGGCACGTAAGCTGGTGCAGGGAGGTGGTGTGCAGCTCAACCGCATAAAAGTGGAAGATGTTCAGCTATCTGTAAATGCTTCTTTCCTGCTTCATAACAAATACCTGCTCCTGCAAAAGGGAAAGAAAAATTATTATTTAGTAGAAGTTATGTAAAGTATGATACTACATTTATCACTCACAGATTGCCCGGATGATCACAGAACTTTTCTGTGCAAGTCTGCGATCTCTGTGAGATCCTATCGTTACACAACTTGGTATTCCAAACTCTCTTTCGGGAAATTCTGGTACTTAAGTTTTTGAAACCATGAGTGGATGCTACTTTAAAAAAATAAATACCGCTCCTGTAAACGTAAGGATAATAATAAGCTTACGATAATTATCCTCTTTTATCAAGGCCACAATCCTTATTCCTGAAATAAACCCTGCGATAAGCGCAGGCAACAACATCAGATCTGTTGTAAGAGTGGAGAAGGTTATATTATTCCAGAAAAAAAACTGGAAAGGCAATTTGAAATAGTTGATCGCTAAAAATACCCAGGCCGCAGTACCAATAAAATTATTTTTGGGCATACGCATAGCCAGGAAATAGATATTAGAAAAAGCACCTGCAAGATTACCAATCATGGTAGTAAACCCTGATATTAACCCCATTCCCGAAACGAAAAATTTATTAGCGGGCACAGTGAGCGTTTTCCTTATTTCAAGGTACAGCATAATGATCACGGTAAGAACAATGATCACTGCCATTATCTTTCTGAACACTACTTCGTTCATTTGCTGACCGGCGAATACGCCAATCAACACGCCTACTACCATCCAGGGTATCAGCTTCCAGAAATGCTTCCATTCTGCATGGCGATGGTAATACTTTACTGCCATCAGATCTGCAACGCATAATAATGGCAGCACTACACCTGTTGAGGCTTTGCCTCCCAGCACAATAGCCATAATGGTGACGTTCAGCATATCTATACCTTTCAGCCCGGCTTTGGAAAGACCAATAAAAAATGCGGCAAGGTACAGTAAGACCCAGTTAGTGACGGAGTATCCGGAAAATAAAGACAGCAAGGGATGTCGTTTTTGTCAATAGATCATAACCGATTGTGACCACGGTATATGGCCTATCGCCTATTATCTATCGTCTTTAACACCTTCCACATCTCTTGTGCAACCATTAAGTTCCCGGCTGCGTTCAAATGAACCCGATCTGTAGTAAGAATTCCCTTTTCTTCATTTTTCGGATTGTGTTGATCCAGGTAGTTCATAAAAGACTTTCTCAGGTCGATCAAAGGAATATTGTTTGCGGCAGCATACTCCCTGATCCATTTAGCATAAAAATTCAGATCACCATCCTGCAGGTTCGTATTATCATTATACTCTCCTATTACAGAGGGTGTGCACATAACAGGCTGTATGCCCTGAGCTTTCATTTTGGTGATCATTTTATCATAGAAAGCTCCGAATTTTTTAAACTCAGTACCGGTACCGCTTGTAGTTTTGTGCCATACATCATTAATACCGATATATACTATAACGATATCTGGTCTTTGCTCCAGCACATCTTCCTGGAAACGTAAGAACAGGTCATATACGCGGTTGCCGCCAACGCCTTTTCCAACAAACTCAAAATCCTCCTGTCTGTTTTCCGTTTTACAAAGGCTGTCAATTTTAGGGATGTATCCCCCGGGAGCGGCCCCCTGCTGCGTTATAGAGTCGCCAAAAAAGATCACTTTCTTTTTCTTAGCAGGTTGAAAGGCAAATAAGGCAAGAGACGCTACAATTACAATATATTTCATTATTTATATTTTTCTACATTAACTGACATCTATCGAAATATCCCGCCCGGATAAAGCGCGGGGTTGACTACCTGTGCTTTCTTCCGCATAATGAACTGAATATCGGGGTACAAGTTTAAATAAAAAACGCCATACGATGCATCAAACTTCAAAAAATTTCACCTTGGACGGATATCTCTTGGCATAGCTAAAAAGCATATGGGTGATAGTGCCGTTTTCCTTATAAGGAGTAACCATATCTTTAAATCCTTCAGGATGCTCTATGGTAATATCAGCAGGTATAAACCCCATGCCGTAAAACTTTCCCTGCCATACCAATATGCAGGAACGCTGATCGAACGTGACCCCTTGATCGATTATTGCAAAAGACGGGAGGCCCCGGAGCTTATTTAATGCGCTGTCCGCGCGTTCATTATAAACCGGTACCGGCTCTTTTTTGTTGCAGGCACCTTTACATAATAACGAGTGCATCTTTTCCTCATATAGGCGCTCATTCAAAAAGCAGAGGCGCGGGCATAAATCAAAATCATGAACCAACTGCCTTAAGGCTGCAGTAGCATTCTCTATATGATGATAAGAGCTGATCACTTCATAACGGCTGTTCACTTTATCTATTGCCAGCCGTAAATAACCGGTTTGATCGTGGTAGCAAATAATACCATATACCTCTTCCCGGCGTTTTTGCGCAGCATTAAACCGTGGCCACAGCCTCTTAATTTCGGAGGATTCTTTTACCGCAGCCATTAGTTCCGTACCACATTCCTCAAAACTGATATGATGCACATGGCGCATAAAATTTTGCTTCTGCTTTGTTGTAGCATTGTTACTAAAATGGCTGCTTACTCGATACCGGATATTTTTAGCCTTACCCACATACACCACTTTACCTTTTTCATCATGAAAATAATATACACCGGCAGTATAGGGCAGCTGCTCAAAATCAGTTTTAGGAACATAAGGAGGTAAAATATGTTCCCGGGAAGTACGCTTCAGGCTTTTTGCAATATGCCCGGTTACATCATTTTCCAGCAGCATTTTAAATAACGTTGCTGTGGCATCCGCATCTCCCCCCGCACGGTGATGATTAACGTGGTTAATACCTAAGGCATTACAAAGTTTACCCAGACTGTAAGACTGGTACCCAGGCAATATTTTCCGGCTAAGCCTTACTGTACAAAGCTTATGAGCGTCATAATCATACCCGCAGTATTGCAGCTGACTCCGTATAAAGGAATAATCGAAGTTCACATTGTGTGCCACAAAAATCTTATCCTTCAATATTTCATAAATTTCAGCGGCTACGTCTTCAAACACAGGCGCATCCGCTACCATTTCATTGGTAATGCCTGTCATGGCCTGGATAAAATAAGGTATCTGGTGCAAGGGGTTAATTAAAGTTTCATAACGTTGTACCACCTCACTCCCATCAAGAACCACGATACAGATCTCTGTAATTCCGTTAGCAGCCGCGTATGAGCCCGTGGTTTCGATATCTACAATTGCGTATTGGATAGCTGAAATGTTGATCAGCCGAACATTGACAGGTAGAAAAGTAGAACCGTACCTTGTTAACGTACCAACCTTTCAACTTGCCAACTAAAAAGCAACCGCTAAATTCGCAAAAAAATTCCATTGATGAGCGGCACCGATAAATTTGAAATGTTTGAAAATCGTTTAGCGAAGGTTTACAGGCATTTATCTAAAGCAGCAAGAAAACAAAATATTTCCTGCTATCGTATTTATGACCACGACCTGCCGGAATTTCCCTTTATTATCGAGAAATATGAAGATAAGCTCTATGTTTCTGAATACAGGCGCAACCACCAGCTACATGAAGACGCACATCAGTTCTGGATGCAGCAAAGCATCACCATCCTGTCTGAAGTAGTGGATGTTCAGTCTGATCTGATCTTCACAAAACTCCGGCAACGCAAGGCCGGGCGCGAAGGGCAATACCAAAAGACCGGAACATCCAAAACTGAATATATAGTACATGAAAACGGTCTGAAATTTATTGTCAATCTTTCTGATTATTTAGATACCGGGTTATTTTTAGATCACCGCATTACCCGGAAAATGGTGATGGACCAATGCGCGGGTAAACGGGTACTTAATCTTTTTGCCTATACCGGCTCTTTTTCAGTGTATGCTGCGGCAGGCAGTGCCCTGCAGGTTACTACGGTCGATTTATCTAACACTTATATTCACTGGGCCAAAAGAAACATGCAGGCAAACGGTTTTACGATTGATGCTCCATATCATTTTATTGTAGCCGATGTTTTGCAATATCTTGAAACAATAGCTCCAGGTTCGTTCGACATCATTATCATGGATCCGCCTACTTTTAGCAACAGTAAAAAAATGGAAGGCGTTTTAGACATCCAGCGCGATCATGCAGGCCTTATCAACAATTGTCTTAGAGCATTATCTCCGGGAGGATGGCTTTATTTCAGCAATAATTACACAAAATTTGAGCTGGATGAAAAAAACATCCCAGCCTCCGGTATAAAAAATATAACCAAAGCCACCACCCCGTTTGATTTTGAAGGAAAGCTGAAAAGAAGTTGTTTTCTTATCACTAAGTAAACTGTTACTTTTGCTATTATGGTTAACAACGATGATTTACAGGTGCGCTGGTGGACGTTAGAGGCAAAACTGGTAGAACGTTTCGGGAAAAAGCCCGATATGGAAGCGATTCTTTTCCTTATCGGCATACAGGAATTTGGCCCGCAGGATACATTTACAAAAGAGCAAAAACAAGATTTAATGCACATAGCTATCTGCCGGTTACTGGAACCCAGCGGCTACTACGAGCTGGAAGGGGTGGATGAAGAAGGCTGGCCTCATTATAAGCAATTAAAGCCGATGCCCGACCTCAACCCTATTGAGCAGGAAAATTTTTTGAAAGATCACGTACTGCTTTACTTTGAACAAAACGGTTTTTAATGCGCCAGCTGCTATTTATATATTTTGTGCTGTTTCTTTTCAGCTGTACATCGCAAAACAAACTGTACACGGCCGACTATAAAAAGGATGTTTTAATAGAGACCAACTACGGTAACATGCGTGTACGGCTCAGCGATGAAACGCCTTTGCACCGCGATAATTTTTTAAAGCTGGTTAAAAGCAGGTATTACGATGGTGTGCTGTTTCACCGGGTAATTCATCATTTTATGATACAGGCCGGCGACCCCGACAGCCGGAAAGCTACACCCGGTATACCTTTGGGAGAGGGAGGGCCGGCTTATACCGTGCCTGCTGAATTCAGGCCTGATCTTTTCCACAAAAAAGGCGTTATAGCGGCGGCACGCGAAGGTGACGATGTGAATCCTGCAAAAGCCAGCAGCGGCAGCCAGTTTTACATAGTGCAGGGAAAAGTATGGACATCCGGCGGATTAGATACACTTGAGATCAAAAGACTGAACGGGAAAAAAATCCCACTGGCACACCGTGACGTTTATACCACCATTGGCGGCTCCCCACACCTGGATCAAAACTATACGGTATTTGGAGCAGTAACGGAAGGTATGGAGGTTATTGACAAAATTGCTGCCGTACCTACCAGCAAAGGAGCTGATAAAGACAGGCCATTGAAAGATGTAGTGATCAAAAAAGCGAGACTGGTAAAAAGAAAGTAAAACCGCTCATTGCCACAAGCCCGGTGCCTTAAAATTGTTTATTGAGGATTGTATAGCTATCTAGCATTTTCCCCAATGGATTTTCAATATCAGATGACATTTCCACCATAGCATATTTTAAACCTGCTTTTTCTTTCTCTGCAAAGATTGATTTAAAGGGAACCATTCCTTCACCCATTGCAGTTGATTTCTTAGTATCTGCATCTATATCCCTCAAATGCCAGAGCGGAAAACGACCGGGATGTTTTTTAAAATATTCCTGTGGCAACTGGCCGGCATAAACCATCCACCCCAGGTCGGCCTGAAAACTCACCAGTTCCGGATCTGTATTTTGTAGCAGCAAATCAAAAGGTAATATGCCATTGATAGCATCAAATTCATGCGCATGATTATGATAAGCTAATTGCAGACCATATATTTCGGCAGTTTCGCCGATATGGTTCAACGCGTCAGCGGCCTGTTTATAATAGTCTGTATTGGGGTTAACCTCGTTCTGAAAAAAAGACCTGACAATATACTTCATGCCCATTTGCACAGCCGCTTCGCAAACAGCATGAGCCTCTTCCACACCAAAATGAAAGTGCCCGCTAATGATCTCCAGTCCATGATAACCGGCCATCCGTTTCAGTTCAGGTAATAAAAAGCCCTGCATGGTTTTTTCAGTAATATTAAACCCTGCGGGTTCAATAAAAGTATAACCTGCCGCTGCCAGCTTGTTGAAAACAACTCCGGCATTGTCATTTAATTGATTTCTTAGAGACCATACCTGGGCGCCTAAAGGAATTTTCATAAAATTGCTATGTTCGATTACGCTGTATTACAATAAGCGAAATGAAAAGAATATGTAAAAAAACAATAAAGGACCGGGTAGACAATTGTGAGCTGTGATCTTTTACGTGGTGGGCCTCAGCCGGGCGATCAGCTGCTCCAGCTCTTTTATCCGCTTTTCAAGCTCAGGCAGCTTACGGTTGAGAGCCTGGCTGCGCAGCGCCGAAGTATAATCGTGCGCAGGAGAACCCGTAACAGCTTTGCCGGGCTCAAGATCTTTACTCACCCCGCTTTGCGCATTAATTTTAGCACCATCGCCAATATGAAGGTGCCCCACAATACCTGCCTGGCCCCCAATCATCACTCCTTTGCCTACTTTAGTGCTGCCGCTGATACCTGCCTGCGCAGCTACTACTGTACTATAACCTATTTCCACATTATGCGCGATCTGGATCAGGTTGTCCAGCTTGGCGCCCTTCTTAATAATAGTAGAACCAATGGTAGCCCGGTCTATGGTGCTGTTAGCCCCTATTTCAACATCATCCTCAATTACCACATTTCCGATCTGCGGAACTTTAGAAAAGCTGCCATCCGCCTGTGGCGCAAAACCAAATCCATCGCTGCCGATGACAGTACCCGCATGTATGGTTACATTGTTACCTACGTTGCAGCTGTGCAAAATTTTCACACCGGGGTGCAGTGTTGTGTTCTCTCCTACTACAACATTATCTCCCAAAAAAACGCCGGGATAAATTTTTGACCCTTTCCCGATCTTTGAGTGCTCACCCAGGTAGGCAAAAGCCCCGATAAAAACATCATCAGCATAAGAAGCCGTTGCAGAGATATAAACCGGCTGCTGCACGCCTTTTAACTGTTGCTGCTTAAACTCCTGGTACTTTCCCAATAAAGTGGCAAAAGCACTGTAGGCATCTTTTACCCTGATTAATGTGGGACTTACGGCCTGCCTTAATTCGAGCGACTCATTGGCAATGATAATAGTGGCCCTGGTAGTATATAGATACTCTTCATACTTAGGATTGGCCAAAAAGCTCAGCTGCCCCTCTCCTGCTTCTTCTATTTTACCAAATGACCCAACAGCAGCATTGGGATCACCTTCTACAGTACCATTAATTAACAACGCGATTTGAGAAGCAGAAAAAAGCATTTTCAGATGTTTAAAACTTTATTTATTAGTCGGTTATAGTTAATCGAAAGTAGGGAAGTAAAAAAATATTAAAAGTTAAACTTTCGGAACTAAAGCCTTAACCAGCAAAAATAATATTTTTTAACAGGCTCGCTCAGTTCCAGGTTGATAATCGCATTATCCACCCGCGAAATATCCTTTAAGGTACCATCCTTATATAATATATTAATACTTTCGTTGTTCCTGTTGTACAGTTGGTTGGAGGCTTCTCCTCCAAAGGCAAAGTAACCAGCATCTTCCGCATCAATGCCTGCAGCAGCCACAATTTCAGCTTTTTGCCGCTCCCGAAAGTCGGGGGATATGGGTGCAGACTGCAATCTGATATGCATAATTCTTCGCTGAATAATGGCTTTGCATAAAACAGAGAGTATTTTATCCGGGTGATGACACCAGTTTTTTACGGTAGCCATCACATCGTGATCGTCCATCCCGCAAAAATCATCTAACAAAGAAACTATTGAAAAACCGGTTTGAGATGCGTGCAAAAATTTATTAAGCGATACGGTTGCCGCCGGAGCATCCATTCCCAGGGCAATCAGCTCTTTGGCCCGCCGTATGATCCTGATCAACATTTTTTCCGCAGCTACAACGGTTTTATGCAGGTATACCTGCCAGTACATAAGCCTGCGGCTGAGCAGGAATTTCTCAATGGAATAGATCGCTTTTTCCTCTACTACCAGCCTGCCATCTTTTACAGCAAGCATTTTGATGATACGATCATAACCGATTACCCCTTCGGCAACACCTGTAAAAAAGCTATCGCGGTTCAGATAATCCATACGATCCACATCCAGTTGCCCCGAAACCAACTGGTGTAAAAATTTTTTGGGATGCTTATCCGTAAAAATATCAATGGCAGCCTGTAACTGACCGCCAAACTCCTCATTCAGACGGTGCATGATCATCAGCGATATACTCTCGTGATGTGCATCTTTTATCAGCTCGTGCTCCAGCGCATGCGAAAAAGGGCCATGTCCCACATCGTGCAATAAAATGGCCAGCTTGGCGCCCAGCGCCTCGTCATCCGTAATTACAGTTCCCTTACTTTTCAGCTCGGTAAGCGCCATGCACATCAGGTGATAGGCTCCCAAAGAATGATGAAGACGGCTGTGCACCGCGCCCGGGTAAACCAGGTGCGCAAACGCCATCTGGTGAATATTACGTAACCTTTGATAGTAGGGATGAGAAATGATCTGTAGCAGCAAAGGATGATCTATTGTGATAAATCCATAAACAGGATCATTGATAATTTTGCGGGACAATTTTTAAATTTTATTCTTTTCAGAAATTCAAAATCGAATGGAAGCGGCTCTACGATGCTTTGCCACAAAATTAGCGATTTTGCCAAACACATAAGCCGGCAGAAACATTCCCCATAATATTAACATTGCCCCATACGGCTTTTGGCAATTGTTTATATTTGCGCATCAATAAGCAAGATGATTAAGTACACACAAAATACCTTAGACAAATTAGAAGCTATACCCGAACAATGCGGCTATATTTTACGATATGAAAGGGGAAATTTTCAAAGTGGATATTGTATTTTAGACAATAAAAAAGTAGTGGTACTGAATAAGTTTTTACAAACCGAAGGGCGTATTAATGCTTTGGTTGAAATGATACCCCAACTGAATATTGATCCGGAAAACCTGGACGATAATGCCAGGAAGCTCTACACCGAAGTAATGGAAAAACCGGAAGCGGAGAACGAGCCGGAGACCCCGTAAAATCCGGGATATAGTATTCATTGTTAATTAATTATTTATCGAATTTCTTTTGCCTTACCCGCCTTTACAAATCACTTTTCTTGGTACCGGTACCAGCTCGGGCGTACCAATGGTAGGCTGCCATTGCGAAGTCTGCACTTCTGCTGACAGCAAAGACAGGCGGCTTAGGTCCAGTATTCTTATACAATCGCCCCGCACTACTATTGTAATAGATACAGGTCCCGACTTCAGACAGCAAATGCTTGTTAACCAGGTTAATAATCTGGATGCTATACTTTTAACCCACTCGCATAAAGATCATATAGCCGGTTTGGACGATGTGAGAGCATACAATTATTTTCAGCATCAACCGATGGATGTATTTGCTTCAGCCGCAACCCTGAAACGGGTAAAAACGGAATTTGATTATGCCTTTGCTGACGTAAAATATGTAGGAGTACCTTCTATGAACCTGCATACCATAAATGATACGGACACTTTTTGGGTAAATGATGTGGAAGTGATCCCTATACCGGTATGGCACCTGTACATGCCGGTGCTGGGATTCAGGATGGGAAAATTCACCTATATAACAGATGCTAACAGGATAGAGCCGGCATCTAAAGAAAAAATAAAAGGATCAGAAATACTGGTGCTGAATGCACTGAGGAAAGAAAAGCATATATCGCATTTTACCCTGCAGGAAGCCCTGGATCTTGCCGGGGAACTGGCAATACCACAGGTTTATTTCATTCACCTCTCGCACCAGATCGGTTTACACCATATCATTTCTAAAGAGCTGCCCAAGGGCAGGTATTTAGCTTATGATGGTTTAAAACTGCAAATTCCCTAACATTTGTTAGTTTAATTAAAATAGATTTCCTATTTTTACATCAGGCCTCTTAGCTTGTCGTCATAGTAGGATAAAGTTTTGCCGTCATGTATAAAAGCATGGCGGTTTTTTTTGCCTCATAATTTCATAAAACACAAATATTTTTTAGTTTTATTTATATTTTCTTTAATTTTATTAAATGAAAATGCCCGTTTTGTGCCCAAGCTGTGATCATGCGCTCAAGGTAAGTCAATTAAAATGCGATACCTGCTCTACCGGAATTACAGGCAGTTACGATCTGCCTCTTTTTTTAAAATTGAGCAGGGAGGAACAGGATTTTATCATGGATTTCTTCCTGGCAAGCGGCAGTATTAAAGAAATGGCCAGGCTGGCGGGTAACAGTTATCCTACTATGAGAAACAAAATGGATGATATGATCGAAAAGATCAAAACGCTTAAAACTGATTAAGATGAAACCCGTTTACTTTTTCAACCCGTTTATGAAATTCCAGGAGCGTGCCCTTTTAATAACCGGCATCCTGAGCCTGTTATTAGCCAGTTGGGCAGCTGCTGCCCTTAATATTATTTATGATGGCGTTATTAATATACACCTTACAGCAGAACAAAACTTCATCGCAGCGCTGTTGCAAAACATTATAGCGGTAATGGTACTTTTTGTTTGCTTATATGGTATCAGCCTGTTTGTAAACCAGCGAACCAGGGTTATAGATATTTTAAATGTTGCATTAATCTTTCGCATCCCGTTATACCTTATGGCCTTTGTTATACCGGCAACAAAATCCATACTTCAAAAATTACCGGACATCCAGAAGATAGAGCAGTTTAAACCTTCCGGCCCTGATCTTATATTGCTGACGGTGATTGGCTTTGTATGCCTTATCATGCTGGCTTATGCAGTTATATTGCTTATTAACGGCTTTAAAACTGCTACCAATTCCAAAAAATGGTTTCATGTACTGTTTATAGTTACAGGTCTGCTAATGGCTGATCTGATCGCGAAAATGATGATAACCAGATTTTTTTTACAAAATTCCTGAAACGAATTTTATGCTCAGATACTTATTTATTGCATTATCAACTGTCTTATTTCTTACAGTCTACGGACAATCCATCACAGGTCACTGGGCAGGTGAGCTGGATATACAAGGCGCAAAACTTCCACTGGTACTTCATATTACGCAGAAAGGCACTGCATTTACCAGTACAATGGATAGCCCGGCGCAGGGAGTGAGGGGAATGAAAGTGGATACGACTGAATTGGTGAACGATCGGCTGACTTTAGTAGTGAATAATATCCAACTCCGTTATGTGGGAACAATGGTGAGCGGAGATAGCATTGCCGGTATTTTTACGCAAATGACTACTTCTTTACCATTAAGGCTTACCCGTACAAAAGATAGCCTTCCGGTATATAACCGTCCGCAAACGCCACACCCGCCGTTCAGCTATAAAATCGAGGAGATTGTCCTAAGAAACCAGGATGAGGGAAATCTGCTGGCGGGCACCTTAACTACGCCTTCCAATAAAAAGAATTTTCCTGTTGTAGTAATGATCACAGGCAGCGGTGCACAAGACCGTGATGGAACGTTGTTTGGGCACAAGCCTTTTTTAGTGATCGCCGATCATCTTGCTAATAACGGGATCGGCTCTTTAAGGCTCGATGACAGGAATGTTGGCGGTTCTGAAGCAGGAAAGGACGGGCCTACTACTGCCGATTTTGTTACAGATATAAACAGCGCGGTACATTACCTGGCAAGACGAGGCTTTAAGCACATCGGTCTTCTAGGACACAGCGAAGGGGGTATGATTGCCCCGCTGGTGGCCAACAATAATAAAAAAGTGCAATTCATAATATCTATGGCCGGACCGGGCGTACCTGTCGATACTTTGATGAAAAAGCAGCTTGATGTGGCTTTAAAGCTTGGTAATGTGCCCGAAGCTGCCGCTGATATTAATAAAGCTATTGTAAATGAGGCATACAGCTTCAACAACAATTATACAGGTAATCATTTAAAAACAGATCTTGAGCAGCATCTTGCTCAAAAATTTCCACTGGTGCAGGACATGAGCAAAGCTGTAGCTGCACAGGTTGGCACATCCTGGTTCTCTTATTTTGCCAAACAAAATCCGCAAATAGCGATTGAAAAAATAAAGATTCCTGTACTGGCTATAAATGGTTCGCTTGACTTTCAGGTAGATGCCCTATTAAACCTGGCCGGTTGGAAAACCTCGCTTGAAAGAGCTGGCAATAAAAACTTTGAAGTAACAGAGCTGCCGGGACTCAATCATCTTTTCCAGCAAGCAAAAACCGGTGCTGCCAGCGAGTACGCTACTATTGAAGAAACGATATCGCCAACAGTGCTGCAGTTAATCACAGGTTGGATACTGAAAATCTCAAAACAATTAAAATGAACTATAATGCATCGTACGATACGGCAACGAAAATAATCACGCCTGCAGTAATAATACTTGTAGCAGCAAGTATGGCAGCGTTGTTTCTTGTGCATACCAAAGAAGACACAGGTTGGGTATTGTTTATCGTGTTGCTGACCGTCCTATTGCTTTTGGTAGTTAGTGCAGCCTCGGCGCCAAAATCGTACAGCATTGATAAGAACCATATTTATATTAACCGCTTGCTGATGCCACCCTTAAAAATTGCAATAGCTGATGTTTTATCAGTGGCGCCTGTACCGAAACAACAATTAAAAGGAAGTTTCCGCCTGTTTGGCGCGGGAGCTTTCTTTGGTTATTACGGAACATTTATCAGCAAAAAGCTGGGCCGCATGAAATGGTTTGCAACAAACCTGCATAACGCTGTTTTTATTAAAACCCACGGCGGGAAAAAATATTTACTGACACCGGATGAGCAGAACGCTTTTATAGAAACCATTCAAAATAACATAAAAAAAGCGGCCTGAGCCACTTTATAAGAATCCATTTGAAAAAGCTCAGAGCGCCTCACCTGTCTTTTTTTGCCCTACGGCGTCTTTTACATTTTGCGGCACTTTATCCCATAGATTTTTGCCCGCTTCGGAAACCTTATCCTTTATATTGGCTTTTTGCTCTGGTGTCATTTTATACTTCCAGTACGCCCAGGCTGCAAGGCCTAATGCTATTAAACCACTTGTTTTTTTCATGTGTATATTTTTTAATTTCATAAAAAGGCATAAAACATGCCATTATGGTTTTATTTCAAATATTGCGCCAGAAAGCCCAGCATGGTTTTATAAAATTCAATACGGTTTTCTTCGCGTTGGAAACCGTGCCCTTCATTATATTTAACCATATAAGGCACATTGAAACCTTTGGCACGAAGCGCTTTCACGATCTGATCAGATTCATTGATATTTACACGGGGATCATTAGCGCCCTGCACAACAAGAAGAGGCTTCTTGATTTTATCTAACTGGTAAACCGGCGACACTTCCCTGGCAATTTTAGCTTCTTCCGGATTGTCCAGATCGTACCAGATTTGTTTTACCATCTCCTTGTAAGGTTTCCAGTATTCGGGGAAAGAGGCAAAAAACGTTTCGATATTGGACACACCCACATAGTCAACGCCGCAAGTGTACATATCCGGCGTTTTTATCAACCCCATTAAAGTGGCATAACCACCGTGGCTGCCTCCGTAAATGGCTATTTTATTTTTATCGGCCCATCCCTGATTAATGGCATATTTAACACCATCCTCCACATCATCCATCAACTTACGGCCTATTTGCTTAAACCCTGCTCTTAAAAATTCCTTACCGTAACCTCCGCTGATCCTGAAATTAACCTGTAGCGTGGCGTACCCACGGCTGGCAAACAACTGGGCCTCGGGATTAAACCCCCAGCTATCCCTTATACCCTGCGGACCTCCATGCGGATTTACGACCATTGGTACCACCTTACCTTCAAGAGCTGCTTTCGGCAATGTGATATAACCATGAATGGTTTTGCCATCGCGGCTTTTAAAAGAAATAGCTTTCATTACCGCCATATCTGCCTCTTTCAACTGTGGCATCAGGTCATACAAAAATGTAGTTTTTCCGGTTGCAGCATCATATATATAATATTTACCAACCAACCTGTCGCTGGTTACATATACCAGGTATTTGCTTTCGTCGTCGGTCTTTCCCGCAATGCCAAACTGGTAACCTTTAAAATCGTTGGAAAGATTGTTATAGATCTTTTTAAATGTTTCACTAACAGATATGATCTCCTCTTTTTCGCCCTCATAGCTGTAGTAGTCTACTTCATAATTCCGTTTACGCGAAAGAGCGATACCTGCGGCATCAAAATCCTTATTGGCAAAAACCTCTTTTATTTTTTCCTTCTTTTTAAAATCATAAAGAATAATACGGGACTTGTCAGAGTCCAGATTGGTTACAACATAAGCTTCATCAGGACTGGCCGGATTATAACTAAAGGACTGTATGCTAAAAGCATCGTCCCAGTTGTTAGTAAAATAAAGCTCATAATCAGCAGCGCCGGAAGGTTTATAAAAATACTGCGATTTAATTCCCTGGAACATTCTGGTAAAACCTCTTAGGTTTCCATCTTTATCAAAATCATAGCCCACAACCGGATTGGCTACATCTTTATTTTCATATAATTTTTCGAGAGATCCTGTTACCACGTTTACTTTATAAGGTTCAAAAACCTGTTTATTGTCTTTGTTCATGGTGATGATCATGTAATTCTTCTGATCTTTCAATATCCGTTCAATACCAGCCTGCACACCATCAAAGGGGGTAAGATCGAGCATATTACTGCCGTCTACTCCTGCTGCATAAATATGATAATTTTCATTACCGCCGTTATCCATAACATACACCAGCCTATCATCATTGATCCAGCCATAGCCTTTGATCAGTTCCTCTTTTTCCTCGATAGCCCTGGTAACCTTGCCGGTTGCAATTTCTTTTACATACACATGGCGCTTCCCATTATCTTCTTTTTCCATGTAAGAAAGATATTTGCCGCCGGGAGATAACTGAAACTGAGCCGACCGGGGCTTTGCAAAATAGTCCTCTACTTTATATTTATAATTACCTCTATCCTGCGCCATTATTTTTTGAAGTTCCGCTTCGCTGGAAGGCAGCGTCGTGTCCCCGGGTTTGGTCACTACTGTTTGAGTAAGCACCAGGGGCAATGTTGTGCCGCCCTGTTTAAACTCACCCGTTATGGTTTTATTATCAAGTGTACCACTATAGCTTAAACCGGCCGCTTTTACTCCAAGAAATAATTTATTGTCCGAAAATGAAGTACTATCTACTGGTATGCCGGTTGCGCCCTGCGCCGGGCTGTCCATAGAGGTAATCCATTTGTCGTTATCTTTTTTTATATGGAATATTAACGGGAGCTGTGTTCCCTGAACTTCCAGTGCCCCTTTCCAGGAGCCTGTGATATCTTGTGCGTTTATTGCCCTCATAGAGATTAAAACAAGAAAAAATATTAGTAAAAGAGATTTTTTCATGACCTAGAATTGTACGGTGATGTTATATATTAAAACACATGCGGTACGCCCGGTGTGTTTTCTATCAAACGATTGTTATTTATTAACAGCATTATTAATGATCTCGCCTATCTGGCCTATGGTAATCCGCTCCTGCTGCATATTATCGCGATAGCGTATAGTTACTGTATTGTCTTCTTTGGTTTGATGATCGATAGTTACACAAAAAGGCACACCCAGGGCATCCATTCTTCTGTAACGCTTGCCGATAGCATCTTTCTCTTCGTAGAAGCATTTGAACGCGCCGCGATATTTTGCCATAATTTCCTGTGCTATTTCGGGCAACCCGTCTTTTTTCAACAGCGGGAATACAGCCAGCTTAACAGGAGCCAGCTTTGCAGGAAACTTCAGTACTACCCGGTCATCTTTTTTATCGGCAGTGCTTAAATCTTCTTCGGTATAAGCGGCGCATATCATCGAAAGGAACATGCGATCCAAACCAATGGAGGTTTCAATTACATAAGGAATATAATTACCGTAAGGCTTGCCGGTTTCTGGATTAATATCATTATCAAAATACTGCATTTTCTTTTTGCTGTACTCCTGGTGATTACGCAAATCAAAATCAGTACGGCTATGGATACCTTCCAGCTCTTTAAAGCCCATGGGGAAATTATATTCTATGTCACAGGCTGCATCGGCATAGTGCGCCAGCTTTACGTGATCGTGAAAGCGATATTCAGACTCTGGCACGCCTAATTCGAGGTGCCATTTTAAACGTGCCTCTTTCCAGTACTCGTACCACTGCTGCTGCGAGCCGGGCCTGATAAAGAACTGCATCTCCATTTGCTCAAACTCGCGCATGCGGAAAATAAACTGCCGCGCTACAATTTCGTTACGGAAAGCTTTACCGATCTGCGCAATACCAAAAGGTATTTTCATGCGACCGGTTTTTTGCACATTGAGAAAGTTGACAAAAATGCCCTGTGCTGTTTCGGGTCGTAAGTAAACTTTGTTATTCTCATCTTCCGAAGAAACGGTTGAGCCAAACTCGGTAGAAAACATCAGGTTGAACTGTCGGATATCGGTCCAGTTGGCAGTGCCGCTTACCGGGCATTTTATTTTATTATCGTCAATGATCTTTTTTAAGCCTGCCAGATCGCCAGATGCATCTGCTTGCTCCATCCGGGTAATGATAGCAGCCGCTTCGTCTTCTTTTCCTTCGGCTTTTAGCTGATCGGTGTGCGACTCAATCAAATGATCTACACGATAGCGTTTTTTACTATCCCTGTTATCGATCATCGGGTCGTTAAAGCCATCCACGTGGCCGCTCGCTTTCCATGTAGTCGGGTGCATAAATATAGCCGCATCAATGCCTACAATATTGTCGTGCATCTGGGTCATGCTCTTCCACCAGTAATCCTTAATGTTCTTTTTCAGCTCGGCGCCCCATTGACCATAGTCATACACAGCCTGTAAGCCGTCGTATATTTCACTGCTGGGAAAAATAAATCCGTACTCTTTACAATGCGATATGATCGCCTGAAACCTGTTAGTATCTGTTGCCATAAGGGTGCAAAAATACGGGACGGATCGGTTATTTCTGATGTAGGATTTAAGATTTCTGATTTAGCACCAGGTAATTGTTTAAATTAGCGGTGCAATAATCGATCCGTGAAACATGAACAACCTATCGCAACAGCTGGCACAGCAGTTTACAGACGTACATCAAACCAAAGACTGGGTATCTACTACCAGCCTAAAACTTCAGCTAAGTGATGTTAGCTGGGAAGAAGCCAATAAAAAAATTGGCAACCACAACAGCATTGCCGTTTTAGCCTTCCATCTTAATTACTATATAAGCGGTATTAACCGTGTGCTGGAAGGCAACCCATTAGACATTAAGGATAAATTCAGCTTTGATGCTCCCAAGATTGCGAATGACGAGAGCTGGCAAACACTTTTGAAAAAGCTGGACGATGATGCTGCCAGGTTTTCGGCGCTCGTGGGCCAAAAGCCGCAGGAATACTGGGAGCAGCCTTTTGCCAACCTGAACTACGGAAGCAATTATCACAATATCAATGCGATGATCCAGCATATTTATTACCACCTGGGGCAAATTGTATTACTGAAAAAGTTACTTAGAGATAAGAAAACGTAATTTTAAAATAGCGGTCAGATCATTCTTTTTATTTTCCACGATGATACCTGATCATCTGCCCGTAATCCATTTTATTGGCCAACCCGAAAACAGATTGTGCAATTCGTTTGACTTTGGTGGCTTCTGTTTTGGCATCATCAACCCATTTACTGAAATAGTTTTGGTGAGAAGGCGTCAGCATATTAAAAAAAGCCTTAGCCCCCGGGTCATCTTCCAGGCAGGCTATGAAATCAGCATTTAATTCATACTTCTTTTTATCCGCAGATAGCGTTACTTCCACCATTGCGCCGTGCTTTTTGGCTATACCTTTTCTCATAGCGGCATTTACTGCCATTAAAAACGACCCGCCACCGGCAGGCAATAATGAAACGCCCTCAATAGGATGTTTATCTATTCGTCCTTTTACGCGGAAGCTCTTTTTATTGCCGGGCTTAAGCTGTTGTGCAAGGTCGGCAGGTATTTCAATGTAAGTCCAGCCTGTTTTATCGGCATTCTCCTCGAATTTATGAAGGGTTGCAGTGAAGAAGACAGGTTTATTTTTCACGCCTAATTCGTTTCTACTTTACCGAAAACTTCTACCGGTTTTATCCTGATACCGAAATTATAGGGTGTAATGTCAAGTCCGCGCTGGTACATACTTTTAAAAGCGTAAGAACCGTACAGCCTGATTATACCCAGGTTTACTTCAGCAACATACGACAATTTCCAGGGGCGCATGTCAAAATCGCCACGCGTTTTTGTTTTGCCTTCATCAGAGGTAATCGCCTTATTACGGGCACTATATAAATAACCTGCGCTAATGCCTGCGCTGATCTCAAATGGATAAAGACGATAAGGTGTGAGATTAAAATTAAGCATTACCGGCATAGTGATATAATCGGCAGCCAGTTTATTTTTTTTATAGCTCCTGTTCAGCGTCTCATCCAAAAAAATAACGGGCGCATTTTCTACTGCGGGCACTTGTGCCACGTAACGGATAGGTTGCTTGTAATGATAATTATTCAGCTCCAATCCTAATCCGTACTGGAAGTTGACATAATGGCTAACCAGGTCGAACTGCTGGGTAACCAGCCATATATTTACGTTCCGCGATTTGAAAGGCTTCAAATCCAGCCACTCTGAATTTACATCACCGGAAGCATACCCTTTAGCTTCAGCACTTGAATAATCCGTGTTATCTACATAGTTTGACACGCCGATATCTATAGTAGCCCACTGGGTTTTGATTTTTTTAGGGCTGGTACGGCTGCTCAGTTTTTTCAGAAAGCCTTTCTTTACCTCATCAGGTATAGCATCAGGATCATTATCTCTTATAATTGTAACACCCCCTATTTCAAGCGTATCAGGTTTAGGCCGGTCCTGTGCCATTGATGTAAAAGCAAGAGGAACCAAGATCAGTAACAGAAAAAGTCTCGTCATCCTGTAAAGATACATTTTACAGTAAAAATAAAGTATGCAGGTTGTGAAAACACTATCCGGCGAAAAAAATAGCGCCCGTGTAAACTTTTGAATGCAGGAAAATTCTCCTTTTTTCTGCCTTCCTAAATCATCGGGAAAAGACAGAACAAGAGCGCGAGAGCAAAGCCGGTCTTTATAATCCGAATTTCTTTAAAACCTGATACCTACAGTATAGGGTGTCATATCCAGACCGTTCTTGAACATACTCTTTGCAGCATAAGAACCATACAGGCTGAGATACCCTAAATTAATCTCTGCTACATAGGCCAGCTTCCAGGGACGCAGGTTAAAGTTGTCCTTTAGCTTCTCCTTTCCCTCATCGGAAGTAATGGTTTTATTGCGGGCACTATATAAATACCCCGCGCTGATACCTGCGCTAAAACCCCATTCCCGCTTCTTTCCATAAGAAAAAACAGCATCCTTTCCTTTTTTGTATTTAATAGAACTTCCACTGCCTGATCCAAAATCAAAGTTGAGCATGAAAGGAACAGTTACATAATCAGCCGCCAGCTTATTTTTTGAATAGGTACGGCCGGCTGTATTGTCCCAACGAATATACGGAGCGTTCTCATTGAACCTTACAGGGCTTTTAAACCTGTAATTATTCAACTCAAGCCCCAGCGCATATTTAAGGTTTACCGTATGATTCACCAAATTCACCTTCTGGCTGAGTATCCACAGGTTTACATTTACCGATTTACCATTCTTCAGATCAAACCAATCAGCAGTACTACCGGGAGCTACAGCGTCTGATCCGGCAGAACCATACGCTGTATGGTCAACAAAATTGGCAAATCCAAAGTCGAAACCGCCCAGCCAGTTGGTAGTAACATTTTTGCGGCGCGATGTTTTTTGATACAGATTGCCCTCGGCATCTACTATCACCTTTTTATTGTTCTTATCCGTAATCACCTGTACTGTAACAGAGGAGGTATCTTTCTGGGCAAATACATTGGCAGACCATATCAGTCCTAATACAGCGGGCATTATTTTTCGTAACATATCACTTTCAGTTTTAAGTATTATTTTTTGAGGTTGATGGCAAAGCCGGCTACATGAATATCATCCCCATCGCCAGATAAAATATCCAGTGCACGGTCGCTAATTTTTTTTCCTATTTTTTTAAGCAAAGAGTTTTTCTTTTCTTTTTCGGGAATTTCAGTAACAGCGGTTTGCATTGCTGTTTCGGCCATTATTGGCTGTTCCTTGATTTCTTTAGCTGTCCCGGGAATATTACTGGCTGAAGTATGCTCTACAGCCGGAACAGTTCTTTCTGCTTCAGTTACCTGTGTTGTACGCCCTCTTTCTGTCGTTTTTTTCTCAGGCAGGTCGGCAGTTACCGGCTGTGCTGACGTGAATACGGGAACCTGAGTTGTATTCTTTTTTGGCTCATCTTTCTTTTGAGGGCTAACATATTGTCGGGGTTCCTCCATCATCTTTCCCGCCGGAGTTGTATCAAGCAAAGCTGCCTGCGGGCTTATTCTTTTTGCAGGTGCTGATCTTGTTGTATCTATCACAGCCAAAGGACTTTCTACCTCTGTTTCCTCCTTATACAAAAACAGCCAGGCGCTTACTAAAAGCAGTAATGAAGCAGCTATCGCCATTTTCCACCAGTCCATTTTTTTAACCCTGGCCCTTCTGTATAAAACGTCTTTACCTGGATATACAACAGAAGTATCCGGTTTAAAATATAATTTTTCCAGCAAAGCCAGGCGCTGTTTTATATTATCATTTTCGTCTGCTGCTTTTTCAATAGCAGCAGCCATTTCCGGTGCGATCTCCTCATCCAGGTAAGTAAGCAGATCTTCTTCTCTAAAACCATTTATAGCCATCAGCTTTTCCTTATCCTCCAAATGAATATCCTTTTCACTGCCCGACACCGTATACCGCAACAAATCCAGCTCAGCCTTCAGATCAGGATTTTGCTGTATAAAAGCATCCACCATTTCCCTTTCGGCTGCAGACAGCTCAAGATCTACATACATCAGGAAAAACTCTTCATAATTATGTCGGTTGATTTGCATTGTCCCTTTTTAAAAAATTAAACTAAATGGTCCATTTTTACGAGGTAGGCTTTTAGCTGCAACCTGGACCGGTGCAGGTACACTTTCACCTGCGAGGCGCTAAGGCCGGTAATTTCTCCAATTTCCTCATAGCTGTACCCCTCATAATCTTTCAATAAAACCAACGACCTGTTTTGTTCCGACAGGCGGCTCAAAGCATCTCCCAGCAACTCTTTCAGGTTATCACGCCGTTCTACTACTCCTGTTTCCAGGTGCTCAAAATTATCGCTCAGGTCCATCCTGCTGTTCTTTCTGTAATGGTCTATCATTTTGTTATAGGCTACTTTAAAAAGATACGCTTTTGCGGTCTCTGCCTTTATCTCCTGCCTGTTTTGCCACAGCACTTCGTAGGCATTTTGTACCATATCTTCCGCATCGGGTCTGTGCTTTAACGTTTTAAGCATAAACCTGTACAGTGCATCCGCATACTCCGTAACACAACTATTATATTCTTTCTCTGTCATAAGCAGCCCGGACCTTTGTAAAATATTTTTATTATTGAACCAGCAGATGAATACGCCTCAGCAGTCTTGCGTCGCACACTTCATTTGTGGTATTCATCTCATCATAACAGTGCCGCTATGGCATACTCTCTGAAACCTCCTGTACCAATTATACGGATGAAAAAATAAAAAGTTACAGCAATTGGAAAAAAAATTAGCGCAGCACCATTTGTCTGTCGGCATCAAGCCTTATCAATATAAAAAGCAATACGCTATTGGTAAGCAGCGAAGTGCCCCCATAGCTGACAAAAGGCAAAGGAATACCGATTACAGGTGCCAGCCCCACCGTCATGGCTATATTAATGGCTATATGGAAAAAGAACACCGATGCCACCCCGTACGCATAACAGCGGCTAAAAGTGCTACGCTGGCGTTCGGCAATGGTTACAATTCTGAAAAGCAGGAGCAGGTAAAGCCCCAAAAGCAAAGCGCTGCCCATAAATCCAAACCCTTCCCCAATGGCATCAAAAATAAAATCGGTACGCTGTTCGGGTACAAAGCCATACCGGGTTTGGGTGCCGCTAAGCAGGCCCTTTCCCCACAATCCACCACTGCCAATAGCTATTTTGGACTGTTTTACATTATAATCTGCCGTATTTTTTTGTTTACCTGTTTTAGCATCAACTTTTACTTCTCCTTTTATATATTCCTCGGGAATATCGCGGCCAATAGTGCTAAAAATGCGCTCTACCTGGTGCTTTTCAAATACATGAGTAAACAGAAAGGGCACGCCAAAGCGCTGGATACCAATACAGAGCAACCCTACTAAAACGATTTTTATCAAAATGCCTTTATCCCTTTTAATCTGCCTTTGGTTGAAGAGGATGGCAATGACAGTAATCCCTGCTAAAATAACAGCCAGCACATTTTTATCGAGCAGCAAAGTAGCTACCACCAGGGCCGCTGCCGCAAAACCAACAATAATGTAAATTGCGGGCAGACCTTCCCTGAACATAACCAGGAAAAAGGCAAAAAACACCAGAGCCAAACCGGTTTCTTTTTGTAAAATCGATAATACCGCAGGGAGGAGTGTAATGCCCGCAGCAATGAGCTGGGATTTGGGCTTGCTAAAATCCATTTCAGGCAATGAAAGATATTTGGCCAGAGCAAGCGCCACGCTTATTTTACAAAATTCAGCGGGCTGAAACTGGAAGCCTCCTATGCGTATAATAGACTCGGTACCTTTTACCGCCGAGTGAAAGGGAAAAACGAGCAGCAATAATAATATACCACCGGCATACCAGAGATTGGCAGTAGCAGGAAAAAACTTACTGTCTGTAAGCAGTATAAACAGGCCCAGAACCATGGCTATACATCCATAATAGAACTGCTTGCTATAATCGGTTTTATAGCTCAGGAAGCTTTGCAATACCGGGTCGCCATCTTTATAGGTAACCGCAAAAATGGCGGTAAAGCCAATCGCCAATAAAATCAGATAGACAATTATTAATATATAATCCACCCCTTTTGATATTTCTGTTTTCCGTTGGCTCATGCTAAATATTCCCTGCTTTGTGCGTGTATTTTTTATTGTCAATAATTGCCCAGTATTCCTTTCTTTCCACATCTTTTTTATTGCCGGGAACTTTGGCGGTTTTCAGGCCGCTGTCTCTTTTCATACTGTCTTTTTTTACCGGTGTATTCCCTTTTAAGTATTTCCTGTAATTCGTGCTGTCCCTTCTTATCCCGGCCCAATAGGCGGAGGTGGTGGAATCTTTTATATACTGTTCGCGGGCAAAATAAGCGGGTATCAGTTTTGTTTTTGATATCTGCTCAAGATCGGCCTTGCTTTTAGGAGTTAAGCTATCCAGCAGGTATTGTTCCATCAATATTCTCGACATTCTTCCTGCCCATGTAGCGCCATAGCCGCCATTCTGCACTACGATGCCAATAGCTATTTTAGGATTCTCTTTTGGGGCAAAACAAACAAATACAGAGTGATTCTGCTGCTTTACCCCTTTATGATAGTTTTCTGCCGTTCCTGTTTTTGCACATACGGCAATGCCGGGAATAGCTGCCGTTCGCGCAGTACCCACCCGTACCACATCTTCCATACCATTAAAAATGGCCTGGTAGGCAGTGTCAGAAATATGGGTCAGCACCTCGTGCCTGGTTCTGTACCTGCCCATAATAGCGGTATCTGCTATTGTTTCGTTCTCAATGCTATCCACAAAATGTGGCGTATAAAAATACCCCCTGTTGGCAATAATACACATGGCATTGGCCAATTGCAGCGGCGTGGCGGTCATCTGGTCCTGTCCTATTCCTAACGTAAGATTGGTGCATGAGTTCCAGCTGCCGTTATATTGTTTATCATACCTTGCTACAGAAGAAATATTTCCCGGGTCTTCGCTTGGCAGATCCACTCCCAGTCTTACCCCTAATCCAAACTTATGCATGTATTCCCTCCATACCTCATATCCCTTTTTCACATTACCATATTTAGGATTGTCCACTGTTTTTCGGTAGATATCTGTAAAGTAGGAGTTGCAGGAATTAGCGGTTGCCAGCCTTAAATTGGCTGCGTGTCCCCCTCCTGCGTGGGTGCAGGCTGGCTTACCCGAGCCACAACCATAATATCGGCCTCCGCAAGGATAACCGAAAGAAGGAGTAATCACTCCCTGATCTAATGCTACCAAACCTCCGATGGGCTTAAAAGTAGAGCCGGGAGGATATTGCCCCTTAATGGCACGATTGAATAACGGGGCCGCATACAAAGAATCCAGTTTAAAAAAGTTACGCTTGAAATCGGGGCCGGTCAGGTCGTTAGGGTTAAAAGTGGGGCCCGAAGCCATAGCCAGGATACCACCGGTTTTGGGGTCAATAGCCACTACACCACCTACCTTGTCTGTAAGCAATTTTTCAGCCAGAGCCTGTAAATCCACATCAATATAAGTTTTCAAACCACGACCGGCAATAGCCGTAGTATCAAACTCACCATTTTCAAAATGCCCTACCAGGCGGTTCTTGTTATCTTTTATCATGTACTCCACGCCCCGCTGCCCCATTAATACTGATTCATAAGTACGCTCTAACCCGTTCTTTCCAATATAATCTCCCATCCGGTAATACTTGGAAGACCGCTCAATTTCGGCCGGGCTCACTTCCCCGATATAACCCAGCACCTGCGCTCCTACATTTGAAGGATAGGTTCTTACCGGCCTGGCCTGCAGGTTGAAACCATTAAACCGCCAGCTGTTTTCCTCGAACCTGGCCTGCATTTGGGGCGTAAGCAATGAGATAAAAATAGAAGGCCGTACACGGGAATTCTTGATAATGGCTTCTACTATCCGCTGGCGAAACTCTGCAGTGTCAATGTTCATCAGCCTGCAAAAAGCCAGCGTGTCAATATTCTTAACTTCCGCCGGTGTTACCATTAAGTCAAACATAATAGTATTATTAAGAATGGGACGGCCTTTTCTATCGAAAATAATTCCCCTTTCGGGGTATACTATTTTGGCAAAAACAGCATTATCCCTTGCCAGCTGATGATATTTTCTGCCAAAAATCTGCAGGTTGACCAACTGCCCCAGGATCACCAGAAACACCAGCAGGAAAATGGCTCGTATGATATAACTTCTACTCTGATTGAATACGGACATAAAAAAAATCGGGGAACTTATAAAGTGTAATTCAATTAATTTGTAAAAGTACAGAGAGTAATTTGTGGTAGCACTAATTTTCCAGATATTTTTTTAAGGTTTACTTAAAGCAGTACTAAAAAGGCCCGGGTTATTACGCCGGGCCACCTGTCAACCAATTTTGAAAAATCATTTCTTTTTATTTACATCCTCACAAACTAACTTTTTTGATTTTCTGTTCCGTTCGGCATACCTTAAACCTGCGGTTTAGCCTTGCCCTCACTTCCGCAGAAATTCCACTCTCCTGTTTTGAGATCTGCCTTCGGGTATAGCATTATCAGCCACAGGCTCGGTATCGCCTTTGCCATCGGTATTCAGGCGGTTAGCCGCGATGCCATACACTCCCACCAATTCGTTTTTCACAGACGCAGCTCTTTGTTTGGATAGCGTAAGATTGCTTTCCTTTTTGCCAATGTTGTCGGTATGGCCGACAATGGTCAGTTTTAAGGACGGATTTTCTTTTAAAATATCCGCTATTTCTTTGAGGGGTGCGGCGGATGGCGGCAGGATGGCAGATGAATTGGTGCTGAACAGAATAGCGTTGGTAGAATATTTTCCTTCTTTCAGGATTTTGGAACGCGCATCTTCTACGGAAGAAGCCAGGCGAATATTTGAAATATAAAAACAGTTTCCTTCCTTTGCCTCGTAACGGCTGAACAATAACGTATTCAGGTTTTTGCCGGCTTCAAAAGCTCTGGGCAGATCCCATATTTTCTCGCCATCCAGGTAAACCCGTAATCGCTGTTGTTGCCGCCATACCTGTACTTTGATTTGATTACTGTTTACATTAAACGCGCTTAACGATTTTATTTTGTTTGCGGCGGATTTTTCGCTGTTCGTCCAAATCTCATATTCGCTGTAACCCAGTTTTTTACCGCCTTCTTCCTGCGGATGCAGCATGAGCAATACGCCGTTGCGCTTGTCTTTGCCGCGTTTTTCTTTATACTTTTCCCAAATGAAAAAATCGTTTTTGTTTTTCATATCAGCAAAGGCTATCCACAAAGGGTAGTCGTAATAAGAGAAAGACGACGGCACATAGAGGTCAAACTCCAGCGTGAAATTTTCGGGCAGTTGCTTTGCAGTTTCCAGCAGGAAAACCCCGGGAGTGGAAAGTTCCATCCATTTTACAGCGGAACCAGAAAGGGTTACAATTTTTCCCGAAGCATCGGTGTTCCATTGTGCCGGGAAATCGCCGATGGCATCGCGTTCAAAATTTTCGGATACCAGCACCTTGTTGCCCGGCTCGAAATCGCTATTGTGGTTCGCGCTTGTTTTTCCCTTGCCGTTTTGCGAAACCGCATGGCCGCCATCGCTTTCGCCGGTATCTTCCGCCTCCCGCGTTTCCTGCTTTTTTCCTTTTTTATTCTTCTTACCTTTCAATACTCCATCTATGGCTTCATCGGTTTTTTGAGAAGTTTCTCTTTCCACACGCCTTTCTACGGTGCGTTCGGCGGCTCCTTTGGCTTTATCGCCCAGCCCCTTTATAAACTGCGCGTTAGCACTGCCGAAGTAGAACAGCAGGGCAAGGAGGCAGAGGTATCTTGTTATTGTTTGCATTATTTCTGTTTAAAGTTTAAGGTTCAATGTTGTCTGAGCTGTGATTTTTTTGATTTCTGCCACAAACCTGCCCTCGGTAGGCAGGGACACGAAGGCACTAGGTTCTTTGTGACTTCGTTCCTTCGTGACTATTCTTTTTTTATCGTTCTACATATTCAAAAAACTCTTCCAAAGCCACATTCGAGATGAGATCGGTCGTAACCCTGCCTGTTGCATATCCTTGTTGGTTATAGGTGTGGGTACAGGAATACCGGGCGTCCAGCGTAGTGCCATAGTAGGCTTCGTAGCCGGTGTAGTTGTTTACAGAGAAAAAGTTAGGGGCTTCATTCAGGGCGATAGCCAGGTATTTGTACGGATGAACCGGCGCTTTTTTATTGTCATACCCGGTAAAGACAAGCCTCCAGTTACTTATAGCATCGGGAGCTGAATAAACTACGGAGAGTAGATTTCCCGCGTTGTCCAATGTATATATGCCCGAACGCTGTTCTGCACCGCTGAAGTTGTAAGTACGGTATTCAATCCTGCCTGTAAGATAAGTAAAGGTATCGTAAGGGCCTGCTGTGCCATCGGTAGCGTAGTTGGTTATTTTTACCGGCCTTGCGTTGCCGTCGTACTCGATAAGGAGATAAGGCTTATGCGAGGGGCTCCCGGGAAAACTAAAATCTATTCTTTCGGGCATTCCGGCAGCGTTGAACTGCCGGTAAGTGCGGTGTACATCGGTTTCACCTCTTGCGTTTATGTCGGTTTCGCCCGTCAGCCTGCCGTCATCGTCATAAGTATATGCTATATGTCCCGAGCCGTGCCGGTATACAGTAAGGTAGGTTTTCCGGTTGTCGTTGTCATCGTTCTTGCGACAGCCGAAAAGCGAGGAGAGGCAGATTAATAGGGATAGGATTTTTGTCGTGTTCATAATTTTCAGATTTTATCGTTTTTCGTATTCATAAGTCACCGTTGTTTCAAAGCCGGAGGGCATTATTTTTAATGTTCTCCTGGTAGGATAGCCGTCCGTGTTGTATTCGTGTGTGTGGGTAAATGTGATGGTTTCTCCCGTATTGCTTGAGACAGATTGATAGTCCGTTATGTTGTTGGTGCTGAAACTCGTAAAAGGTCTGGTATCCTCGTGGTAATAAAACTCCTTCAAAGATTTTTTGTTGTCGTAGGCATTGCAGGTTATCCTGTCCGTTAGTGTATTGTCCGCCCCATACACGTCATAACCCGAAATATTGCCCTGTGCATTGAAATTGTATACAAATCTTCCCCAAAGACCGCCCGAAGAATGGTAATTGCTGAACTCCATCGTGTGGGCAGTATAGATATATTCGACGGTTTTGTAGATGGCGCCCGCTTCCCGGACCGTGATTTTAGTAAGGCGGTTCTGCCCGTCGTATTCCATTTCTTTTGTGGTGGTTTCTCCTGCCTGAACGATGGTTGATTTTGTGGGCAGGCCTGCCGCATTGAAATCCGAATAGGTTTGCGTAGTTACCGTTCCGTCTGTAGCCGTAAAGGTGGTGGAAACCAGCCTGTTCGCGGCGTTGTAGGCAAAAGTAGTGATACCGTTGCTGTTGGTTAGCTTAGCCAAATAGGTTTTGCGCTGCTCCGCTTTGTCTTTCTTACAAGCCGTGAAAGCAAATGTAAGGCAGATGAACAGTGATAAGGTTTTTATTGTTTTCATTTGTTCTTTTGTTTAAAGTGGTCTAAAAGCTTCTTCCTTCGGAGGGGTTAGGGGAGGTTTTTTACCGTTTTTCGTATTCATAAGTTACCGTAGTGCTGACGCCCTCAAGAGTTTCCGTGCTTTTGGTTACATAGCCGTCCTGATTGTACTCGTGGGCATACGTATAGTTAAAACTGCTGCTGCCGCCACCGGATGCCGGGAAAGTAGCGGTGCTGCTCAGTGGGTTATTTTTCGCGATCTCCAGCTTCCAGTCCGAGAAAGGACTTATAAATTCTTTATAGGAACGCTTGTCGTCGTAGGATGTGTAATCCACACGGGACATCTGCACACCGCTTTCGTTGTAATTACGCTGGAAAATAAGGTTACCGCTGTTGTCGTAACTGTACTCCGACCAGTCTATCAGTACCCCTACATTGTCGTAGTACCGCCTTATAACCAGGTTGCCCGAATAAGTAAAAGTAGCATATCTGAATACCACAAGCGTACCTCCTTCGTTGAATAAGGATGTGCGCTTTGTGATGCGGTTCTGGCTATCGTATTCGGATTCCTGGTACATTTTATTTCCGGGATCGGAAGCGTTGTAATGCGTTGCCCGCTGCGGGAGCCCCTGTGCATTGAAGAGGGAATATTCGACAAAGCGTGTGGGCCATGGCACGGAAGTATATGCCGTTTCTTCCTTTACCAGCCTGCCCTCGCTGTTATAAGTAAAGCTGATAACAGATGCGCTTGTAGTGATTTTGGTAAGATAGTTTTTGTGGTTGTCGGGTTTATCCTTTTTACAAGCAATAAAAGACAATGCAAAACATAATAATAGGGATAAGGTTTTTGCTGTTTTCATGATTCTATTAGTTTAAAACGCCTGGTATAAATTCATTCGTTTATCTTATGTAGCGGTATCTGATAATAATGCGTAGTAATCAACCACGCTTTTTCCTGATAAGTTCTTTAATATTCAGCGTTGATGGGTTTTTAACCTCAGGCCTGGATTTTATGTTGCCGTTGCGGTTGGCATTGCAGCCGAGGTCTATATTGTTGATGCCGCTAATGTACACACGGTTTTTTTCGGCAACGGCTTTGCCAAGGTTTTTGGCGTTGGTGTTTCCCACCGCATTGATGTCGTTTTTGAGTCTGTTCAACTGGTTGATGGAGCTGTTTAGGCATCCTATTTCTGCCTGGTATTTTGCCCTGGTTTCGGGCGATGTGTTGGGTGAGGCTATCATATCGTTGTTTTCGCAGATTTTTATTTGCAGCTTCAGCTTGTGCTTTTGCACTTCATCCAACACATCGTTGCCTTCCATCAGCGTTTTCATAGCAGCCGGGGAAGATATGTTGCCGCTTTGGGCAAGCTGTGTGGCCTTGTCCGATTTTTCCTGCATTTTTCTTTCCAGCGCTATCAATTCTCTTTTGGCATTACAGCTTTCATCGGTGCCTAAGCGGTTCGCCCGGTTGTCTAAATTCAGCCTGTTCCTTTCCGAAATTTCCCTTTCGGCATTACCTCTTTCATCCGCCACATTTTCAAAAGAGCTGCCGTCAAAACATTCGTTCACATCCTTAACCTTATCTATACGGATATAATTCTGCGGGTCGGCGTCCATTGTCAGGCACAGGATTGTGTTACCGTACTCGTCTTTGTAGTAGCCGGTTCCGTACATGCCCAAGTAATTGTGCACCGGGATCTGCGATGCTTTATAAGGCGCTAAAAGATAATAAATGGCAGGCTGCGCTGTTTCCTTAATCGTATAAATATGTGTAGGGTAATTGTTGTCCGACTGTTTTTCGGCAATATCATTTTCCAGAAGATACCTGTTGCGGATTTCAAAAGTGGTGCTGATGCCCGACAAATCCTGCAATGCCGGCGTAGCCATAAAAAGACGGTTCTTTTTGCTGTCAATCTGAAAAGTGTAGGCTTCGCCACGCATGGAGAAAATGCTCAGGTTGTACCCGATGTCGAAATCCATCAAAGGCTTGCAGCTATTGTTTTTATCTTCCCGTTTGGCCACTAACCCGTGTTGCGTACTGATATAATAGCATCCCACGACAGGTTTGTTATTAATTAAACCGGAATAGGTAATTTTCTTGTTGAAGCAATGGTATTCTTTGGGCTTCAGGCTTTTTTCTTCTAAATTCCTGAAAACAGAATTGCCGCCCACGAGCGCTCCGTAAGCCGCACAAAGCGCCGGATTTTTTCTGCATAAAGAATCCAGCCGTTTGCGGTCTTTTTCTTCCTGCGCCCTTGTACGGCTTTGCGCGTAAAGCTGTGGTGTAATAGCACAAAACATTAGCAGTAAAATAATTTTGTTGAGCATCTTGTAGTTTTATAATCACTACAAAGTTTCTAATTGCAGCATTGACCTCATATAGCATAATAATGCGTAGGGATAAAGCACTACCTGATTTTGGGTTTATACTGCTCAAGGAATAAATCAAAAATTATAGTGCTGATATCATTTTCGAACAAATTTGAAGTCCGACTTTAAATCTCTCTAATATTGAAATATGATATGGGTTATCAAGAGAAACGTTTTGAAGTACTTTCATTTAATGTATCATTCCATACCAAATCTTTCACCTTTTGGCGAAGGCTTTCGCTTAACTTTATAGAATATAATTTATATCAGGAACAATGGCCCGTTACTTACTTTTCCTATTCTTTTTCATCCACTCTTTTGCCGTTTCACAAACGGTGAACGACCGCTACCTGGAGAAAAAATTAGATGAGGCAAGGCAATACCACCGGCAGTTTGAGCACGAAAAATCGGTGCAGGCGCTGGATGCGTTATATGCACAATCGGTGAAGGAGCAAAATGTTTTTGCCGCCGCGCTGTCGCTGATAAAGAAAACCCATTATGCCATAGAGAAAGGAGATTTTGCCGCACACGAACCCAACTGGGCAGAAATAGAAAAGTTGAAAACACGGGATGCGGTTCGTCAAAATATACTGAAACTGCACCTGCTGAAACTAAAGGCAACCTGGCATCAGTCCCGGGGAAAAAACTATCCCGAAGCGTTCCGCTTGCTGGATGAAGGCATTTATCTTGCCGGAAACACACCCGACTACCTGCCCGTACTGGCAGAAATCTGGTATCTCTACGGCCAGTTGAAAGCCAAAAATTCGCAGTATGTACAAGCCAACTCCTGTTTGCTGAAAGCCCTGCGTATTTACGACCAGCTGGGCGATGAAGCAACAGCCGGGCAACTGTACGGCGAACTGGCGAACACTTCCTTCCTGATGGCTGAAAAAGAACGCGCCATTGATTATGCCCAAAAGGGCATAGCCGCTATGAAAAAACAAAAAGACTACGAAGAGCTTACCGTGCAATTGAGCAACCTGGCACGGATGTACCAGCAGCGCGGCGACACCGACAGTGCCATCCGTTATTTTTCTCAATCTGCCGAATACGCTCCGCGGTCTGCAAAAAAGGAAACAAAATTCATCAGCCTGGTGGATATGGCAATGGTATACCACGCAAAAAAAGACCGCCCGAATGCACTGAAATATATGGAGCAGGCCATCGCCGAGGGCAAAAAAATCAATCAGCCTAAGCTGCACCGCTATATCAGGGTAGGCGCCATGTTTGCCGGCTACACGGGAAATGAGGAGCTAATGAACCGCTATTACGATGAAAGCTACACCATGGCGGCGAAAGATGGCGATAAAGACGCCCTGCGCGACTGGTATGCCTCGCAGAATTTTTATTATTCCCAGGTGAAAAACGACAAAGCAAAAGCCTATCCTTTCCTTGAAAAATTCCATGCTTACAAAGACAGCCTTGTGAATGAAAAGTCAAAAAAAGATTTTAATGAGCTGGAAGTGCAGTACCAAACCGAAAAGAAACAGGCCGAGATAGACCGGCTGGCTACGGAACAAAAAATTCAGCAACTGGAATTAGAAAAAAAGAACGCGCTGATAAAAGGTAATCTTATAGAAGCGGCGCAAAAGGAAAATGAGATACACGCGCTCACACAGGACAAGCTCATCAGCAAGCTGCAAATTGAGCAGCAGGCAAGATCCCTCAGCCTCGGCGAAGCAGAAATAAAAAATCTTCAGCAGCAAAAAAAGATCGCGGACCAGGAAGGCCTTATTAAAGAAGAACGGCTTCAAAACGAACGGTTGAAACGTAACCTTATCATCGCCTCATTGGTCGGAACGCTTCTCATATTCGCTTTTATGCTGAACCGCATATTATTAAAAAAGAAAATTGAGCAAAAAAACCTGTTGCTTAAAGAAAGAAGCCGCATATCTGCCGAGCTACATGATGAGGTAGGCAGTACACTTACGGCTATTAACCTGTTATCCTATGCTGCCATCAACCAGTTGAAATCAGAAACCGAGCCTAAAAAGCAAATAGAAAAGATCAAAGTCAATACGCAACAGGTAATGGAAAATATCAGCGATATTGTATGGAGCATGAACCCTGATAATGATGGTTTCAGTCAAATCGCTGTTAAAATGAAGGAGTTTGCAGCCAATGTGCTGGAACCGCAAAATATTTCTTATCATTTCAATATTAACGGCACACTTGAAAGCATAAAACTATCCACAGAAAAACGCAGGGATCTTTACCTCATTTTTAAAGAAGCTGTAAATAATCTTGCCAAATACTCAAAAGCAGAGAAAGCAGGAATTGAGTTAGAAAAACAGGATAAAAATATCATCCTGAACATACAAGACAACGGCACTGGCTTTACGCAGCCAACTGCCCTAAACGGAAACGGGCTGAGAAATATGAAAGCACGGGCCGAAAAACATGGAGGCAGCTTTTTGCTGGAAAGCAATGGGCAGGGAACAGCAATTCATGTGCAATTGCCCTACGCATAATCATGTTATTACGATCGTCGCTTCAAAATGTTTATTTTGTATAAATAACCGGCCATGATCAAAGTCGCCCTTTTTGAAGATAATATATTGCTAAGAGAACAGCTTGAAATGTTTCTTAATACCGCGGAAGGAGTACAATGCGTGGGAGGTTGGGAGAACTGCCTGCAAGTTGAGAAAATAATGCAATTTCACCAACCCGATGTGGTACTGATGGATATTGACATGCCCGAAGCAAATGGCTTTTATGGTTTGAGGGCAATAATAAAAAACCAGCCACATGTTCCGGTAATCATGCTGACTGTTTTTGAAGATGACCAAAATGTGTTTGAAAGCATTTGCCTGGGCGCCAAGGGCTACATGCTAAAAAAGTCCGCCCCAGAAAAAATTGTGGACGCTATAAAAGATGTAATGGATGGCGGTTCGCCCATGAGCCCGTTCATTGCCCGTAAAGTACTGGAAAATTTCAGCGCTATTAAAAACATGCCGAACCCGGACTATCATCTAACCAACCGGGAGAAAGACATTTTGCGATCATTGGTAAGCGGCAACAGCTATAAAATGATAGGAGCCGACCTGTCCATATCTATCAATACAGTAAGGCAATATATCAGGAAAGTGTACGAAAAGCTACAGGTAAACTCTATGAACGAGGCGGTAGCAAAGGCGATTAAGCAGAAAATTATTTAGCCGGCACTTCTTTTAAGCCGTATTAGACCTGAACTTTAGCTTTCTCGGGAAGATAAGCTCTGCAATGAGGATCATTAACATGCTTATAGCAGTTGTAATAATAATCTTCATCAGAAAGTGGATAAACGACCCAAAAGAAAGCCATTCCAGCAACAACAGATAAAAATTATGGCAGAACGAAAGTATCAAAGCATAGAGCAGGTAAGCATTCCAGCCCATAGCTTTAGGAGAAGGCTCTTTATAACTAAATTCTGTCGAATCCTTAGGTGCAAAAAGGTTAATGATAAAGGGCCTCAGGAAAGCAACCAGCACACAGGCTGCTGCATGCAGGCCGGGCGTCATGGTATAATAATCCACACTCATACCCAGCAAAAAGCCCAACACCAGCACCCATCCTTTTTTTATATAAAAGGGCAGCCATAAAATAAACAGGAAATAAATATAGGGCGTTATCAACTGATGCAAATTCGGTATTACGTTAAGTACATATACCTGTAAGAAAACAAACAGTATAAAGCGTATGATATTTCTTACCAGGTCGCTCATTTGCTTCCTCCTTTTTTATCTACCATATCCTGTGTTTCCCTGTTCAGTGATTGCAGCTCATTATAGTTTACATTTTCTACTACAAACACCTGCTGCATATCGGTTAAATTGGCAGCAGGTTTTATTTTTAAGATAAAGAAATTGCTGCTTTTATCTCTCAGCACCGTAGAAACGGTGCCTACCATTTTTCCGGGTGGGAAGCTCAATGAAAAATTACCGGTAACTATTGTATCGCCTTTTCTAACAGAATCAGTTTTGGGTATATTGAATAAAGTGAGCTCCCGGGGCGACTTACCATCCCAGGTTAAGGTACCCGCGCTGCCTGTTCTTTTCATTTGCACATTCAGTTTGTTCATTACGTTTAACAGGCTCATTACTTCGCTGAAATTTTTACCGGTATTAATTACCTTACCCACTAATCCTCCATTCGAACTAAAAACACCCATATCATCTGCAATACCGGAGCTGCTTCCGCGGTTGATCTGCAGGTAGTTTTTATCGCTTCCGGCAGTGGAATATAAAACCTGTGCACTTCTCCAGATATACTGCCGCATTCTCCCCGAAGTATCCTTCGTAAGCGAATCGCGCACTATTGTTGTACCCGAATCAACAGGTACAAAATTGGCACTCAGCAGGTTCATCAGCGAATCATTCAGCCGGTGCACACGCCGGTTCTCTTCCTGCATGGTAAAAAAATCCTCCAGCGCATTGTATTTATTATTGAAGTAGGAAGTGATCCCTCCTGCAAAACCTAATCCTTTTGCCCGGTGAGAACGGTTGTACGTAAAAAGAAAATACAGGGAGATGATCTGTAATACCAGGAACAGAATGAATACTGAAAAACGCCGGATGAATAAAAAAATATTACGCACCGAATGATTGAATATTGGCTATTGAAATATTAGTTGACAGCGAACGGTTGACAGTTGGCAGTGTTTCTCGCTTGTCCTTTCATCAGTCATTTATCAACTGTCATCCCTGTTATCTCATCACAAACGGGTACCTGTCGTAATTCTGTAACGCGATGCCCGTACCTCTTACCACACTTTTAAGCGGGTCGTCAGCAATATGAACAGGAAGCTTTATCTTCTGGCTCAATCTTTTATCCAGGCCTCTCAATAAAGCCCCACCACCGGTAAGATATAAGCCCCGGCGATAAATATCGCTCGCCAGTTCAGGAGGTGTTTGTTCAAGCGCCTTTAAAATAGCTTCTTCAATTTTAAAGATGCTCTTATCCAGCGCCTCGGCTACTTCCTGGTAGCTTACCATAATTTGCTTGGGAATACCCGTAACCAGGTCACGGCCGTTTACAGGAATATCATCCGGTGGGTTATCCAGGTCTTTCATAGCGGCGCCGATCTGTATTTTGATCTGTTCAGCCGTACGCTCACCTATCAGGAGGCTGTGATACCTCCTCAGTGCTTCCATAATATCTGCTGTAAACTCATCGCCGGCAATGCGTATGCTCTGATCACATACAATACCAGCGAGCGCTATTACCGTAATACCGGTAGTACCACCGCCTATATCAATAATCATATTGCCAATAGGCTCTTCCACATCAATACCAATACCTAATGCTGCAGCCATAGGCTCATGAATGAGGTACACTTCTTTGGCGCCTGCCTGCTCTGCACTATCCCTAACAGCACGCTTTTCCACCTCGGTAATGGAGGAAGGAATACAGATCATCATCCTCCAGCTAGGCGGGAACAGGGGTTTTTTAGGATACACCAGCTTAATCAGCTCTCTTATCATTAACTCGGCAGCGTTAAAGTCTGCAATGACGCCATCCTTTAAAGGTCTTACGGTCCGGATGCTTTCATGTGTTTTTTCGTGCATCATCAATGCACGTTTCCCTACTGCTAAAACCTCTTTAGGGTTATTACGGTTTAATGCTACTATACTTGGCTCATTTACAGCCACTTCTTCATTATGTATAATAAGGGTATTTGCTGTACCCAGATCCATTGCTATTTCCTGTGTAAACCAGTTAAAAAGTCCCATTCTGCTATATATTCAAAATTGTGTTGGCAAAGGTGGAGAAATTACCCGAAAGTAACAAAGCAAAAGCACAATTCAGGCTATTTTTGGGGATAAACTTATTATTAACAGAATTTTTAATGAATGATCACCCGGCATTATTTTGTGCAGACTTCTACCTCCCGGTTCATAAATATTGTATTTAAAAAACTCCTGGGGTATCATCTATAATTTTTTCTGCAATTATGTATAAATTGAAATTCACTGTGCTTTATTTGCCAGAAAGTTCCTGCTATTTTTATTTTTTAACTTAACCGCCAGGGCGATTGATTAATAAGCCCGAAACGCGGATGCTTCAAATAGCATTTCCAGCCATGTATTTATTCATTTTTCACCAGATATCACTTTTAATGGATTGGGTTTTTTTCAGTACGTTTGCCGGAATAACAAAATTTTTAAACCAATAAAAGATGGCTTTAAAAGATATCCAATCAACAGGAAGTAAAGACACCCGCAGCGGGTTTGGAGACGGCATTGCAGAAGCTGCCAGGAAGAATGAAAATATAGTAGCGCTTACAGCCGATTTGCTGGGCTCGATGAAGTTAAACCAGTTTATTAAAGAGTTTCCCGAAAGGTTCATCCAGTGTGGCATTGGCGAAGCCAACATGATGGGCGTAGCCTCCGGGTTGGCCATCGGCGGTAAAATACCTTTTACTACTACGTTCGCTAACTTTAGCACAGGACGGGTGTATGATCAGATACGCCAATCCATCGCCTATAGTGGAAAAAACGTTAAGATCTGCGCATCGCATGCCGGTGTAACCCTGGGTGAAGATGGCGCTACCCACCAGATCCTGGAAGATATTGGCATGATGAAAATGTTGCCCGGCATGACCGTAATCGTTCCTTGCGACTACACACAAACCAAGGCGGCCACCAAGGCTATTGCCGAATTTCAAGGGCCTGTTTACCTGCGTTTTGGCCGTCCCAGCTGGCCTATTTTTACCAATGAGGAAGATTTCCAGATAGGCAAGGCCCAATATTTTTCAGAGGGCACCGATATTTCTATTTTTGCCTGCGGCCACCTGGTTTGGAACGCTATACAGGCCGGTGCCGAGCTGGAAGCGAAGGGCATCAGCGTGGAAGTGATCAATATACATACCATCAAACCCCTGGATGAAGCCGCTGTGATCAGTTCTATCCAAAAGACAAAATGTGCGGTAACCGCTGAAGAACATAATATTATTGGCGGCCTGGGAGATGCTATCGCCCAATGTGCTGCTAAAAACTTCCCTGTTCCTATTGAGTATGTTGGCACTAAAGATACTTTCGGAGAAAGCGGAACACCTAAAGAACTCCTGAAAAAGTACGGCATGGATGTTTCAGATATTATTGCCGCCGCCGAAAAAGTTATGGCCCGCAAAAAAGCATAAAAAGTTTACATCTGATATAATATAATAAGCCCGCGCTGAAGTGCGGGCTTATTTTTTACTATTTGTAAAGATCATTGGTTAAACCTTATCCTGTTTTTAAAGTCATATACAATTTTTAATGAAGGCGCAGCATATTCCCGACGATGAACTTCTATCACTTTTTCGTAACCCAGGTACGAAACACAGCGCTTTTTCAAAAATAGTTGACAAATATAAAGAAAAACTATACTGGCATATACGCCGCCTGGTAGTCGGGCATAATGATGCTGATGATGTATTACAAAATGTTTTTATAAAAATGTGGAACGGGCTGGATAATTTCAGGGAAGAAAGCAAATTGTTTACCTGGTTGTACCGTATTGCCAGCAACGAAAGCATCACGCACCTGAACAAACTAAAGAAAGCCAGATCCTCAGCATTTGTTGTGAGCCTGGAAGATACCATAAAAGCGGATGAATATTTCGATGCCTCACGGCTGGAATGGAAGCTGCAACTGGCCATACAAACGCTTCCCGAACAACAAAAGCTTGTTTTCAGCCTGCGCTATTTCGATAATATGCCATACAGCGAAATGAGTGAAATATTAGCGGTTTCGGTAGGTGCCTTAAAGGCAAGTTACCACCATGCCGCCAAAAAAATAGAACACTATATTTTGAATCATTAAACTTTCTTAAACCCTTTTTGTCTCAGATAGAAAGATGGATGACAAAACGCATATATTAAAAATATTACGTAAAGAGGGCAAGGCTGCAGCAAACACGCCCTATAAAATACCGGAAAATTATTTTGAAAGGTTCAGTGAACGCCTTCTTAAAAGAACCCGGGATGGCATTGAAAACATAAATGAAGGTGTATTATTGAAGGGGATATCAAAAGAACCTGTTTTTCAGGTACCGGAAGGTTATTTCCAGGAGCTGGAGAAAATCATTACGGGTAAAATCACCGGTGTACCTGCAGCCCGTGTTTTTTCTTTAAAAAAATGGTATAAAATAGCTGCAGCAGCTGTTGTTGCAGTTCTGGTAACGTGGGGAACCATAGAATATTCCGGCAGGAAAGATGCTGCTGCTGATGCCAGTATTTCAATAGCTACTGTAGAGAGCTTAAGCAGCCTTGAGCTTAAAGATTTTGCCGAAGAGGCATCAAAATCTTCTTTCTATAATGAGAACAAAAAAAATATTGTTGACAATGATCAACTTTTTATGGAAATAAGCAACCAGGAACTTCACAGCTTTCTAAACGAAAATACCGGTTCCGGCAGTGAGCTCTTTTAATAAAAAATGAGAAAAATAAAAAACATATTATTCGTTGCTATCTCTTTTTTGAGCGTGTATTGCCCGGCTCATGCACAGCAAAAAAAGCCGTCAAAAATTGACAAGATATTCTTTCAATATGTTAGCCAGACGCTGGACCTAAAACCCGCAGAGGCAGACCAGATGCGGCCTTTGATAAAAGATTATCTTGAAGAAAGAAAAAAAATTGCCATCGCCTACAGCGACCCGCTGGAACGTGAACAGAAGATCCTGGACCTGAAAATATCTTCCCGCAAACAGATGGCCGGCATCATTGGGCTGCAACGGGCGAACTCTTTTTTTGCGAGCGAGCAAAGCTTCAGGCGAAAGGTAAGGGAGGAGCTCAGGCAGAGAGACGGCGAAAAAAAAATTCATTAATGTTTCACCTTTTATTTCTAATAATTTTTTTTCTATTAATGTATTTCCTAAATTTGCACTTGGTGTTTTTCATAGGTTAGCAACGGCCAGCTCTTTTTAGGGCAGGCCTTTTTTCTTTTTTTAAACTTCTTTTTAGCCAACCAACTGTTTTACAGGTGTTTTTAAATCATGATAAAACAGGAACTGCCAACCGCTACCCTCGCGCATCCATTGCTCTCTTAACTGCATGGCTTTTTTCCCATTGTAATCATACTTGGCAGCAAAACGGGTTTTCATCTGCGAAAGCTGGGGCGCATCGTCAGCCCCAAAAAAAACAGTTTCATCTCCTTCTTTAATCCATATAACCCGGTGAAACTTTGAATGTGCGCCTGTGACCTCGTAGCTGATTCCCTCTGCTATGGTTCCCTTTTCTGCTTCCTGCAGCACTATATGCTCTGCGGAGCGTAAAAATTCAAGGATATCCGTATCGTACGAGGTTCCTGCTTCAAAAGCATAGTCGAGCTCCTGCTTTTGTATATCATAAATGGCATTTTCAAAAGCCAGATGCTTTGTATAGGGATTTATCAATCCTCCCGCATGGTCTTTATGCAGATGGCTCATAATAACCCTGGTAACATCACCGGCATTAATGCCATTATCCTGCAGGTTTTTATACAGCTGAAAGCGCCCCTCTTCATCTGTAAGCCCGAGGCCTGTATCCAGCAAAATAACATCTTCGCTCGTTATAACCACAAAAGGCTGGATCTCTACCAGCAGGCTGCCCCGGCCACGGTCTGTTATCTCATCCTCGCTTAATTTAAAGGGAACAAATTTTTTAGAGGCATCAACAGTAAAGCTGCCTTCGGATAAGGGAATAATCTTCATGCGGCAAAAATAATTGTAATGAACCAATTCGCTCATTTGATAATGTGCTAATGTTAATGCCCGTATGCCAATTAGTTGTAAAGTGCAGGGTTGCTTTCAGACTTCCGAACCTTCCGCCCTTCGCACATCCGACTATATTCCCAAACCGCTTACCTTCGCCACAGAATGAACCAGCGGGAACTTTTTTTAAGACACGTGGCACAAACATCTGCCGCGCCTTTAGCTATTGAAATTGTTAAAGCAGAGGGTTGCACTCTTACCGACAGCAAGGGCAAACCTTATATTGACCTGATCGGCGGCATTAGCGTGGCCAATACAGGGCACCGCCATCCTAAAGTGCTGGAGGCTATACACCAGCAATTAGATGCCTATATGCACATTATGGTGTACGGAGAATTTGTGGAAACGCCGCAGGTACAGTATGCCACTAAGCTGGCCGCATATTTACCGGCGTCGCTTAACGCGGTTTACTTTACCAATTCCGGTGCCGAAGCAGTGGAAGGCGCTATGAAGCTGGCCAAGCGTGCTACCAACCGCACCAAAATCATCGCCTGCGAAAACTCTTATCATGGCTCAACACAGGGCGCCCTCAGTATTATGGGCAGCGAATACTGGCGCAATGCTTTCAGACCACTATTGCCGGCCATTTTGCATCTGCCCTATAACAGCCAGGAACTCGTAAATGCCATTGATACCGATACCGCCTGTGTTATTTTAGAAACCGTACAGGCCGAAGCAGGCGTTATAGCACCTGGTAAAAGCTGGTTACAGGCTGTAAGAAAAAAATGTACTGAAACAGGTACCCTTTTAATACTGGATGAAATACAAACGGGGTTTGGAAGAACCGGTAAGCTGTGGGGGTTTGAGCATTTTGATATAATTCCTGAAATAATATTATTAGGGAAAGCATTAGGCGGAGGCATGCCCTTAGGGGCTTTTGTGGCAGATAAAGCCCTGATGATGGAGCTGGCAGACAACCCGGTGTTGGGGCATATTACTACTTTTGGAGGCCACCCTGTTTGCTGTGCCGCGGGCCTTGCAGCGCTGCAAGTATTAACAGGAGAGCGGCTTTTGGAGGCCGTTCCTCAAAAAGAGCAGCTCTTTATGGCTCTATTACAACACGAACAGATTAAAGCGGTACGGAGTTATGGTTTACTAATGGCCGTGGAATTTGAAGATTTCGATACCAACAAAAAAGTGATTGATGCTATTATTGCCAATGGCGCTGTTACAGACTGGTTCTTATTTGCATCGAATTGTTTACGCATCTGCCCGCCGCTTACTATTACTGAAGAGGAAATAAGAACGGCCTGTAAGATCATTACAGGTGTATTGAACCAAGGCGTTTAATGCTGACAGGGTTGAATTGAAAAGCCACGAACACACATCTTTTCTGTGCATTCGTGGCTGATAATGAATGAAATCCTATGTGCAGCGCTGTTATATCTTACCTACCATCTTAGCAGGCACTACCCATTCGTCAAATTCTTTATCCGTAAGATAGCCCAGCTTTAACGCCATCTCTTTCAGCGTGGTTCCCTCTTTATGCGCTTTCTGTGCAATTTCGGCCGCTTTATAATAACCTATTTTTGTATTCAGTGCCGTAACCAGCATCAGCGAGTTGTCTACATGCTTTTTAATATTTGCCTGTATCGGCTCAATCCCTACGGCACATTTATCATTGAACGAAACACATCCGTCACCGATCAGCCGGGCACTCTGTAAAAAGTTAGCGATTATTACCGGTTTAAATACATTCAGCTCAAAATGCCCGTTAGCGCCCCCTATGTTAATAGCTACATCATTACCCAATACCTGGGCAACGATCATGGTCAATGCCTCGCACTGGGTAGGATTTACTTTACCCGGCATAATGGACGATCCCGGTTCATTATCAGGAATAAAGATTTCGCCTATGCCACTTCGGGGCCCGCTGCTCAGCATACGGATGTCGTTGGCAATCTTCATCAGGCTAACCGCTACTGTTTTTAATGCCCCATGTGCTTCTACTATCGCGTCATGCGCAGCCAGAGCCTCAAACTTATTATCTGCGGTTCTAAACGGAAGTTTAGTAAGCTTCGCAATTTCAGCAGCCACGCTTACGTCATAACCCTCGGGTGTGTTAATACCAGTACCTACGGCTGTTCCGCCCAAAGCAAGTTCACTAAGGTGTGGCAATGTGTTTTTAATGGCTTTCAATCCATGATCGAGCTGGGATACATAACCGCTTATTTCCTGTCCCAGGGTTAAAGGTGTGGCATCCATAAAGTGGGTACGGCCGATCTTTACCACTTTCATGAACTGCTTACTTTTCTTCTTCAGGGTATCGCGCAGTTTTTCAATACCGGGTATCGTCACTTCTGCCAGTATCTTATACGCTGCTATGTGCATAGCAGTAGGGAAAGTATCGTTACTGCTCTGGCTTTTATTCACATCATCATTCGGATGTAAAGTTTTCTCCTTATCCGTAAGCTTACCGCCATTCAATACATGGCCGCGGTAGGCGATCACCTCGTTCACATTCATATTGCTTTGTGTACCGCTGCCGGTTTGCCATACCACCAAAGGAAACTCATTGTCTAGTTTTCCTTCCAGGATTTCATCGCATACTTTACCGATCAGCGCGCTTTTTTGCTTCGGCAGCACTTTAGCTTTTTGATTGGCTATGGCAGCGGCCTTCTTTAAATAGGCAAAGGCCCTGATAATTTCTTTTGGCATTTTATTAATGTCCTGCGCAATCTTAAAGTTCTCAACAGAACGCTGAGTCTGGGCGCCGTAAAATGCAGCAGCAGGTACTTTCACTTCTCCCATCGTGTCTTTTTCAATCCTGAAATCCATAATTGTAAATTTTATTAAATGAGTAGCCCGCAAAGGTATTGTATTGCCTGATTGAAGCCGTATTTTTTTGTGCAAACGATTGAATGAGCCGGGCTAAATACTATTTCATACTTTCATTCAAACGATTTTCTAAATTTGTTCCCAATGAAAAATAAACTCTTACTTATTACGTGCATTTTGGTAATGAAAAATATAGCTCATGCACAGGTAGAAAATATGATTATTGTGACCACTGATGGCTATCGCTGGCAGGAGCTGTTTGCAGGAGCAGATACTGCTATTGCCAACAACCGACGCTTTAATGAAGGAGACAGCGCTTATATTTATACAACCTATTGGAATGCCGATCCTTCAGAAAGCCGAAAAAAACTGATGCCTTTTGTATGGAATACTATTGTAACCAAAGGAAGTATTTACGGTAACCGCCATGCGGGCAATAAAGTAGATGTCACGAATCCTTACTGGTTCAGCTATCCCGGCTACAGCGAAATATTTACCGGCTATGCCGACCCTGCAGTTAATTCTAATAATTATAAGCCCAACCCCAATACTACATTGCTGGAGTTTTTAAATACGCAACCTAAATTCAGAAATAAAATAGCAGCTTTTGGCGCCTGGGAAGCTTTTGACAGGATTCTCAACCAGCAGCGCAGCGGCCTGCCGGTATTCAGCGCTTTTGATACCGTAAATGGTAACCTTACCTCCCGACAACAACTCATCAACCAAATGCTGCTCAATTCTTATCGCCCCTGGAAAGACGGGGAATGCCTTGATGTATTTACGCATTATGCAGCTATGGAATACCTGAAAAGCAAAAAACCTAAAGTACTGTTTATTGGCTATGGCGAAACAGATGAGTGGGCGCATCATGCCATGTACCGCAGCTACCTGGATGCTGCCCGGCAAGTGGATAAATGGCTGGCCGAAATATGGAATTATATACAATCTGATCCTGTTTATAAAAACAAAACCGCTTTATTCATTACTACCGATCATGGCCGGGGCGATGCGGTTAAAAGCCAGTGGACCAGCCACGGCAGCAGTATCAAAGGCGCTAACGAAACATGGTTCATGGTAATGGCTCCCGGATTACCGGCAAAAGGTGAAGTAAAGACCGATGCACAGTATTACACCCGGCAGATGGCGCAAACCATAGCCTCTTTATTAGGCACCACCTATAAAGCCAGCCACCCTGTAGGGGAAAAGATAGCGTTGAAATAATTTTGCTGCCATGCAGCGTTACAGATCCGCTATGTAAGACAAAAAGTAGGCTTACGTTTACAGTAATGCCTCTCACAGAACTGCACAGATATACCTGTATAACTCCATGGCATCTGAGAAGCTTCCATGCACAAAATTATCCTATGGGCATTATAAGTGCGGGGCATCCTCTAAATGTCTCTGTTTTATTTAATATGCTCATAAAAAATACGGGGAAAATACCCCCTTTGGGCAATCTTTACCCACTTACCTTTGCAGCAGCTTTTCAACTACTGATTACAAACACAGTATATTTTTTAAATTGATAACCATTCATGAAAAAACTAACAGCTATCCTCACAGCAATCGTCTTGCTCTCGGTCGCGGTTTCCTGCAAAAAAGCAGAGACCTCCCAACCCGAACCTCAGCCGGCTGCTGCAAAAAGCGGTGATTGCCGGAAAGGGGATTTTGTATTTAGCCTCTCCAACCTGCGGAAGCTTACACATGCCCGCTCGGTAAATGGCGGCGAAGAACAAATTATACCGTCTCATTTATATGTAAGATTTAAACCTGTTACGCAGGAGCATATTAATGCTATAGAAGAAAAGAAGATCCCTACCTATCCCTACCCCTGGCAACAGATTCTTTAGATGTGAGCAACCCTGATTACAGTACATTATATACATTTTTACCGATAAGCAAGGCGTTGCCAGACTGTCCTTACGAGATACTGGATACGGTAATGATGCTGATGCCCGAAACTGCCGGAGTAGCGGCTGCCTATGCAGTTGCCGGCAAAACCGGCAAAATACCCCTCATGAGCGATGGTGCAACTCTTCCCCGCTCCCCCTTGCACGACCTTACACCCATGCCCTGCGATCCCTGGGCCGATCCCAATGATTATGAAAATCCCTCAAGTATTTGCGATGATGCCCCGCCACCTGCCGAACCACCCACTTCTCCCCAGTCACCATTGAGGCCGGCCGAGGACCGGCCCATGCCCAACACCGTTTCTTTTAACGGTTGCGTCATGAATACAGACGATAATTACCCAAGCGGCAGAATAACCGTTGAGGAAACCCAGTGGGGCAGCGGAGCGCGTGAAGGGGTAGCTGATGTAAGAATTGAAGTATTAGGCCCCAATGGCCAGCGGGTGATAGCCTACACCAACCGTTATGGCTGCTTTAAAGCCACGGGCGCTATAAGAGGATATAAAATTCCAAGGCCTTTTGCTCCGCCAAGCCTGCTGCCTGTAATTTTGAATGTGATTTTCAAGAGCGACAGGAAAGAAATAAGAGGTCTTAACAGGACAGTTCCCTATCAGTACACAAAACCATTATTACATATATGGGGTAATATTGCTGATCGTATGAACAATGCAGATGTGCATTACGACAGGCAAACAGGAATAGACGATGAAGGCACCAAGCAATATGTAGCGGCTACCGTAAACAATGCTTTGTATGATTTTGATGAGTATGCAGCGCAGGATGGCATACTGCCGCCGCCTGATAATATTAAAATATTAGTAACCTGTTTTGCCGAGGCTGCCTCTGCACCTATGCTGCACGATTTAAAAAGCAGGAATGTGTGGGACGCCGCGGCGATAGGCAATTATTTAAACACCCGCGTAGGCGGCCTGGGCGGCATACTGGCACCCAGCGCGCCTGATATTATCATTGGCTACAAATATGACGGAACCTCTTCGGCCGATTTTGCTACCGATAAAATAAAAGAAACAGCGTACCACGAGTTTGCCCATGCCAGCCATTACCGAAAAACAACCACTGAAATGTGGATTGAAAACATCAGGTTTATTGCAAATTACGGGGTGGGCAGCGGCAATATTTATGGCAACGCAGGCGACCCCGGCGTAGAACGTACCGATCTTATAGAAATGTGGGGCTACTTTATGGGCAGGGAGTATGCGCACAGGAGGTATGGGCCTAATGCACATAGCCCAATAACTTCTTTTTTTACTAACCCTGGCGCACCAACATTTGAGAATAGCTGGTATGCAGCCGGTGAAAATGGTGGTACGAATCGGCGATTATTTGATTGGGTGCATATTCCATCTTACTTTTTGAACGATATACTTGATAACAACATGTATAACACTCAAAGATCGCTGGTAGAAAACCCTTCAGTTGCAATTGATAGCATTAGTAATTTTAAGATTGCATCCATATATGGATTTCTTGATGGAAGCACAACAAGCCCGACTATACTAATGAATAAACTTGCGGATCAAATACCTTCAAATGACGGGAACAATATTGCCAATTTTAATTTACTTCGCTCTTATTATGGGTATTAAAAACCGATTAGTCATGAAGATTATTTTAATGTTTGGTGTTCTTTTCTTCTTATATGGATGTACGAAATCAGGAACGCATGAGGTAGTTGTTGAAAATAAATCTCAATATAACGTTCAAATAACAGGGTATCAAGGTTCTTCAACATATACCCCTGTTGACAGTTTTACAATAAAAAGTGGATTTGAAAGCATTATTGCTAAAATTTTTCCCGAAGACTATGTTACTGGATGTTATCCGCCATACGATTCTATTGGTATTATTATTATTGGAAGGCCTGATTTAAAACTACAAATTGATTTAAATAACAAAGACGTATATCAATATTTTCGTTCTGGAAACAAATCGAAAGGATATCATGTCCAGTGTAGGGTGCGCATCACCGATGCCGACATAGTACCCAAATAAAAAAACGGGCGGCAGTGTTGCAAAAGTAGTGCCTCCGCTCGTTTTATAATATTATGACTGACTATTTTAAACCCGGTGTAGAACGCACCGATCTTATATAAGTGTGGGGCTACTTTATGGGCAGGGAGTATGCGCACAGGAGGTACGGGCCTAATGCGCATAGTAGTTTAATTGCTTTTAGTTTCCCCGGCACTACATCATTTGCCAATAGCTGGTATGCAGGAAGTGAAAGACGTAGTTTCGATTGGACTCATATACCATCCGGTTATTTACCTGATTTACTTGATGATAATGCTTATAATAACGGGAATCCAAGAAGTTTAGCAGAAAGCGGTGGAATACGAGATACAATAAGTAATTATTCTATCCCTACCATTTATAATCAAATGGATGGAAGCACCACTTCGCCAACTGTATTGATGAATAAACTTCAGAATTATTTACCTTCAGGCAATACAGAAGTAAATTTTAATTTATTGAGAAATGATTATGGATACTAAAAAATAAAGTCGTGAAAAAAAATATACTTATACTATTGTTTGTGATTGCCTTCATAGGCTGTGATCCAGGTTCAGAGTACAGGCAAACTATTCAAAATAATTCCAGTGCAGATATATGGATAGTAGCATATGAAAAAATAAACAACACCCATAGTCCTAATGATAGCGTTTTCGTTAAATCAAATACAAAGGCGGTATTTTTTACGGGTAGCGGAGGGGCTACCGGAGGATACTGGACTAACAAAGATTGCGCATATCCATTAAATATTGACTCATTGGGAGCAAAGATATTGAAAGAACCACCCTCTAAATTAGCTTTTGATATAAATGATAAAAGCCGATGGATATATTCTGAATCAGGAAACAGAAGCAAAGGAGTAAAAATGCAATGCACAATAACCATCACCGATGCCGACATAGTGTCTAAATAAAAAAACGGGCGACTGTGTTTCGAAAGTAGTACTGCCGCCCGTTTTATAATGTTATGGCAGGTTATTTTAATTTCGGTGTAGAAGGTACGGACCTTATAGAAATGTGGGGCTATTTTATGGGCAGGGAGTATGCGCACAGGAGGTACGGGCCTAATGCGTACCGTCAACTGATATCTTTACCATAAAAATCTTCTACCCGGGGCGAGGACGCCCCGGATTTGCTCTATTATCGTCCCCTAGTGACAAGCAGGGGCGATTCAATCGCAACCTCATTGCATTAATAATTATGCTTTCTGCAACTATGTTTTAATAATAAACCCGGTACTGCTTTTCCATGCTTCAACCTTGCAATAACTTTGCGTGTTATAATAGTGCGTTATGGAAGCAAAAGAAAAAATTCAATGGAAAGTGGATGGGATGGACTGCGCCACCTGCGCCCTTACCATTAACAAATACTTAAATAAAGAAGGGGCCAAAGATGTAAAAGTGAACTTCGCTACCGGGGATGTAAGCTTTGAGACCAACGGCATTGCTACTCCCGACAAAATTTCTAAAGGCCTGGCCGATTTAGGTTATACAGTACTCAGCAACAAAAACCACGCCCACCCGCATGATCACTCGGAGCATAACGAAAAAAGTGGGTTCCTGAAAAACAATGCGCAGCGTTTCTGGTTTTGCCTGCCGTTTACGTTGGTCCTGATGCTGCATATGATACCGGCCCTGCATCATAGCTGGATCATGCAGCCTTATGTGCAACTGGTGTTATGCCTGCCGGTGTACATTGTGGGTATGTCGTTCTTCGGTGTAAGCGCCTGGAAAAGTATTAAGAACGGCATGCCTAATATGAATGTGCTGATTGCCATTGGCGCTACCGCCGCATTTGTGTACAGCCTGTATGGCACTTTCACCGGGCAAATGGACTATGTATTCTTCGAAACAGCGGCCACTGTTATTACACTGGTTTTTTTAGGCAACTTTATCGAAGAAAAAGCGGTGGACACTACCCAAACCCAGTTAAAAAAGCTGGCAGAAAGCCAGGTAGTGATGGCGAATATGATCGCCTACGATAATGAGCATAATGAAAATGTGTTCCCTGTAGAAAGCAGTGCGCTGCGCACCGGAGACCTGGTTTTAATTAAAAGCGGTGAACAGGTACCTTCTGATTGTAAAATATTGTGGGGAACGGCCAATGTTAACGAAGCCATCATTACAGGGGAAAGCGTGCCCGTTACCAAAGGGTATAAAGAGAAGCTGATTGGTGGTAGTATTATAACAGATGGCACGGTTAAAGCACAGGTTACTGCAGTAGGCAAAGACACGGTGCTTTCCGGCATTATTAATATGGTACAGGAAGCCCAGGGCGAGAAACCACCTGTACAGCAAATGGCTGATAAAATAAGCGCTGTATTTATACCTGTTGTATTAGGCATTGCAGCGCTTACGTTAATCGTTAACTGGGTGATTTTAAAAGATTTTACACCATCGCTGATGCGAGCTATCGCGGTTCTGGTAATTGCCTGTCCCTGTGCAATGGGGCTGGCCACACCGGCGGCTATTGCTGTAGGTTTGGGGCGGGGCGCACGAAATGGCATCCTTTTCCGGAATGCTACCAGCCTTGAAAACTTTAAGAACATTAAACAGGTAGTATTTGATAAAACCGGCACTTTAACCACCGGCAGCTTTTCCATAACCGGTTATACAGTGCTCGACCATAAAACGGATGATACTTCTTTTAAAACGCTGGTATGGTCGCTGGAAAAATATTCCAATCACCCCATAGCAAAGGCATTTACCAGGGAATGGAAAGCTGAAAATGAAATTCGCTGGCAAAAAATTGAAGAAATAAAAGGAGAAGGAATGCGTGCCACAGATAAAAGCGGCAATGAATACCGTGCAGGGTCTTATAAAGTGGCGGCACATTTAACACAGGATGATACACATAATATTTATGTAACAGAAAACCATGCATTGATCGGTTATATTGATGTGGCAGATGAATTAAGGCCCGAAGCGAAGCCCGTAGTGAACTACTTTCACAGTAAAGGTATTTCAACTGTTCTGCTCAGCGGCGATAAAAAAGAAAAAGCGCAGCAGATTGCAGGTGCGCTGGGTATTGACGAGGTTATTGCAGAGAAAACGCCCGAAGAAAAGCTTCAGATCATTGCTCAAAAAAATGCGGAAACACCAACAGCGATGGTAGGAGACGGCATTAATGATGCGCCTGCCCTTGCCAAGGCTACTATCGGGATCAGCATGAGCGATGCCTCCCAAATTGCCATGCAAACAGCACAGGTAGTATTGATGAACCACGGGCTTAAAAACCTGCCAATGGCTTTAGGGCTGGGAAAGCACACGTACAAAACTATTAAAGAAAACTTATTCTGGGCTTTTTCTTATAACATTATTGCTATTCCCGTAGCTGCATTGGGCTTCCTTACGCCACAATTCGGCGCGCTGATTATGGCCCTCAGCGATGTGGTGCTGGCGGCCAACAGCAGCAGGTTGCTGGTGAAGAAAGTGGCGTAAGAAATTTTTTCTTTTACATCCCTATTTCTACTAATGCTACCAGTTCAAAATTGTTGAGGTAGAAAAGTATCCTGATTTCCTGAAAAGCATTATTTTAGAAGTGGCATTAAAGCCATATATGAGTAATACCGCACTCCAGACGCTTAAAGAACATTTTGGCTTTGACCATTTCCGCCCGATGCAGCAGGAAATTATTGAAGCTGTGCTTCAGGGAAACGATGTGCTGGCGCTGATGCCTACAGGCGGCGGAAAGTCGCTCTGCTACCAGGTTCCTGCCCTTACAGCAGCGGGTATGTGTCTTGTGATCTCTCCGCTGATTGCCTTAATGAACGACCAGGTGCAAAATCTGCGTAAAAAAAACATTACGGCATTCTGTATTCATACAGGCATGCAGCGCAAAGAGGTGATCAGCATTCTGGAAACTGCAGCCCACAGCAATTGCAAATTTTTATACATATCGCCCGAAAGGCTGGAAACCAAGCTGTTTAAAGAATACCTGCCCGGCCTGAACGTTCATCTTATTGCAGTGGACGAAGCGCACTGCATCTCGCAATGGGGGTACGATTTCAGACCACCCTACCTGCGTATTATCCACCTACGCGAAGAACTGCCCGGCGTGCCGGTAATTGCGCTTACCGCATCTGCCACACCTCTTGTGCAACAGGATATCTGTGACAAGCTTAGCCCCACCACAGATATCCCGCTTCAAAAGGAGCGGGAAAGCAAAAACCAATCTGAAAATAACGGATCATTTAGGATATTCCGGCAATCTTTTGAACGGCCCAACCTCTCGTACAGCGTGTTTAAAGTAACGTCCCGCATTAATAAAATAACAGCGATTTTAAAAAGTGTGGAGGGCAGCGCGATCGTGTATTGCAAAACCCGGAAACGTACCAAAGAGATAAGTGAGCTATTGAATGCGCAGGGAGTTGTCGCTGATTTTTATAATGCCGGCCTGAGCACGGAAGAACGAACGCAGAAACAGGAGCGGTGGATAAAGAGCCAAATACGTGTAATGGTTTGCACCAATGCGTTCGGGATGGGCATTGATAAGCCCGATGTGCGGATAGTGATTCATGCGGATGTGCCGGATTGCCTGGAGAATTATTACCAGGAAGCCGGACGGGCAGGACGTGACGGTAAAAAAGCTTTTGCTGTTCTGTTGTATGATGACCCAGAAACAGAAGCGCTGAAGCACCTGCCGGACGTCCGTTATCCTGACAAAGCCACTTTAAGGGATGTTTACAGGAACGTGGTGCATTACCTGCAATTGCCCGAAGGCGAAGCTCCGGGAGAAAGCTATGATTTCAACCTGAAAGACTTTATCAAAAAATTCAGGGTAGATGTACAAACTACTATTTACGGGTTGAAGGCTTTGGAACAGGATGGATGGCTGAGCTTTAATGAGCAGGTATTTGCGCCTGCAACCGTACGCTTTACAATTTATAAAGACGATTTATACGAATATGAAAAACGACACCAGGATTATGAACCGCTTATAAAAATATTGCTGCGTACTTATGAAGGCATATATGATTACCCGGTTGCCATATCAGAAAGGTATATTGCCTACCTTTTAAAGTATGATACAGAAGTAGTAAAAGAACAACTGCACCAATTAAACTTTGACAGGGTAATCTATTATCAGCCTCAAAAGGATGAGCCGCAGATCATGCTCACCCGTACCCGCATCAAAACAGCCCAGCTCACCATTAATTCTGAACGTTACGACGAGCGAAAAAATATATGCACGCAAAGAATCGATAAAATGATAAGCTATCTCAAAGAGGAGGCACGCTGCCGCAGCAGGATCATGGGCAATTACTTTGGTGATGCGAACATGAACGACTGCGGCATTTGTGATAATTGCCTGAAGCAAAAACAAGCGGTGCTCTCCAGGGAAGCTTTCGATCACATTTCGGGCAGGCTGAAAGCGCTACTTCAACAGCCACTATCTACGGAGGACGTGATCAACAGCCTTCGTGGCAATCCCAAAGATCATATATGGACCGTAATCAGTTTTCTGGTGGATGAAGGTAGCATACTGATGCAGGAGGATGGGAAAATAAAGCTCAGGTCATAGCCCTTATTTCCGGATGCGGCTTAACGTTTCCTGCGACATACCCAGGTAGCTGGCCACCATCCCCAAAGGTGCACGCAGCAAAATATCCGGAGCTTCTGCCATCATTTGCTGATAACGCTCTTTGGCGCTCATGTATTGCAGCGCATAGATCCTGTACTCCATGCTTATAGCAAGCGTGCCCATCACCGATATCATTAACCGGGATATAGATATAGACGATTCTGCGAACTTCTGTAATTTATCGAAGGCCACGTAATTTACTATTGAAGGCTCAAGCGCTTCAATACGGCTGCGGGAAGGCTTTTGAAGGAATAACGCCTCTTTACTCGCCGCAAAACCAGCTTCTTTTACAAAACCCAGCGTAATATCCTTTCCGTCTTCGTTATAAAAACTACGCAACAGTCCGCTCTCAACAAAATATATGTTTCGGTCCAGTGCATTGGATAAACCTACAGGTGCACCCTTTTCCAGCTGAAGTCTATCCACTTGCTCCAGAATGAATGCTTCAATCGCATTATCTACTTTAATGGTCCGGGATAAAACGTCCAGCAGGTACATAGTCTTTTTGCTCAAAAATATTAAATAAAGAGCCAATCAACCAAAAGGCCACTGCTAAAAAGCAGCGGCCTTTATCAACAATAGAAAACGAAAAAAGAATTATGAGCGCTGCTGGGCGTTTCTCTGTTCCAGCAACCTTCTATATTTTTTCCTGATCACTACTTTCCTTTTTACGATCAATGTAATCCAGCTCAGCACAAAAAACACTGCCAGCAATATAAACAGGTGCAGGGTGTATGGCCGGGTCAGGAACCCGTCGCCCTGCTGTATCACCGATATTTTCAACGCCTCAAGAAACGGGGTAAGCGGCACAATAGAAGTAAGGGCATTAACAACAGGAGGCATAGCAATAGCCGGCCATGTAAACCCGCTCATAATAAAAGCAGGAGATGCTATTACCATCAGTATCTGTGTAGCTTTAAGTGCATTAGGAATAAGAACACTTACAAAAACTGCCAGGAATACAGAGGCCAGAATGAACAATTCTGTATTTAGTAAAAAAGTACCTAATCCTGTGGGAGCGGGAATCTTAAATAAGATGCTAAACAGGTAAAAGAAAAGGACATTGAGATTAGCAAAGATCAGCGACGGTATAGCTTTTACAATCATCAGCTTCAGCTTACTTTCTCTCCTGAATATTTCCACAAAATCTTTTCTTCTAAAATCACTGGCAAAGCTTACTGCCATAGCCAGCATAATTACCTGCTGCAGCACCACAGCCATTATAGCCGGCCACATAAACAGGAGGTAATTGCTTGTAGTGTTGAACAGGGTAATATAATTAGCCTTGAAAGGCTCATATTTTGTTTTGGCCAGCTCAGCAGGCATTCCTCTTTTTTGCAGCGCTTTTATTTCTGCACCGGCAGCATAAGTTCCCATAACCACTTGTATAGACTTGGAAGCGAAGTTGGCAGTAAGTAAATTGGAAGTATTGATATATGCGTTCACTTCAGGATATTTTCCCTGCTGCATCATTGCTTCAAATCGTTCCGGTATCACCACCATTGCCGCTGCATGGGTTTTAATAATCTCGTTTTTAATATTCGCAGGCTTTACTGTATAGTTAAGCACTTTGATGGTATTATTGTCGCCCAGCATTTCTACCAACTGGGAAGAAGCCGGCGTATGATCGTAATCAACAACAATCACAGGAACATTTTCCACTTTACCATCTTTATAGGTAAGACCTATCAAAAGGGCATAAATAAGAGGCGCCAGTATAAAAACCATCAGTAATGTGGTATTTCTAAAAAACAGCTTAAACTCTCTTTTTACTAGTTGCACCAAATGTTTCATTTGTACATGTTTATTGATTGTAGCCCAACGGAACGCTCTTTAAACCTTCTTGCTATATAACCTTTTGAGAAAGTGTTTTTTTAAAGGTATCTGTTATGGCTTTCCTTTTAAAATGATGTTAATTCAACACAACGTTAGCATTCACCAGCAACCGTGCTGCTTCTGCGTTATTTACGGGTACTATTTTTATTTCGTATACGGCATCTTCGGGATTATAATCAGGAAAAGCAGTAGTAATATCCGCATACCTGGCCAATTGCTTTACAGAAGTAAGCTTCCCGGTTACTTTTTGCTGGTTATACGGCACTGTCATTTTTATCTCCATGCCTTTTTGATACGCGGCCATTTTACTTTCAGGAATAGTAAAACGGAAATAAGTAGAATTAGGAATATACCCTGTGAACAGCGCATAACCAGCTGTCGCCAGTTCGCCTTTATTAAGCGATATGGTTTCGATCTCCATATCATTGGTAGCGATTATATAACGTTCTTTATAGGCTATCTTTGCCTCCTGCAAAGCGCCTTTTGCCTGGCTGGTCTGTCCTGTGGCCATTGCTACTTTTTCATAGCGTGTGCCACGTTCTACGTCTCTCAACTCTGCATTTACCGCATCCAACTGGGCTTTGGCCCCCAAATATTTAGCATATATCTCATCATAATTTTGCGGAGCCAGCAAACTGTCGCGAAACATGTTCTCTGCCCTTTTATAAGATTTCTGTGCAAAATCGAACTGGTCCTGCAAACCCCGCTGTTTTGCCTTTAGCTGTTTCAACTGATCGGGCGTAGCACCGTTCCGCGCCAGCTGCTCCTGCGCACCTGCAGCAAGCGTTGCTCCTTCGGCCTGTGCGATCTTTGCTTCCACCTCCGGTATGTCCAGCACGGCTAAAGTGTCGCCGGCATGTACGGTTTGGCCTTCCTGCACATATATCTCGGCTATACGCCCGCTGATCTTAGGCGAAAAGGAAACCACCTCTTTTTTTATTTTACCTTCCACAGCCCTTTCCCCGGTATGGCTATGGCAGCCTGCTACTGTAAATGTCAGGGCACAACTAATAGTAAGTATTGTAATATTTTTCATCAGTATATATTTATCGTTTTTTTGTTGATTTAAAGTTTATCTATATCCAGGCTTTGCGTAGCTTTCATGAGCTCTACAGCGGCCCTGCGCTGGTTAAAAATGGCTGCCTGGTACTCCAGCTCTGCGTTTTCCAGGTCATTTTCCGCGTCGATGTAATCGGAAGATTTCTTTGTGCCGTACCTGAATTCCTTTTCAATATTCGTTAATGCTGTCGCCGCTATCTCTCTTGCCTTTTCTTTTAAAGCTATCTGGGCATTGGCGATGCGATAATTCGTTTCGTTATTTGCCAGGTTCAATTGCAGCTTATCCTGCGCATCTTTCATTTTATTCTCAAGTATCTGCTTCTCTACTCTTGCCCTTGCGGTGGCATTCTTTCCTTCCTTACCATCAAAGATATCCCACTTAAAGCCTACACCCGCCTGAATAATAGGGCGTACATGAATATTGGCAGGGCGCCAGTCCAGCTTTTTCCCTGTTCCCGGCAGCAAAGGATCGGAAGTAGAGATACGGTTATTATACAATCCAAAGTAAGAGGCTGATGTTTGCGCCATTACTTTAGGAACCCACCATCTTTGCTCTGCTTTTATTTTATAATCAGCAGCGTTAATGCCATGTGTTAATGCTTTTATTTCGGCCCGCTCCTGGATTGTATTTCCGGAAGCACCGGGATATACCGGCGCCAGCTGTGGCTGAAGATTTACAAGAAGCTCCTTTTCAATACCGGTAAGTAAAGAAAGCTGCGTGATCAACAACTCTTTTTTTCCTTCATACTCAATGATCTTTGAATCGAGAGTAGCCTGTGCCAGTTCTATTTTTTTATGGTCATAAGGAGTGATCAGCCCATATCCCAATGCCTTATCAGCCGTCTTCTTCATGATTTCAAGCCTTTCCTTTCCTTTTTCCAATACATTCGCCGACTCATTTAATAATGCGAACTGGTCGTAAATTTTACTGATAACCGTTGCTATCTCGTCCCGGCTTTTTTCCATTAACATAGTTTCTGAAAGGCTTTTTTCTTTGTTGGCTTCCTTCAGGTATTTCACTTTTCCGCCGGAATACAGCAGTACGGAGGCCTTAGCATCGGCCAGAGCTGAAATACCGGAAATATGCAGATTATTATCCAGCTGCCCTTCAGGTATCACCATCCCCGGAAAAACACTGGCTACCGCGGGTATAGTAATTTCAGGAGATCGTAAGGTAGCTGAACTATAGAGATAGCCTGATTTGCCTGATAACTCAATCTTAGGAAGAAACACGTCTTTCAGCTTTTCATCGTCCAGGCGTGTGAGCTGATTTTCAAGAGTTTGCTGTTTAAGGGTTGCATCTTGTTGCTGGGCACTGTTAATTAGCTCTTTTAAAGATGGCATTGGTTGTGCCGCTACCATACCCTGCAGGCCAAGCAGTAGAACTGCTGCAGATAGTGTTTTTTTCATTTTCACTTTTGTTTGTTGATAGTGCAAAATTGAAAAATGTTATGCAGAATAATTTTGACTTTTGTCAAAAAACCACCTGTTTTCCTTATTTTTAACGCAATCGGAAAACAAACCTGTTATACATGCTTTTAACAGTACTGGCTGGCTTCATTACTTCTATACTCATCATTCCATTTGGTAAAATTTTAAAATCAAAGTGGAGTGTTTTGTTAATGGCCCTGCCTGTTCTATTATTTTTATATTATACCCGTCTCATACCCTATATATCTTCAGGTAGTCATTTGCTCGAATCAACGAAATGGATACCTTCATTAGGTGTCAACCTTGATTTCAGGCTGGATGGACTTTCCCTGTTGTTTGCATTGCTCATTACCGGCATTGGCACCGCCATTTATTTTTATGCACGCACTTATTTAAAGGGGCATGTGTATTTTGACCGCTTTTTTGGTTATCTCAGTCTTTTTATGTCGGCCATGCTGGGAATGGTACTGGCAGACAATATGCTCCTGCTTTTCATTTTCTGGGAACTTACCAGCATCAGCTCTTTCTTCCTGATCGGCTTTAATAATACGGAAGCCGGGTCGAGAAAAAGCGCCCTTACAGCGCTGTGTGTAACCGGCTTAGGCGGCTTCTTCCTGCTGGCAGGACTTATTTTATTGGGTAATATTGCAGGCACCTATACCATATCCGAACTTATTCAGTCACGCCATGTCATCATTGGCCATCCGTTATACCCGCTGGTTTTAGGGCTTTTGTTCATGGGAGCTTTCACAAAGTCGGCGCAGTTCCCTTTTCATTTCTGGTTACCGGGCGCCATGAAAGCGCCAACGCCGGTATCTGCATACCTGCATTCAGCAACAATGGTAAAAGCCGGTATTTACTTACTCGCCCGGTTCAGTCCGGCTTTAGGGAATACGCCACAATGGACCTTGCCGTTAATCATCGTGGGCGGATTTACCATGTTGTTTGCAGCCTATCATTCCCTGCTGCGTACTGACCTTAAAAGCATACTGGCTTATTCAACTATATCAGCTTTAGGAATACTCACTTTCCTGTTAGGACTTGGAACAAAAGATGCGGTTATTGCTGCAAGTGTATTTATACTGGTGCACGCCCTGTATAAAGCTGCTTTATTCCTGATTACCGGCATTATAGATCATGAAACGCATACACGCGATATCACCCGGCTTTCAGGTCTCAGGAAAGTATTGCCACCGGTGGCCCTTGCGGGGCTTTTAGCTGCACTGTCCAGCGCAGGCGTTCCTTTATCTTTTGGATTTATAGGAAAAGATCTGATCTATGAGGCCACCCTTCATACATCCTCTTCATGGATCTTTATGCTGACAGGCTTAGCGCTTCTTACCAATATATGCCTGGTAGCTGCAGGATTTATGGCCGGCATCAAACCCTTTACGGGGCCACTTCCACCTTCTTTCAAAACCATACATTTACCCTACACCTCCATGTGGCTGCCTCCGCTGGTACTGGCCCTGGCAGGCATATTATTTGGTATTATGCCAGGTTACGCAGGAAGATTATTTTCCATGCAGGCCGCTAATGCTATATTTGGAGCAGATACACAGATGCATCTCAAGATATGGCACGGGTTCAATACTGTGCTGGTATTAAGCCTGTTAACTCTTACTGCAGGAACCATTCTATACTTCATCAATAAACCCGGAAAAGAACGACTCAACTTTGTGAAACGGCTCGGCCATCTTTCTCCTGAATATATTATGGACAGAGCAGTAGATGCTACTTTCAGGTTTTCAGAATGGTACACAGGAAAATTCCACAATGGCTACCTGCGCTCCTATCACCTGAAAATTATTCTTTTTGCAGAAGCATTACTGGCCTATAAGCTCTGGCTAAGTGGCCCCATTGAAATTGACTTTTACTCACTGGCTATGCTGAGCGTTTATGAAGTTGCTATCGTAGCCATTCTTATCGGCGCTTTGATCATGATGCTTACTACCCGCACAAGACTTACAGCCGTAGTTTCCATGAGCGTTATTGGTTATTGCATTTGTTTGATGTTTGTTTTTTACAGCGCACCTGACCTTGCCATGACACAGTTTACTATAGATACCCTTACCACTGTATTGTTTGTACTGGTGCTGTATAAACTGCCCCCATTCCTGAACCTGGGCACGAAAAAGGAACGTTACAGGGATATGGCAGTGTCATTGGTATTTGGGGTTATACTTTGTATGGTGGCCCTGCAGGCGCACCATGAACCTATTGTTACGGCGACCAGTGATTTTTATGGAGATGCGGCTTATACACTGGCAAAGGGGAAAAACGTAGTAAATGTGATACTGGTTGATTTCAGGGGAATTGATACCTTGTTTGAAACGGTGGTATTAAGCATAGGCGCCATTGGTGTATATAACTTATTACGGTTACGATTAAAACCCACTGATAAAGAATAATATGAGAAGCAGTATTCTTCAAACAGCCACAAGGTACCTGCTACCGATACTATTATTGTTTTCGGTATTTCTTTTATTGCGCGGGCACTATTATCCAGGTGGCGGTTTTGTAGGCGGACTTGTGGCATCAATAGCTTTTGTATTGCACAGTTTTGCCAATGGTACCGATGCTTCAATGAAACTATTAGGCAGGAAACCCCTATCCCTGCTGCCCATCGGGTTAGGTATTGCCGCATTCAGCGTTATACTCCCTGTATTTTGGGGGCTTCCGCCCATGACAGCACTTTGGCTCAAAGGTACTTTCCCCATCGTGGGATCGCTGGGCACGGCCCTGTTCTTTGACCTGGGCGTGTACCTGGTAGTAATAGGGGTTGTATTAACTATTTTGTTCACCATTTCATTAACCGATGATTAGATAATGGAATTACTGTTAATACTGGTTATTGGCCTGTTATATGCAGGGGGTATTTATTTCATCCTGAGGCGCAGCATGGTAAAGCTGCTGCTGGGAATTATGCTGCTGGGAAGCGCTACCAATATTTTAATATTTGTATTAGGCGCTATTGTAAAAGGAAAGCCGCCCATTATTGGCTCGGCACAGGATATTTTAGACAGCGCCAGCGCCGACCCGGTTCCGCAGGCGCTGATACTGACAGCCATCGTAATCAGCTTTGCCCTTACCGCTTTTGCGCTTGTATTGCTAAAAAGGGTATATGCGCTCTTAGAAACAGATGATCTTGATGATTTAAACACACCGGAGGAAGAAGATATATGACAGGGAATTTAATTTTGGCGCCGGTCTTTATTCACCTGTTCACGGCTATCCTTCAAATGATAGCCTGGCGAAAAACTGTTACGCAACGGATACTTTCTGTATCAGGCGCATTAGCTGCATTAATTACTGCCGGAATATTATTTACCGAAGTTTATAACCACGGTACCTTTACAATAAATGCATCCAACTGGAAAGCACCGTTTGCTATTGTTTTTGTAGCAGATCTTTTAGGCGCCACAATGGTGCTCCTGGCTTCTATTGCAGGTTTCGCCGTTTCTATTTTTTCGGCAACAGGGCTAAGCCGCCAAAGGATGCTTTATGGTTATTTCCCAATATTCCATTTCCTCCTGATGGGGTTAAACGGGGCTTTTTTAACAGGCGATATTTTCAACCTGTATGTGTGGTTTGAAGTAATCATTATTGCCTCTTTTGTTTTAATGACACTGGGAGGAAGAAAGAACCAGCTTGAAGGAGCCATGAAATATATGTCTATGAACATACTGGCATCCATGTTCTTTCTTACCGGGATCGGGATATTGTATGGCATGACAGGCTCGCTTAACATGGCAGATCTTTCTGCTAAAATGCACGATGTTCAAAACCGCTCATTGGTGAGCATCACATCAGTATTTTTTCTGCTGGGTTTTGGTATTAAGTCGGCAGTTTTTCCTTTGTACTTCTGGCTGCCCTCCTCCTATCATACCCCGCCGTCTGCAGTAGCTGCAACATTCGGAGGGCTGCTTACCAAAGTGGGTATTTATGCTATGCTGCGTGTGCACAGCCTCATTTTTATTCCTGATGATTTTACCAAAAAGCTGCTGATGGCAATAGCGGTTCTCACCATCTTAACAGGCTCTTTTGGTGCATTGAACAAAACAAATATCCGCCGCCTTTTTTCTTATTTAATCGTTTGCCATATAGGATTTATGGTGGGCGGTATAGCCATGTTCAGCAAACTGGCACTGATGGGAACCCTGTTCTACCTGATCCACGATATCATGATAAAAACCAATATGTTCCTGATTTCGGGTGTTATTATGCAGCTCAGGGGAGTGGTAAAAATGGAAAAGCTGGGCGGCCTGTATAAAGAATATCCCAAAATTTCATTGCTGATAGCTATTGTACTGCTTTCACTGGTAGGCATCCCTCCGTTGTCAGGTTTCTGGCCAAAAGTATATTTGTTCAGGGATGCGTTTGGAGAACATCATTACTTCTTTATCGGGGCATTAATACTGGGTAGCCTTGTTACCTTATATGTAATAGCGAGGTTATGGGCTGAAGCATTCTGGAAAGATACACCGCAGGGCATTGTGATTGAAAACAAATTTGAACCCCTGCCCCTGTTTAGAAAAGTTCTGTTGCTGTTGCCCATTGGTATTTTAGGCACGGTATCGGTGTATATAGGATTAAATGCAGAAAACATTATACAGGTGGTAAACAGGATATCCAACGAATTGCTGGATACCAGCTCTTATATAAACGCTGTATTTAAAAATTAAAACAGTAGCACATGACAAAAAATTTCTTAATGAACCTGCTGTTATCTTTTCTTTGGGTAGCTTTAACCGGGGCGCTGTCTTACTCTGGTTTTGCCTTCGGGTTTATTCTTGGCTTTTTTGTGTTATGGATCATGAACCGGAATGAAAAAGACCGGAGATATTTTTATCGCGTTCCGAAAATTTTCAGCTTTGTATTCTATTTTTTATACCAGATGCTGAAAGCTAATGTGCTGGTAGCCTACGATGTAATAACGCCGAAATATTTTTTCAGACCGGGCATTGTTCGCTACCCGCTTAACGCCCGGTCAGATTTTGAGATCAATTTATTATCAACCTTTGTATCGCTGACGCCCGGAACATTAATCATGGATGTAAGCGAAGACAAAAAAACTTTATATATTCATGCCATGTATCTTAAAACCCCGGAGGCTTTTGTAGAAGAATTAAGAACGGGAATAGAGCGCAGGCTGTTAGAAATTTTAAGATAATGACCCTTGCAAATTACTTTGACTTCGTGATTTTCCCGATATTGACCATTGCTGTCATATTGGTATTTATCCGCCTGTTCCGGGGCCCGGCAATTGTAGACCGTGTTATTGCGCTCGACCTTATCATTACCATTGGTATTGGTATTATTACCGTGTACAGCATCCGTCAAAACCAAAAAATATTATTAGATGTAGCCATTATCCTGGCCCTGATCGCTTTTTTGGGAACTATTGCCTTTTCCTATTATATAGAAAAACAAAAAGATGATTAATATTATTATAGCCATTATAAGTACTATTGGTGCTTTAGCCATATTGTTCGCCTCCATCGGCATACTCAGAATGCCCGATTTTTACCTGCGCCTTTCTGTTACGGTAAAAGCGTCAAGCCTCGGAGTGGGCTTACTGCTCATTTGCGCTGCTATTATATTTCCTGATGATGCATCTGTAACCACCAAAGCCATCGCCATTATTTTCTTTCTCATTATCACCGCTCCCATCGCAGCGCACATGATAGCCCGGACTGCTTATTTTACCGGCACTCAGCTGTGGAAGGGATCTGTTGTAGACGACCTGGACGGTATGTATAATAAAGAAACACACGAGTTGCAAAGCGATCCCAAGGATGCTATTAACAAATCCACTTCCAAATGGGATGACCAGATAGCTGATACGGAAGGGGAAACAAGTTAAAGAAGATATTTATTTCTTTGCCGCTGTTGTATTTAAATAGACTTCCTTCGCGTTCGGATCTTATTCGAGGCATTGGTTAATATACCCTGTAATAACCTTTGTCTGCACAAATACGAAGTGCCCTTCTCTGCAACAGCCACGCAGGACACCCGGCAGGGAAGCAACCGTTCAACCCACAACCAACCATTGTTGCCAGTAGTGTTTCCCTCCTGGCATAAATCATTCCACTCTATCCGGCTCAAATTGATATGGTCTGGAAACATGCCCGCTCATGACCAATATCATTCAATAAATAAACTACGCTGTCTACATTTATTGACTGTACATACGCTTTTAAGAAGCTAATGTGACTTATCATTATATAAAAGATATACTATTTAATAAAACCAAGTTTTAATTATGTCACACAGGATCATTCTAAATGAAACCTCTTACCACGGAGCAGGCGCAAGAAAAGAAATTGCAGGTGAAGTAAAAAAAAGAATATTAACGAAAGCATTGTTGGTAACCGATAAGGAACTGGTTAGATTCGGCGTTGCACAAAAGGTTGAGGACATACTGGTTGCTGCCGATATAGCCTATGATATATATGACAATGTAAAGGCTAACCCTACCATAGAGAATGTGCAGTCGGGTGTGGATGTGTTCAAAAAAAGCGGGGCTGACTTTATCATTGCGCTTGGCGGAGGTTCTGCCATCGACACCGCAAAAGCAATAGGAATTATAGCCAATAATCCCGGCTATTATGATGTAAGATCTTTGGAAGGCGTAGTTGCCACCCCCAACAAATCGGTAGTGCTTATTGCGCTGCCAACAACCGCAGGCACTGCTGCAGAAGTCACGATCAACTATGTTATTACAGACGAGGAAAATAAAAAGAAAATGGTATGCGTAGATCCCAATGATATTCCTGCAGTGGCGATTATTGATCCGGAGCTGATGTATTCTATGCCTAAGGGACTAACAGCTGCCACCGGTATGGATGCCCTGACACATGCCATCGAATCTTTTATTACACCCGGAGCATGGGAAATGACCGATATGTTCGAGATAAAATCCATGGAGCTTATTCATAAACACCTTAAAAATGCAGTAGATAATCCTTCTGACAAAGAGGCCAGGGAGGGCATGGCTTTAGCACAATACATAGCAGGCATGGGATTTTCTAACGTAGGATTAGGTATTGTGCACTCCATGGCTCATCCCTTAGGCGCATTTTATGATACACCGCACGGAGTAGCAAATGCCTTACTGCTGCCTTATGTGCTTGAATATAATGCAGCTTCTCCAGCAATAGGGAAATATAAGCTGATCGCAAAAGCAATGGGAGTGGAAAATGCCTGCAAAATGACCGATGAGGAAGGTGTTCGGGCTGCAATTGATGCGGTACAGTCCTTATCGCTAAGTATAGGCATACCGCAAAATTTAAGCGAGATAGGCGTATTGCAAAAAGATATTCCTGAATTAGCTGTTGCCGCTTTTAACGATGTATGTACCGGGGGAAATCCTCGTTCTACATCGATAAAAGAAATCGAAGCGCTTTATTACAAAGCATACTAAAGCGGAAAACTACTTCTCCGTGTTTAATGGAATTAAACACGGAGAAGCTTATAATGGCTTCATAAAATCAAAAGCACCTTTACGCAAATGAATACCATACTCCAGCCAGGCCTTCATACAGGCTAAAAAGTTAGCCCACCCTTCTGTCTGGCCAATGGCCCATTGAATGCCTGCCTCGTCCTGCCGGTGGCCTTCTTCGGAAACTCTTATAACCGTATCATTGTCGCTTCTTTTTTCCAGCTCTATTTTTACAACAGATTCAGGATCCCATACAAATGTCACCCTTTCACCAGTAATAACTTCGTTAACAGTTACAGGGCAAGCGCCTTCAAATTCAGGAAAAGACCAATGAATTTCTTTACCAGCTTCCATGCGTCCAGAGCCACTGGAAATAAAATAATGCTGCATCAGCTCAGGACGAACAATAGCTTCAAAAATTTCACCTGCCGGTTTTTGAATGCCGATGGACGCTTTTGCAATAATTTTTTGTTCCATAGATATATTATTGAGCATGATAATTCATCATCCACTTTACGCCATATTTATCTGTAAAGCTACCAAAGTAATCACCCCAGAACTGATCTGCAACCGGCACTTCCACAGTGCCTCCTTCTGAAAGCGCTATAAACAAACGGTCAGCTTCCGCTCTCGAATCCGGGAATATGGAGACATAATTATTATTTCCCTCAACCAGTTTATGACCCATTGAAGGAACAATATCTGATGCCATCAGCAGGTCGTTGCCAACAGGCAGTGCAATATGCATTACACGGTTTTTCTCTTCTTCGGAAAGATTTTCACAGCCGGGAGCGTTCCCCATTTTATATACTTCACCTAAAAACGCTCCGCCAAAAACAGATTTGTAAAAGGTAAATGCTTCTTCGGCTTTACCATCAAAGTTGAGATAGGGGTTTAACTTTGGCATAACTGTATTTTTAAAGTTTGATAAATTATTGTCAGGCAGCATCCAGAACAGCATCATTTCAATCAACGATGGCCCATTTGATTTCTACACGACACCTTTTCATATAGATTTGTTTGTATTAGAAGAATTAACTATTCACAAATTTCCTAATCTGGCTCATTGTAAAATCAATCAGATCACTGTCTGTGACCCCCGTTTCATCCGCCATCATATAAGTTCCATGTCCACATGGAAGTATCATTAATCGTGAATCAGGAACCATTTTGCCCATCGCTGCGATATGTGCGGCGGTGATTACATCCTTATCCCCTGCAATAAAAAATGCCGGTGCTGCTATTGATGCCAGCGCACTATCTTCCCAATCCCGGAAGTGGATCATGCGCTGGCTGTCTTTATAAAACATATTTTTCAAAAGCGATTCATCGGGATTCAGCTTTAGAAAATTCTCTTTAAAATATGCCGGCATCTGATCAATCATTGCGTTTTGCATCATTTCAAAAAAGCCATCAACCAGACCCTCTCTTTTCGTAACACCCGAGGCTATAATTATCTTATCCGTTATGCCCGGAAATAAATGTGCTATCTGCAATACAGTAGTGGCGCCATCCGTGAATCAATGTCAGGGGTTTTCCTTCCCCATATATTTCATAATACAATTGTATCCCGTTGATTTCTTTGTAACCACGCTGTGCAGCAATCATATTGTATAATTTTAATTAACTAAAAAATACTTTAGCGAACCAAAGGCTTATACTTGTTCCAGTTATCAGCAATCATCCATAGGTTTATCATAAAAAGAGGTACTGCTATAGCCAGACCTGAAGGCATAAACGTAGCATTATGAAGCATAATTCCAATCATTACAGGTAATATTACCAGGGCGCCCAATGCGCGCGTTTTGGGAAATATAAAAAGCAACCCGCCGGTCACCTCTATAAAACCCACCAATGGCATCAGCCATTTAATAGTCATCATAGCTCCAACCAGCCTGGCCATTTCTGCATCCAGGGGCTGATCCGGCATATAATGCAGAAATTTATTCAACCCGGCATTCATAAACATAAGCCCAAATAGTGTACAACAAATAGCTTTTACAATTTTCATATCACCGTATTTTAAAAATGTTTATTTAATTATTTACTCAGATACATCTTCCGTCTCTACATACTTTTTAAATCTGTTTAATACAGCCTGGCAAAACGTTTGCTGCACAGTTAACGGCGTTTGCCGTTCGGGATCGAGGGTTTCGCGAACAATAGTATTACGATCTATTTGCTGAAATTCTACTGTTGAATTCCGCCCGTCGTCAAGGATATACGTAATAAGCTCATAAGGCACGATCCGATCGTATATGCTTTTATGCTCAACACGCTCCTTACCATCTTTTGTTTCCATTACATAATAGAATAGTCCACTTTCAACGAAATCATTAAAAACATTCAAGCAACGCCAGCTATCAGAAGGAATATTCCATTGCTCAATAGCTTCAGGAGCTATCCATTTTTTCCAAACTTCATCAACCGGTTTATGCACCAGTATGTTCAGCACTATTCGTTCGGGTTCCATTTATGATACTATTTCATGGAGTGTAATCCAATAGTATTTCCTTCTGTATCGCTGACAATTGAACAAAATCCAAATTCGCCAATCGGCAATTTAGCCTGGCAGATTTTTCCGCCGGCGGCTTCTACCCTGCTTGCCTCCACAGCACAATCTTCGCAGCCAAAGTAAATGACCACATTGCTGCCGCCGGCTTTCATGCCTTCCATTTTTACTAATGCGCCGTTGGTACCATGCCATTCCATAGTCCCCGGAAATGATTTCATTTGCATAGATTGATCGGTGGGATCAGACATTTGTTCCAGCTTTATGTTCAGAACCGCTTCGTAGAATTTAGTGGCCCTCTCCATGTCATCTACATAGATCTCGAACCATACTACGGGATTGAATTTTTGATGCTCCATTGTTTTATTTTTTTAACTATTAATTATGACCAGACAGTATTTGCTGTATACTTTTTATTTGGTTCAAATGCCTTTGAGTATGTACCTGTATAAAATATAACCACTCGTAGCGGGTAAGATATTCCAGGTAAGGAAATGGCGTGTCCACGCATAATTCAGACAGATCGTGTTCTGAAATAATTGTAAGCAGCAGTACTTTGTTAGTTTCTAACATTGGGATCAGCTCTTTCTTGCTATGTGGGGGTACGCCTGGAGTAACACGCAGATCTGCTTTCGATTTTTGGTCCATATCCAGAAAAATAGCTCTTAAGGCAGCCACTTTTGCATCAAATGGCCTGTCTGCATGTGTTACATTATTATCCGGTATGCCTCTGCTGCAAAGCATAATATGTTCCGCCACCTGCCCTATCGTCCAGCTATCGGCAAACGGAACCTCATTCAGTCGTTTATCATCGGTTCCTGTTAAAGAAAAAATAACCTCACCAAATACAGTATCAATGCCTTTGTATAGATTTTCTTTACTCATGGAATGGCTTTTGCTTTTAGAAAAGACGTATGCGTCTTCCCCATTCAAAAATAAGGCTGCAAACAGGCATCCGCACTTGTCATTTGACAAGTATTACGTTTTCTATTGTAGATAAAAGGCATTATGGCCCAATAGCAGGTGTAATCAGGCCCCTAATATGGCCTTAAGCTGGTATATAACGTTGATCAGTTGTTGCTGTACGGCAGCATCTATAATATTCTCTGCTGAGATCTTTCCTTTCACCCCATTAATCAGCAGGCAGGTTTCATCATTGAATAATGCCCCCAACGTTTCCATGATCAGCTTTATTTCCTTTAAAACTTTTTTGCCATCGGCAGATGCGATAATAATAGCTAAAGGCTTATGGGTAAAAACAGTAGTGGCTACACACCATTCCAGTAAATTTTTTAAGCCGGCAGGAATGCTGAAAATATATTCGGGGCTGGAAATCAGTACTGCATCTGCATCTCCCATTTTCTGGAGTACCTGCTGTATAATTTCCGGTGTGTCTTCTAAAGTTTGCGCTGCATCAAAATGCGGCAAAGACTTTAATGCATCAAAAATTTCGATTGATAACTCACCAGAAAAATGATGAGCTAGGAAATGCACCAATTTAAGGTTAGACGAATTGGGCTGCGCACTGCCAATAATAGCGAAGATATTTTTCATCCTGAATATTTAAACTGAAATGTCTTTCCGGATGCGGCTTAGCGAAGTATCTGTAACACCCAGGTATGAAGCTATTTGCTTTAGCGGTACGTATTGAATGATCTCTGGTTTTTCTTTCAGCAGTTTTAAATAGCGGTTGGTAGCTGTTTCCCTTACCATATCCAGCGATCGCTGCTTAATGATAAAGAGCTGGCTTGTAAACCAAAGCCGGCCCCACTCTACTAAGCCAGGCATCGCATGAAATAATTTTTGAAAACTCTCAAATTCCATTTTCCATAAAACACAATCGGTAACCGTCTGTATATTTTCCTGAGAAAGCGTGCGCTGAAACAGCGAAGAAGTAGAAATCACCAGCTCACCCTCTGTAAAAAACTCGGTTGTTATTTCATCATTATTATAATCATACACATAAGCCCGCGCCAAGCCTTTCTGCAACACATAATATTCATTAGCCATCTTGCCTTCACGCAAAATAATGGATCCCTTTGTTACTTCAACCGGTTCGTGAGCTGCTGCAAGCGTTTGCAGCTCGGCCTCAGTAAAAAGAGGATGCTGGTATAATTTTTTAAATAGCTGTTCCATATAGCGATTAAAGGCCTAAAATAACAAATTATCCAAAACAGATTTTTATTTAAACCGGATTTCCCGGTATAATAGGGCCAATACCGCTATTTTAGAATAATCTAATGGATCTGTCAGAGGTATATAACCGGTATGAATTGATAAAAAACGTTAACAGGCACCATACTCCATTTCTTTACGCTGGGTTGGGTCATTCGCCCCAGCCAGGCCATACCCCGTCGTCAAAGAGCAGAGCCGGTGTACAAAATCTTCAGCGCGCTTTCCGTGGCTGTCCTTAAAGCGGCTGGCGCATGCATGTCAACTTATCAACTTACCTTTGCAGCATGGAATTATTTGCAGAATCACTTATTCAATATAAAAGACTGTTAACCAAAGAAGTAAAGATCGGTGATTTATTGTTGGGCAATAATCATCCCATCCGGTTGCAAACAATGACCACCACCGATACTATGGATACCATCGCTACAGTGGAGCAAACCATCCGGTGCATTGAAGCTGGTGCTGAGCTGGTGCGCATTACAGCACCATCAAAAAAAGACGCAGAAAACCTGCTGAATATAAAAAACGAACTGCATAAACGCGGATACTTTACCCCATTAGTTGCTGATATCCATTTTACACCAAACGCCGCAGAAGTAGCTGCCCGTATTGTAGAAAAAGTACGCGTGAACCCGGGGAATTATGTAGATAAGAAAAAATTTGAACAGATTGATTATACCGATGCAGAATATTCCGAAGAAATAGAACGCATCCGCGAGCGCTTCACACCGCTGGTAAAGATTTGTAAAGAATACGGCACTGCCATGCGTATTGGCACCAATCATGGCAGCCTGAGCGACCGCATTATGAGCCGCTATGGAGATACGCCCATTGGCATGGTAGAGAGCGCAATGGAGTTTTTACGCATTGCCCGCGACGAAAGCTATCACCAGATCATATTAAGCATGAAAGCCAGTAATCCGCAGGTGATGGTACAGGCCTATCGTTTGCTGATCAAACAAATGCATGAAGAATTTGGTGAAATATATCCTCTGCATCTTGGCGTTACCGAAGCGGGAGATGGAGAGGAAGGCCGCATTAAATCTGCCGTAGGTATTGGTACATTGATGGAAGACGGCATTGGCGATACTATTCGCGTATCATTGACCGAAGACCCTGAATTAGAAATACCTGTATGCCGGGATATTGTGAAGCGGTATAAAGCTGACAGGTTTAAAGATTTAAAAGCTCAAAAAGAAGAAATACACCAACATGTTCACTTATCAACTTATCAACCTTTCAACTATCGCCGCCATCAAACCATTGCTGTTAACAATATTGGTGGCGGGCACGTGCCGGTAGTAATTGCAGATTTAAGTAAAGCAGCATATATCACCCCTGCTTCTTTACAAAGTATTGGTTATACTTATAACGAAGCGGACGACAAATGGAATATTGCAGATGCTGCAGCAGACTATGTATATATCTCAAAATCTGGTATCGGCTTTGCATTGCCGGGCACTTTAAAAGTAATTGTACCTTATCATCAATGGAAAGAGGTTTTAGATAAAACAAAGTATTTTCCAATTTATTGTGCCGAGCATTATGCTGCTACAGAGCAACCGGAAAGCGACATCAATTTTGTGATGATTGATTGTCCTAATGATGAAAAATATATAAACACTGTTGCGGCAAAGCCCAATACCGTTTTGTGCTTAAGCAGCACAGAAAAAAACGCGATGCAGACGGTGCGTGCCACTTGTATTCAATTAGCACAGAAAAAAATCGCAGCGCCCATTGTATTTATTACGGATAGTAACTGGCAAACCGGGGATGAGCACCTGATCCATTATGCTACTGAAACCGGTGCACTATTTTTAGATGGTTTTGGTGATGGTATTTGCCTGGGTATGAGCAAAGACGCTTATGCCAAAGCCACTTCTTTAAATGCATCGGGAAGAAATTATCTGAACAATCAATCTCCCGAACAGTTTATCAACAATACAGCCTTCAGCATTTTGCAGGCTGCACGTATGCGCATTTCTAAAACAGAATATATTTCCTGCCCTTCCTGTGGCAGAACATTATTTGATTTGCAGGAAACCACCACAAAAATCCGTTCTGTGACCCATCACCTGAAAGGAGTAAAAATTGCCATTATGGGTTGTATTGTAAACGGTCCGGGCGAAATGGCTGACGCCGATTTCGGATATGTAGGCAGCGGCCCGGGGAAAATTACTTTATATAAAGGTAAGGAAGTAGTAAAACGCAACGTAAACAGCGAAGTGGCGGTAGATGAGCTGATCAATTTATTAAAAGAAAATGAAGCATGGATAGAGCCGTAGGCGGCTAACACATTATGGTTCATGTCTCGTAAAGCTCTTGTGCTGTTTGCTATCCGAAAAAATCATTCAGAGATCCGGGAATTACAGCTTGTATCTGAATACCATTTGGAATTTTACATCCCATGTTCATTCCCGCTGTACTGCAGTCATACAATATAAATAATACACAATTGGAGCTATACGTTCCAGACGCTGATGCCATACGGCGATATTATGCTGACAACAAAAGCGGCGCTTACTGGGCACAGATATGGCCTGCGGCGATAGGGCTCTGCAGGTTCTTAAACAGATACCCCGAATATATTCTTGATAAAAAAGTGCTGGAGCTGGCTGCAGGAGTGGGTTTGCCGGGCCTGTTCGCTGCAAGGCAGGCTAAAAAGATAACCATCACCGATAAAGAGCCCCTTGCCGAAGCTTTTATAGCAGCATCAGCAGCGCATTTACAGTTACCTAATGTTACAGCAGCCACCTTAGACTGGACAGAGGCACCCAAAGCGGAGCTCCCTGATGTTATATTGCTGAGTGATGTAAATTACGAGTCGAGCGTGTTTGAAGAACTGCAAAAAGTAATTGAATATTTTCTTGCCCACCATACTACGGTTATTGTAAGCACGCCTCAAAGGCTGGTGGCGAAACCATTTGTTATTTCCCTGCTTCCATATTGCATTTTTCAGTGGAATGATACGGTGCTGCTTCATAGCACAGAAACCGGTGTAAGTATTTTTGTATTGCAGGAACCATGACCGGTAAAATAAAAAAGGTTTGGCAATCCTGAAGGGCCGTTACTAAATAACTCCTGTGTAATAAGCCAATAATACGATAAGCCCTTTTAATAAATCATATGATTGAGATCATGCATTAATTACAGTTTTAGCCACACTTTTACATCAGTTTACAGCAAAAAATTACAGGAGGCGGGAATCATTTAAATACCATATCAGCTTAGCTGTATCAAAATGTAAATACAGGTATTACAAACAAATAATTTTAAAGTATGACTTTTACAACAGAAATCCGGGATGAGCTGGCCTTGATCAATAGCAGCGCATTTAAACTTGGTGAATATATTTATATGGGTATGGGAAAGCTTAACGGCAGAACCGTATGTATTTCCACAGCTTACAAAATAGACTATTGCATGAAGAAGGCGTTGCAGTTTACCGAAGAAGATGCTAATGTTGTTTTCGATCATATTAATAAAGTAAGGATAGGACAGTTAGAGCCTTGCCAGCGATTCTCTTTATTATAATCCGCTAGTGATACATTTCAATCCTTCTTGTAAGCATAACAACTTACTGGCTGATTTCTTAAAAACAAAAAGCATTTATTTTGGACATGTGAGCAAAATATTGCAACTTTGTTGCAGTTTTGAAAAAACAGGAGCTTCATACAGATATTATTATAGCGAAGGCAGGTGCCGCTTTTTTTGCGCTGCTGATGTTTTTTAATATTGCAGTGCAAAGCCTCCATAGCCATCATACAAAACAGGCTTCGTGTGAATATAAGGATCAGAAAGCTTTAACCAGCTACCATCCCTTTTGTATTGTCTGTGATCATTTCCAGTACCGCACCCACTTCGATACACCTACCTTATCCCATATAGAGATCGCCCCGCCCCTGCCCGCTGTGCCTGTACATGGCGGCCGGTATTATATCGGGTTTTATAAATTCACATTACAGGGTTTCACCAATAAAGGTCCCCCTGTTGCTTAAGATATTACCGCTGTAGCAGGCGGTATCCGTTTTTCCTATTCCTCAAATTTTAATGAAATCATAAACGCAGGCATTTGCTGTAAACACTGCCGGGTTTATGGTATATGTGCGTATGAAGTTTGTACTCCTGCTTTGCTGCAGCATACTTTGCTGCATGGCAAATGCCCAATTACACCAGCTTATCGTGACTGTTATTGATGATCATAACCAACCGGTTTCAGGCGCTACTGTGCAGTTTGAAAAACAGGAAATAATTCCCGTGGCTACTTCCGGCGGTATCTATGTGTTTAAGGAGCTGCCATCCGGCGATTATCGCCTGCGTATATCTATGACCGGGTATAAATCCTTCAGGAGAAAGATAACCATTACGGATCATGATATATCGTTACCGGTAATCCTGCATCCTGATGTACATGTTTTGCAGGAAGTAGTGGTACAAAACCATACGATCAGTCAAAGAAAGAAAGAAGAACAGCTCAACCTGGAAATAGTAAAAAGCGATTTCATACAGAAAAATCTGGGTGGCAGCCTGATGCAAAGCCTGGAGCGTTTACCCGGGGTAAAAACGATTGGTATTGGCTCCGGGCAGTCAAAACCATTAATAAGGGGCCTGGGCTTCAACCGGGTGGTGGTAATAGACAGGGGCATCAAGCATGAAGGCCAGCAATGGGGCGCTGATCATGGATTGGAAATAGACCAGTTCGCCGCCGAAGAAGTAGAGATCATAAAGGGCGCGGCCTCTTTTGCCTACGGTTCTGATGCCATTGCCGGGGCAATAAATATACGTCCGCCTGCTATACCGGCTTCCAATACCTTTGGCGGGGATATTAATCTTATTGGCAAAACCAATAATGCCCTGTATGGTGCATCGCTGAATATGTATGGCCGGGCTCAAAAATGGTTTGGCACAGCAAGGGCAACCATACAGGATTATGGCGATTACCGTGTACCTGCTGACCGGCTATATGTATATGATTATCCGGTTGACCTTCATCGTAACTATCTCCGTAATACTGCCGGCAAAGAAGCTAACCTGCATTTCAGCGCCGGTTATGTGAGCGACCGGTTCAGGTCAGTCTTCTACATCAGCAATACTTATAGTAAAAGCGGCTTTTTTGCCAATGCACACGGCCTGGAACCAAGAAGGGTTGATGCTGCTATGCACGACCGCAGCAGCCGGGATATTTTAATGCCGTATCAAAAAGTAAATCATTTTAAAATAATTAATCGCAGCAACCTTAGGCTGAACGATCATGCGGTTGAACTCGAAGCCGGTTACCAGAACAATTTCAGGCAGGAATATAACCACTACGTGAACCACGGGTTTATGCCTGCGATATACCCCGACAGTATGAACATACCTATCGACCTGGAGCGGGCCTTCAATAAAAATGTGTATTCCCTCAACATCAAAGATCACCTGAGGTTCAACCTGCATGAACTCCAATTGGGTATAAACGGTGAAATACAGAACAACACCATCAATGGCTGGAGTTTCCTGGTTCCTTCGTTTGATCAAAAAAGCATTGGCGCTTTTCTCTACGATAAAATGTTCATCAATGACCGTACCCTTTTGCATGGTGCGATCCGATACGATCACAGCAACATCCGGGTTCACCGTTATACAGACTGGTTTCCCTCACCCCTTGAAGAAAATGGGGGAACATCTGAAATATATATAGTAAGGGCCGGCAATATTAAAAGAAGCTTTAACAGCATTACCGGTTCCATCGGTGTTAATTATAACCTGGAGCATATAGAGCTGAAAGCCAATGCAGGCAAGAGCTACCGCGTGCCCATCGCCAAAGAGCTGGGCGCTAACGGCGTAAACTATCACTATTTCAGTTATGAGCGCGGGAATGCCTACCTGAAACCGGAAGAGTCTTATCAGCTGGATGCAACAGCTATTCTAAATAAAAATAAATGGCGTATCCAGCTCAGTCCGTTCTTTAATTATTTTCCTAACTACATCTATTTGAATCCGACTGCAGAGCACGACTACCTGTATGGAGCCGGTAACCAGGTGTTTGAATATAGGCAGAGCAAAGTGGTGCGATATGGCGGTGAACTGCAGGTAAAATACCAGGCCTTGGAAAACCTAAGCGCTGAAGTGTCAGGCGAATATCTGTATGCAGAGCAGTTATCCGGGAATAAAAAAGGCTATACCCTGCCGTTTTCACCACCGCCCTCTGTATTGCTAAATGTAACGTACGAACCCATTCATACCGGCCCTTTCCAGCGCACTTATTTTTCTGTGGATTATCGTATAACCGCAGCGCAAAACAATATTGTACCTCCCGAAAAAAAGACGGAAAGCTATACCGTAATGAATATACAGACCGGCAGCAGGTTTAATATACAAAAACAGCAGGTGCAGCTAAGCCTGCAATTACAAAACGTATTCAATACCCGGTACCTGAACCATACCAGCTTTTACCGGCTGATCGCTTTGCCAGAGCAAGGCCGTAATCTGGTAGTGTCAGTAAAAATTCCGTTTAATTTTTTAAATAATAAATAAGAAAAATGAAACAAGTGAAAATCCTGAAAGCCCTGTTTACTGCCATTGGCATTGCTGTTATTATAGCTGGTTGTTCTAAGGACAAAGACCCGGTTGATACCGAGTACCCTACTATTGACGTTACGGCTGCTGCCGCTTTTCCAAAGCAATGCAGCGAGCTGACACGGGGGCAAAAATTTACCGCTAACATACTGGTGGCCGATAATGCGGAATTAGGATCGGTGAGCATTGACATCCATCACAATTTTGACCACCACAGCCACAGCACGGAAGTAGCCGAATGCGACCTGGCTGCTGTTAAAACCCCGGTGAAACCCTTCCTGCTGGTAAAAAGCATACCCATCCCGGCAGGTAACAAAAACTATACGGTATCGGAAGAGATACAAGTGCCGGCAGATGTGGATGCAGGCGATTATCATTTTATGATACGGGTTACGGACAAGGAAGGCTGGCAAACCATTAAGGGGCTAAGTATAAAAATTAAATAATGCCCCTCCGACTCCACTTCAGGCCGGAAGAAATGATATGCATTTTTCATTTTGATAAACAACTAAACTTTTTTTATATAACACAATTAAAAGATCTACTACCATGAACGTAAGAAAAATTTTTAGCAAACTAAGTATCGCTTTATTTCTTTTTATCCTGGCTTTCAGCGCCTGTAATAAGGATAAGGATGTGGTGGCCAAACCGTCTATTAATAACCTGGAGATTGGCCTGGATAACAATAGAACCGGCTTTGCGGGTTCGGATATACATATTGAAGGAGAAATTATAGCGCCCGGTACTATAGCCAGTATCAAAGTAACCATTCATCCCCAAAGCGGATCGGGCTGGGAATTCGACAAAACTTACACCGACGGTTACACTGGTGCAAAAAATGCAGATTTTCACGAGCATATTGATATTCCCGCTAATGCAACGGTTGGAAACTACCATGTGCACATTATCATTACAGACCAGAAAGGAAATGCCACAACAATAGAGTCTGATTTAAAAGTTCAGAAAAAAGATCCGAAGGCGGCATTGGTGTTTACTCCCGTAACCGGCGCAGCGGAAGCCCACGGCGATCATTTTCATGGACTGGATGCAGGTATAGAAGGCTCGCCTGTTACCGTAACTTTCGATGAAAACGGGAATGCGCTCTCCAACGGCCACCTGCATTTAGATCCCGATGGTATTTACAAAATATCATTAAAAACCTATGGTGCAAACGGCGTAGAGACACAGAACCAGTATATTGCCAATGCAACTGCTGCGGCTAATTATAAAGCTTTCCTGGCAGGTGGCAGCTTTATTTTAAATACCAACTCTGCCGCCGGCAAAGGTGCGATATTCCAAACCCGCGAAACCCAGTATGCAGACGGAACGGCTGTTTCCGGCGCCACCAATACTACCGGTGTTACCACGTACTTCAGGGTGGGCGATGATAATGAAGGTGAAAAAAAAGTCGCTTTTATTATGCGCAAACTGAATGCCGGGGTTAAAGCCATTATTACCCGAACAGATTGGAACCGCACAGATTATGCCACTGCCTTTGCAGGCACGAATGAGCTGGAGCTGAAGCTTGAAATTCATGCAGAGGAGGGGCATAGCCACTAAAGTTTGTATGAACTAATATATAAAAACGCCTTTCGGTTTTCAAAAAAACCCACATAGATGCATAGGTCATAAGACTGTATATCTATGTAGTTAAAAAAGTTTTCAACACTTTATAAAAAAATTAAATCATTAAAATGCAACGCAGATCTTTTTTCAAAAGCAGCGCTCTTGCCCTTTTGGGAAGCACTTTGCTGGGTGGCAATACCGTAATGGCTTCCGGAAGGCACAGGAAACCATCCGGCAAAGCCGCATGCAATATCATCTTCATGGTAAGCGATGGCATGAGCACCGGCACGCTGAACCTGGCGGATATGTTCCTGCAGCGTAAAGAAGGGCAGCGAAGTCATTGGCTGAAATTATATGATGAGCAAAAAATAACAAGGGCACTGATGGATACGGCTTCAGCCAGCTCGATGGTTACCGATTCCGCTGCCGGCAGCTCTTCCTGGGGCGGAGGCGTAAGAGTACCCAACGGGTCTTTAAATGTAAATGCAGATGGCAGTTTTAACAAACCCATTCTGCAAAAATTTAAAGCAGCAGGAAAATCCGTGGGCTGTGTTACCACTGTACCTATTACTCATGCCACACCTGCAGGCTTTTGTGTAAACAATAATAAGCGCAGTGATATGAATGAGATCGCCGAACAATACCTGCCATTAAGGTTTGATGTGATGATGGGCGGGGGTAAAGATAATTTTGCGGCTGATACAAGAAAAGATAAAAAGGACCTGTTAGCGGCGTATCGTAAAAATAATTATGTTGTTATTACCAGCCGGAAGGAGCTGATGCAATTACCCTTATCTAACACACCTTTATTGGGAACGTTTTTCAACGATGGACTTCCTTATGCACTGGACAGGGCACAGGACAAAACATTGAGCGAAACGGTTCCCACATTGGCAGAAATGACAGAAAAAGCCATTGAACGATTGAGCAAAAATAAAAAAGGTTTTGTGCTGCAGGTAGAAAGCGGCAAGGTAGATTGGGCGGCTCATGCCAATGATGTAGGCGCTTTATTGTATGAGCAGGCTGCCTTTGATGATGCTATTAAGACAGCTATTGATTTTGCAGAAAAAGACGGTAATACGTTAGTGATTATTACTACCGATCATGGTAATGCCAACCCCGGCCTGTTTTATAGCAACAAAGCTAACAAGAACTTTGACAGCATACAGCAATTCAAACATACCAACGACTGGATACTGAACGGCATCGACAAAAATTTTTCTGTAAAGCAGGTAATAGAGCGTGTGGAGCATGCGCAGGGCATTGTATTAAAAAATGAACAGGCATCCGAATTGCTAAAGCATTACACGCAATTAGATGAATCAGGTTTATACAATCCCCGAAAGCTGCCATTTAAATACCTGGCGCAGTTACAGGAGCAGTACACTTCTGTAGGCTGGGGGTCTATGGATCATTCCGCCGATTATGTAGAGCTGTGTATGTACGGGCCGGGAAGTGAATTGCTGAAGCCATTTATAAAAAATTACGAGCTGCACCAACTGATGTTAAAGGCCGCAGCTGTGGACAGTGCCTGATGTACAATAAACCCAGCTATCAAATCTTTTATACGGGTGTTAAAAAAGGCTAATTATAAAGAATGAAGTTTTGCGTTAGCCACATTGGCAGCGCCCTTTTCACAAGCAGCCCAAATTCAATCTTATGGCAAACAGTAAAAATTTCGATGTAATCATCATTGGTGGAAGCTACGCAGGACTTTCCGCTGCAATGGCATTAGGACGTGCCTTGCGAAATATTTTAATTATTGACAGCGGGCTGCCCTGCAACCGGCAAACGCCATACTCGCACAATTTCATTACGCACGACGGAGAAAGGCCAAACGCAATAGCAGAAAAAGCCAAAGCACAGGTTTTAAATTACAGCACTGTTAAATTTTACGATGGGCTTGCTATTAGCGGAACGAAAACAGAAAACCTGTCTACCAGACAGGCAGGAGGTTTTTCTGTTACCACGCAGGAAGGCGAAACGTTTATAGCTGAGAAGCTTGTTTTTGCAACAGGTGTAAAAGATATAATGCCCGACATCAAAGGTTTTGCAGCATGTTGGGGCATATCTGTTATCCATTGCCCCTATTGTCACGGTTACGAGGTAAAGCTTAAAAGAACAGGTATTTTAGCTAACGGTAATTTTGCCTGTCACTATGCACAGTTGGTGCGAAACCTTACCAGGGACCTGACCATTTTCACTAATGGAACGGCTGAATTTACGGCAGAGCAATTGGCAAAACTTAAAAAACACAATATTCCGGTAGTTGAAAAAGAAGTTGCCTGTTTTAATCACGAAAACGGCCGTATCCGCCAAATTGCATTCAGGGATCATTCAACATTTGATTTGAATGTAATCTATGCACGGCCTGTATTTGAGCAACATTGCAAAATTCCTGAAATGTTGGGTTGCGAACTCACAGAACAAGGTTTAATTAAAGTAGATATGTTTCAAAAGACAAATATCGAAAATGTATTTGCCTGTGGCGATAATTCAAGCATGATACGTTCGGTAGCCAATGCCGTATCCACAGGAAATACCGCAGGGGCGATGGTCAATAACGGGATGACGGAAGAAGAGTTTTAATGAACAACAGTAAAGACCCAGACGCAATAGTGATTTTATGAGACGGGCTGTTATTGTTTATTAAAAATAAAAAGGAATATGCATTACTCCTGCACAATGTGCGTTGCTCCTTATTTGCATCAAACATAAGCTACCGGAAGGTTTTATTAGGATATATCTGAAATTGTTGTTCATGGCATTTGCTGCAGCCGACAAAATGAGGTTCAATATACAGCGAGTGAAATACGTACATGATTAACCAAAATATTTTTATGCAACCTTGCTGCATTATACTAATCTTTATCATTATTTTTGCAACTAAGTTGCATTTAATAAGAACCTGCCTGTTTATTTTTCTTGTTTGCTTCTCTTTTATATTAGCTGCACAGCCAATTCATGTACAGGTAATCGATACCAGTACCAATCAGCCTTTAGCTGGCGCAACGGTGGTGCTAAAAACAATGAACCCAACCTCCGCACAGGTGTTTACCTGCGATGAGCAGGGGCAATGGCGCTACACCCTGCCAGGCACTTCCGTTGCTGATATAACAGCAGAAGTATCGTGTAGAGGGTATCTCACAAAAAAACAGGCATTAGATGTCGGTAGAATAAATTACATCCGGCTGGTGCCGGTGGTAAAACAGCTGGATGCCGTGCAGGTAGCCGGCGTAAGTACGCGGGCTATACAGGAAGCGCGCCGTTCCGTTCACAATATAAAAGTGATCGATGCCGGCCAGATCCGTGCGCAGGGTGCCGTTAACCTCACCGATCTGCTGGCTTCGCAAATGAGTGTGCGCGTGGTAAATGACAATGTAAACGGTGCGAGCATCATGGTACAGGGGCTTTCCGGCCAGAACGTAAAAATCCTGCTCGATGGTATTCCCATTATCGCCGGGGAAAACAACGAGCTCGACCTGAACCAGCTGAACCTGGGCAATGCCGCCAGGGTAGAGTTTGTGGAAAATGCGATGGCAGTACAATACGGCAGCAATGCCACCGCGGGCGTGGTTAATATTGTTACCCAAACCGCCAGCGGGTTAAAACCGGTAGAAGGGAGCATTTCCGCTTTTTATGAAACGGTTGGAAAATACAATATAGATGGCTTACTGGGCCTGCGCCTGCGCGATAGCAGTCGCCTGTCTGTAACATTGGGCAGGAGTCAGTTCGATGGGTTTTCGTCGGAACGCCGCCCCCGTAGCCAGATATGGAACCCTGCATTACAGTATTCAGGCAATATTCGTTATATCAAACCCTGGAAGAAGCTATTGCTTGGGTTGGCGCATAACCAGTTTTTTGAAAACCAGGTCAATAAAGGCGATCCCGATCCGGGCTACCTGTACCGCACTACCAACGATGTGGAATTTATTACAAACCGTTTCAATTCGGTTGTGTCGCTTACAGGTGATCTGTTCCCACAATTCAAAATTGATCTCCTCAACAGTTACCAGTATTATAGCCGGGATAACCACCAATACTTAGTAAACCTGGCAGACGAAACCCGCAAAGAGCTGGAAGTAACGGATACCCGGTTCAGCAGCTATGCATTCCGCGGCAACGCCAGCTACCGGCGGGTGGAAAGCCGCATGGCCTGGCTGGGAGGATATGATATCAATCTGAACCAGTCTAAAGGAAGCAATATCAATCCGCTGGGGTCTTCCATCAATGATTATGGCTTTTACGGGGGTATCGGGTATTACCTGGTACCTTCACTATATATCCAGGGTGCGCTTCGCTGGCTGCACAATTCAAAATTCCAGGCCGATAGTATCAATTTCCTGGGATTGGGACTGCCTGTAGTCCCTTCGCTTAACATCAAGTACGATATTGCTGATGTAGGAACCATTCGCCTTGCCTATACCAAATCATTCAGGGCACCGGGTTTACGCGAGCTGTACTGGGATTTCCAGGATGCCAACCACAGCATCAATGGCAATCCGGGCCTTAAGCCTGAAACAGCAGACAATATTACCGCTTCTGCAACCATTAACTGGCGGCACAACCAGCACAGCTTTGGCATTTCTCCCCTGCTGTACTATAACCATATCCTCGAAAAGATTGAACTGGTAGATAAGGACAGGGCCACCATGGAGCCTGCGAGGCAGTATGTAAATGTGGCAATGATCTACCAGAATATCGCCCGCTTTCGTACATACGGAGGCAGCCTGGGATTCATGTACAGTTATAATAACCGGTTTACGGTTCGACCAGCTATTGGGCTGCTCATGCGATCCGGCAGCAACTCGCTGAATAAAGTGTACCAGACACCTGAGGCCAATGCAACTATTACCTATTTGAATGACTGGTCAGACATCCGGTTTTCGCTGTTTTATAAATACAACGGGCGGCTTTCCCGGTTCGGGCTCAACCGTGATGGCGTATTGCAGGATCGCTCACAGGGCGATTACCACCTGCTGGATTTTAGCATGGCCAGGAATTTTGGTAAGCAGTGGCTGGCTACTGCAGGAATTAAAAATATAGCCGGGGTCACGGAGGTAGAGCAAACCAGCCATGGCGATACCGATGGTTCAAACTATAGCCCCCGCTTACCTGTGGGACAGGGCAGGCAGGCCTTTTTGCGGCTCATCTTTCAATTGTAGAAATAGTAAAATCAATCTCTTAAAAAATAAAAAGTAAACACATAAAAACAAGATCATGAAGGTAAACAGAATAAAAAAAGGAGCCTTTGCCATTCTTATCCTGGCAGCTATCGCATCCTGCAAAAAAGACAAACCATTTACCGAGCTCAAACCCATCGAAGGAACACTTGTAGCCGAAGTAGGAGAGGAATTAAAGAACCAGATATACCTCGACCTGAGCGAGGGAAAGGCCATTACCATTCCTGTAAATGCCTGGGATATTGCGTTTGAAAGCAATGGTGGTTTTGCGGTAAAAGTAAATTCGGCAAAAAAATCGGGCGTATGGAATACCGGGCAAACCGACTTCAGCGCTGTTACAACACCCTCAGCCACACCGGGAGCATTCAAATTTGACGACGTGGCCAATGAAACCGGGGGCACCGCCATCGGGGCCTGGGGAAGCAACGGAGTGTCTGATAAAAAAGTGTACGTCATCAATCTCGGGCTTAACCCTCCATCATCCACCACGGGTATCGGGTATAAAAAATTCATCATTGAAGGGTTTGCCAGCAATGCTTATACGATACGGTACGCCAATATGGATGGCAGCGGTGAAAAGACCGTACAAATACCGGTAAATAAAAACAGGAATTATACGTATTACTCCTTTCAAACCGATGCCGTAGTGGAGATAGAGCCCGATAAAGGAAAGTGGGACCTCCTGATTTCAGGATACACACGTCCGGGCGGCGGCCCTCCGCCATATAGCTTTGTGGTCAGCGTGGGCGCCCTGGTAAATACCTACGGCGGTGTACGGGTGGCCGTTGATAACCCCGGCAAAGAGCTGGCAGGCAGCGATGACCCCCAGGCACCTGTCAACAATTTTCCTTCGTCAAACAGCCGCTACGACCAGGTTACGGTGGCAGACTATACTTCGCTGCAGCCATCGGACCAGCCATTGTCCATCGGGTCCGACTGGTACCAGATCCTGCAGCCGCACCGCGATGGTAATTATAAGATCTATGATTGGAAAACCTATATCGTTAAAGACGTTGACGGCCGCTATTTCAAGATGAAATTCCTGGCTTATAAAGGCGGTCCCAATATCACCAAGGGCTATCCCACTTTTGAATACAAAGAGATCAAGTAAACTTTTCCCGACCATGAAACTATCTATTAAAAAATACAAGCGAAAGCTGGTGCGGGTACTCCTGTTGCTTGCTGCCGCTTTTGCCCTGTATCTCCTGTACGCCAGGTTCCTGGCCCCTACGCGCATTGCCTTTGTGAACTTCCCGGAGTTCCGGCTGTCCACCATCAGCAAGGCCAATGAGAGCCGGTTCGTACGCACCAGCATCTTATCTGAAGACGAGCTGGACAAGGCCGGGAACTACAGCGCCGTTTTTATTTTCGGCCGTGGCTTTCACCTGACCGAGGCCCAGCAGGCGCAACTGCAGCGGGCAAGCCGTAAAGGTACACCGGTGTATGTGGACGGCGCTACCAATCCTGCGATGGATTTTACCAACCTGAAGGGCGATACCCTGGAAGCTATAAAAGGCTACCTTGATTATGGCGGGCTATCCAACAATAAAAGTCTGCTGAATTATGTGCGCAAAGTGCTGGACAGGAAATCGCTTTTTACCGGCAGCATAGCCGCTCCCGAAAAAACAGACCGGGACGTGCTGTTCCACATAGACGAGACGCGTACCTTCAAAAGCCCCGGAGCTTTTGAGGCATACGGGAAACAAAAAGGGTTTATTAAAAGCGGAGCACCCGTAGTGGCGCTCCTTACTTCGGTCCCCGGGCCTTTTAACGCCAACCGCGACCACCTTAACAGCCTCATCACCGCGCTGCAGAACAGAGGGCTCAATGTATACCCCATCGCAGCATCTAACAGCCGCACCAAATGGCTCAAACAGCTGAAGCCCGACCTCATTATAGCCATGCCGCATGGCCGTTTCAGCCTGGGTGAGGCGGATAGTACTACCACCTGGCTGAAAGAAAACAATATCCCCGTGCTGGCACCTGTCAGTGTATTTGAACCGTACGACAAATGGAACACGGATCCGCGCGGAATGGCAGGAGGGATCCTCAACATGTCTGTTACGCTTCCTGAGCTTGACGGCCTGGTAGCTCCTTATGCCATCGTGGCCCAATACCGTGATGAAAACGGCTACCTGGCTTTCAGGGCGATCCCCGACAGGCTGGAGCGATTCGCGGGTATGGTAGAAAAGCGGATCGCATTGAAACGAAAAGCCAACAGCCAGAAAAAAATAGCCATCTATTATTTTAAAGGGCCGGGCAAAAACGCATTGGTGGCGGCCAATATGGAGGTAGTTCCCAGCCTGTACCATCTTTTGCTTCGCCTCAGGCAGGAAGGTTACCAGGTGGACGGGCTTCCGGCATCGGCAAAAGGGCTTGAAGCGCTGATCCAGCAGAACGGTGCCGTGCTGGGACCGTACGCCGAAGGAAGCATCAAAAAATTCCTCAGCAGCGGGAACCCGGCGCTGGTAGCTGCGGCCGACTATGAGCAATGGGCCAAACAGGACCTGACACCGCAGCGCTGGCAGAGCGTACTCGATCGTTACGGCCCCGCTCCCGGCGATTATATGGCGTTGCGAAAGGCGGATACCAGCTACCTGGCTGTAGCCCGGATTCAATTCGGTAACGTAGTATTATTGCCGCAACCCATGCCCGGCAGCGGTGACAACACGTTTAAAATGGTGCATGGAACCGACCAGGCGCCGCCCCATACCTATATTGCCAGTTACCTGTGGGCGCGCCATGCTTTTCATGCAGATGCCGTACTCCATTTCGGTACTCATGGAAGCCTTGAGTTCACGCCGGGTAAGCAGGTGGCTTTGTCCAGCAACGACTGGCCCGATATGCTGATTGGCAATACCCCGCATTTTTACGTATATACCATCTCCAACGTAGGGGAAGGCATGATTGCCCGGAGACGCACCTATGCTACCCTGCTCAGCTATCTTACACCCCCCTTTATGGAAGGGGAAACCTACAACGAGCTGGCAGCGCTGGAGCAAACCTTACATAAATTCACTACACTGGAAGATCCCTCCGTACAGCTTGCCTATGCAAAGTCAATATCCGCCCGTGCAAGAAAAATGGGGCTTTACAACGACCTGCAGGTAAAGGACAGTACACGCGATCTTTCGGTGGCAGAAGTACACCGCCTGGCGGAGCTCGTGGAAGAGATCGGGTCGGAAAAAGTAACGGCGGGACTTTATACTTTGGGAGTTCCGTACACCACTGCACAGGCCGCTGCAACGGCGCGCCTCATGGCCATTGATCCTATTGCCTATGGTCTGGCAAAGCTCGACGCCATCAAAGGGCTGATACCCGCAGCCCGCCTGGAACAAAAAACATTCATGAAGGCAAACTATGTGAAGCGTGCTGAAGCCGTCATAAAGGACTGGCAGCAGGGCCGGAAGATGACGGTGAGCAGCATTGTGCCTCCGGCAGACCTGGCCCGGGCACAGGCATGGAAAGCGCAACAGGCACTACAGCGACCGCAACGTGGTGGCCGCTTTCCGCCGGAAGTTGCCAAAGCAAAAGCTCAAAAACCATCAGGGCCACAACAGGACAGCGGCGGCCCGCCCCCGGAGGTGGCCGCTGCTTTAGCCAATGCAAAAAAAACACCAGGCCAGCAGGAGCAGAAAGCGGCTGATTTTGCCACTGCCGTCGATCGCATCGAAACCGCCGTTAACCACCTGGACGCTTACCGACAGGCACTGCTGAACAGCACAGACAAAGAATTGCAGGCGGTAATAGACGGGTTAAACGGCGGCTATACATTGCCTTCATCAGGAGGCGATCCCATCAGCAACCCGCAGAGTGTACCTACAGGACGCAACCTGTTTTCTATTGATGCAGAGAAAACACCATCTGCGGAGGCCTGGGAAGTAGGCAAGATGCAGGTACGCTCAATGCTGGAAAAGCACCGGCAGGAACACGGCGGGCAATACCCGAAAAAAGTGGCCTTTACCCTTTGGGCAGGCGACTTTATCCAAACCGAAGGAGCCATGCTCGCGCAGATCTTTTATTTGCTGGGCATTGAACCCGTAAGGGACGCTTTTGGCCGTGTGGACGATGTGCGGCTGATACCGGCTTCCACACTCGGCCGGCCGCGCGTGGATGTGGTGGTGCAAACCTCCGGCCAGCTGCGCGACCTTGCAGCCTCGCGCCTGGAGCTGGTCAATAAAGCCGTAGCCATGGCTGCTGCTGCAGATGATGCCGGTAACCCGGTAAAAGCAGGCGCCGGCCTGGCGGAAAAAATGCTGAAAGAAAAAGGCTTTTCTCCGCGTGAGGCAAGGGAATTGTCTACCCTGCGTGTGTTCGGCGGTGTAAATGGCAGCTATGGCACGGGCATCAGCAGCATGGTGGAAAAAGGCGACAGTTGGGAAAGCCGCAGTGAAGTAGCACACACTTACCTGAATAATATGGGGGCACTGTATAACGATGACAAACACTGGGCTGATTTCAAAGAAGGTGTTTTTGAGGCTGCATTACAAAATACCGAAGTCATCATTCATCCCCGTTCCTCCAATACCTGGGGGCCCCTTAGCCTCGACCATGTATATGAATTTGCCGGCGGGCTGAACCTGGCTGTGCATGAAGTAACGGGCAATGAGCCTGCAGTGTATTTCAGCGATTCCCGGAATCCATCCAACCCCCGGGTACAGGAACTCAAAGAAGCCATTTGGGTGGAAGCCCGCAGCACCCTGCTCAATCCCAAATACATGAGCGAGCTGCTGAAAGGAGGCGCTTCTTCGGCTGAAGTGTTTGCCGAAACATTCCGCAATATCTATAGCTGGAACGTGATGAAACCCGGAGCAATTGATGCAGCGCTCTGGAATGAATTGCACGAAACCTATGTGCAGGACAAGCTGCACCTGGGGTTGAAAACCTTTTTTGACCGGGAAAATCCTTATGCCCTGCAGGAGTTGACAGCTGTAATGCTGGAAACGGCCCGCAAAGGTCTTTGGAAGCCCGCAGGTAAGCAATTGCAGGAAATCACCAACCTGCACCTGGCAGAAATGAAAGATCATGGAGCCGGCTGCTCAGGATTCGTGTGTGGCAATGCAGCACTGAACAAATATATAGCTGATCACCTTCAGGGAACCGCACGTACTGATTATGAAGCCAGCCTGAAAGCTGCAAAAGAAATGCAGGCCGCTGGTTCAGGTACTGATAATAAGTCCACTGTGTTAAGAAAGGTAGACGAGAAAGCGAATGATAAGCGGAGCAATGCAAAGCAGCAGGGTAATACTATATCCGGCACACGGTGGCTATTGATCGGCACCACCTTGCTGCTGTCGCTTTCTCTATTAGTATGGTATTTCCGAAAAAAGAATAATACTGTAAAATGATTTTTGAGCTTTTACTGCTGATCCTGGTATGGAGCTTACTGAATAGTATACTCCAGTATATTGCCGATGTTACATTATGGCCTTTGGTGGCGCTGACACTGGCAGCCGCTGTCTTTTGTTATGCCACCTATTCCCTCGCCGTAGAGCAGAGTATGCCTGTATTGAAAAAACTGCCAGAAGACCCGCTTTGGCTGCAGCGCATTACAGCGCTAGCCCTCGCAGAGTTGCTGCTGCGCTGGATGATAATCAACCGTGCGCTACGGGAGGCATTGGGTTATTCTGTAAAAAAATGGGTGCGCTGGTTCCAGTATGTGCCATTACCAGGTTTGCCTGCTGCACTTTTCCTGTTTCAGGTTATGCTTTTTTATAAGGATGGAGATACATCTTTCCAGACCCTGGCGGCGATTTATGCAGTTGCTGCAGCGTTGGGATTATTATCAGCAGGAATTGTGTTACGCCGGTTACTGCCCAACAGAGAGCAACGGCTGGAGCTGGCACAGCTACTGATCTTCATCACTGCGGTAACCACCTGCATGCTGTCTGTAAATGTGCAGTTTGACCAGTTGGGCGATACCGCCGATAAAGTAGCGGATTACCGCCCGTTTGCCGTATTGGTATTGCTGGTGCTGCTGGTGGGTACATTGGGTTATATATGGTCAATAATTAAAATAAAAAGAAATGGATTTTTTAAATAAACTGATTTACTGGGTTTCTACCGGTTTCCTGGTGCCAACAGTACTGGCGCTGGTGTTTTTGTTTTTCCGTACGTTGCTGCTATTGGGATCTTTCTATGGCTTTTATATGAACCGGCTAAAAACGCGCCGTCGTGTAATACCATTGATTGCGGGCTTGCAACAGAATAATGTGCTGACACTGTCAACGGATGGGCTGCCTGCTTCGGCTTTTAAAGATGCGCTTAACCGGATCGTCAGTAATGCTTCATCTGAAGTGATGCGGGAAAAAGTGCTGACCGATTACGAGCTGCTTACACAGAAAGAGCTGGACCTGGCACGAACACTTTCGAAAGTGGGTCCTATCCTGGGTTTGATAGGCACGCTCATTCCTATACAGCCCGCACTCGTAGGACTTAGCAGCGGCGATCTTACTTCGATCGCTAAAAATATGCAGGAGGGTTTTGCTTCTACCATTCTTGGATTGATCATTGGCGGAGTAGGTTTTATTACACTACAGATAAAGCAGCGCTGGTACAATGAAGACCTGGCCGACCTGGAATTTGTTCATGAACTTATTGGGGAAAAACAATGAATAGTAACAGAATAAGAAAAAAACGCTTCAGGCGTACAGGCGATGAGGCACTGGACCCCATTGCAGCAGTAGCCAACCTGTTTGACTTTTCCCTGGTATTTGCCGTAGCGCTGATGGTAGCGTTGGTTACCCGCTATGGCATGTCTGAAATACTAAGCCAAGAAGATTTTAGTATGATTAAGAATCCGGGCAAGGACAACATGGAGATTATCACTAAAAAAGGAAATAAAATAGAAAAGTACCGCGCCGGCAGCAGTAAAGACGCAGGCAGCAGTAAGGGGAAAAAAATAGGTACTGCCTACCAGCTGGATAACGGCGAGATTATGTACGTACCTGATTAGCAAATGCTTCCAAAAACAACAGCACTGATACTGTCAATTAAGAAAAAGTTAGCATAAGATGTTTATAAAAAAGCAGATAGCCGGTAAGTGATTATAATCAAACATAACCCTGTGCATTTAATGTCTAAAGCTCATGTTAAAAGAGCATTTCCCGACCTTATTTAATTGCAACAAAGTTGCAATTAAATAAAGAACATATATATTTGTACTCATACTTAATACTCCGGTTTAAAGCAGGATACAATCCTACCGAAGTGCCTTTGAAATAGTTGAAACAAAGAGTAGCAAGTAGCTGAATAAATTTTATGGCATAGCTCTATCAATCCGCTATAACAATGCTACAAACAAACAACATACAATTTTCTTATCCGTCGGTGCAGTTCCGGTTTCCTGATATTCGCTGCTCCGCAGGAAATATATTATTAGTAACAGGTTCTTCCGGAAAGGGTAAAACCACTTTGCTGCATTTATTAGCAGGGTTATTAAAGCCTGAAAGCGGGAGCATCTATATCGGGAAAACGGATATTACGGCTCTATCTGCCGGCGCGTTAGACAAATTCAGAGGACAAAAAACAGGTATTATTTTCCAGCAGCCCCATTTGGTAGCATCATTATCAGTAATGGATAACCTGTTGCTGTCTCCCTATCTCGCGGGCATCCAAACAAATAAAAACCGGGCGAAAGAGTTGCTGGCACAATTAAATATTGCAGAGCAGGCCAATAAAAAGCCCTCACATCTTAGCCAGGGCCAGTTGCAAAGAGCTTCTATTGCAAGAGCCCTGATGAATGCCCCTGTATTGGTGTTAGCCGATGAGCCCACCTCAAGCCTGGATGATGAGAACTGCCATAAAGTAGCCAGGCTGTTGCGGGAGCAGGCAGCTATGTCCAATGCAGCGCTTGTTATTGTAACGCACGACCAGCGGTTGAAACAAATTTTTCACCAAAAAATAGAATTAGTATGATGCTGAAGCTTGCATGGAAAAATTTACTGCATAAACCGCTCAGCACTTTGCTATGCTGGATACTATTAACCGTAAGTGCAGGCACTATTTTTTTACTGATCATCTTACAAGATCGTTTTGAAAATCAGTTCGCCAATAATATCAGCGGCATTGATATGGTGCTGGGCGCTAAAGGAAGCCCGTTGCAGCTAATACTATCGGCAGTTTACCATGTTGACGCGCCCACAGGCAATATCAGCTATGAAGAAGCACAAAAATGGATGCAGCATCCTTTTGTAGAAAAAGCGATCCCACTTGCTTACGGGGATTCGTACAAAGGCTACAGCATCGTTGGCACCACAAAGGATTACCCCGGTAAATATGGCGCCACCATAGCAACCGGCCACTGGAATAAAAACGATTTCGAAGTGGTGGTAGGCAGCGCCTTGGCTGATAAGCTGCAGCTCAAAGCAGGCAGCAGCTTTTACGGTATGCATGGTAATGATGAGCATGGCGAAGAGCACAGGGAAAAAGCCTATACCGTAACAGGTGTGCTGAACCCTACCGGCAGCGTGGTGGATAATCTTATTATTGGTAACATGGAGAGCGTATGGAAGATACATGAACATCATCATGAGAGTGAAGAACACCACGAAACAAACGGACACCACGAAGAAGAAGAACATGGGGAAGCGCACAGGGGAAAAGAATTGACCGCCGTTCTGTTAAAGTTCCGCACCCCGATGGGGAATGTACAGTTGCCCCGCATTATCAATAAGCAAACCAATATGATGGCAGCCGTTCCGGCTATTGAAGTCAACCGCCTGTTTACATTATTTGGCGTAGGTATTGATACGTTAAAGAGCATGGCATGGGGTATCATGCTATTATCAGGATTGAGCGTATTTGTAGCCCTGTTCAACTCACTTAAAGAAAGGAAATATGAGCTGGCGCTGATGCGCACTATGGGCGCCGGCAGAGGAAAACTAACAGGGCTGGTATTACTGGAGGGAGTCATGTTAAGCATTGCAGGTATTATTACCGGGCTGTTATTAAGTCGCCTGGCACTGTGGTTCATAGCGGGTCGCTTTGAAAAAGATTACCACATTTCCATTCAGGCATGGACACTACAATTACCCGCCGAACTGTATGTATGTATGCTGGCTGTTACAATAGGGCTTATCGCATCTCTGGTTCCTGCCGTAAAAGCCTGGTTCATTAATATATCAAAAACATTGGCTAATGGATAAAATAAGAAAGCTGGTGCTGTGGTCTGCATTGATCCTCGTTATTGTTACAACCAATTTTTCATCCTTGTGCAGGCATGGTTGGGTCAATAAAGCAAATGCAGCGTTTACTTATAACCAAACAGCCTCTTCACTCCCGGCTCCTGTATATGCATCTTTTGCATCATTTAAGGAAAATGGTAATATGGTTTTGACAGGCACAGCACCCGGGAATATTACATGGAACCAGCTAGCAGATGTAAACTATGTTTCTAAATATAATAAACAGTTTGATATAGAGATACAGTATCCGGTATTTGGGAACAGCGTTAAGAAAATGGCAGGACAGGAATGGATTATATCGGGCTATATGATACCGCTGGATATAGAAAGCGGGCTGTATGCGCTTTCTAAAAATACTTACGCGGCGTGCTTTTTTTGCGGGGCCGCCGGTGTTGAGTCTGTTATCTCTCTCAAGTTCAAAACAAAGCCCCGGCGCTATAAAACCGATGAATACTGCTATATGAAAGGAAAGCTGGAGCTGAATGACAGCAACGTCAATGACTTTATATATATATTCAGGAATACAGAAGAGGTTAAAAAGTAATGCTATCGTGAAAATCTTTGCAATAATAATGAGCAGCTACCTTAAGGCGCCAATAAAGGAGCATTAATAGCGGCTCTTCGACAGATTCAGGGCGATTCCACACTTTATAATTATGTACATAGTTCTCACAGTTATACGGGATGCAATTTTTCTTCACCTTATAGTGCACAACCAAAAATCTAAATAAGTTCAACTCCAATAAAATATTCTTCCTGTTTCAATGGGAAAAACAAAAAATTCATATATTTGCAACGTTGTTGCAAATATTAAAACTTAAACTTTTTTATGAAATCCAAAGTATTTGACTGGTTAGGCATATCCGCCGCTGTATTATGCTTAATTCATTGCCTGCTATTTCCTGTGCTGATGGTTATTCCATTGGGTATAGAGCATAATGCCTACATTGATGCGACCTTTTTGCTGATCGGTTCTGTTGTGGTGTACCGGGTTACAGGTAATATAGCATCTAAAAAACTGAAATATACTTTCTGGGCGGCTATCTGCCTGATAGCTGTTTCAGTACTGCTGGACTTAATATTCCATATCCATTCCCCGTTGATTTATATAGGCGCTGCGTTACTGATAACCGCACATATCATCAATTTCAAAAATCACAAACATTAAGCTGTATAAACGATGATACCGCAAACATTTGAACAGTGGAAACATTGCATAGTCAATAAATGCCGCATCCCACTCACCAAAGATTTTGCAAAAAGCCGTCTTGCTATCTATAAAGAAAGCGACCATCCTGAAACAAAAAAATTCGTTCAGCTATACGGAGCCCAACATTTACGGCATATTGTTGAATGGCTCAACCTCGTGGCAGGAACTTAATAATACGTGGCCCATCTGCTTTCGACTGCTAAAAAGTAAAACTATAAACTATTATCTATGACAGAAAATTATGCACAACCATTAAATCCTGACGAAAAGCCTGTCACCAAAAAGCTTCCTGTGACCGTGTTGAGCGGCTTCCTGGGAGCAGGAAAAACAACCCTGCTCAACCATATTTTACATAATAAAGAAGGAATTAAAGTAGCGGTTATTGTAAATGATATGAGCGAGGTAAACGTAGATGCGCGATTGGTAGAACACGAAAATACGCTTTCCCGTACCGAAGAAAAACTGGTAGAGATGAGCAACGGCTGCATCTGCTGTACACTCCGGCAGGACCTTATGACCGAGGTGGAAAAACTCGCCAGGGAAGAACGTTTTGATTACCTGCTCATTGAAAGCACCGGTATCAGTGAGCCCATACCAGTCGCACAAACTTTTTCTTATGTGGATGAAAACAACGGTATAGATCTTTCCCGCTTCAGCTACATCGATACAATGGTTACAGTAGTGGATTGTTTCAATTTCTTAAAAGATTTCGGAACCAATGAATTACTGCAGGATCGTCACCTTACCGATACAGAAGGCGACGAGCGCACCATTGTCAACTTATTGACGGACCAGGTGGAGTTTGCCAATGTGATCATCTTAAATAAAACCGATCTCGTGGATGCTTATACCACAGGCCTATTAAAAGCTGCTATTCACCAATTAAACCCGGGTGCAAAGATCATTGCTTCCATATTTGGCAGGGTAGATCCCAAAAAGATCCTCAATACAGGACTTTTTGATTTTGAAGAAGCCCAAAACTCTGCAGGCTGGCAAAAAGAGCTGGAAGCGCAACATCATACGCCGGAAACAGAGGAATATGGTATCAGCTCGTTTGTATTTCGTAACCAAAAGCCTTTTCATCCTGAAAGGTTCTGGCGCTATCTCAACATAAAATATCCTGAAAATATAATACGCGCCAAAGGCCTGTTTTGGCTGGCCTCCCGACCCAACGATGCCTTAAATTTTTCCCAGGCCGGCGGCTCCTCAAGGCTTGAACGGGCCGGCGTATGGTGGTGCAGCATGCCTTTTGATGAAAGAATGCGCTATGCCGCTTATGTATATAACAGGGAAATTGTTGAAGAAAGATGGAGCAAAAAATGGGGCGACCGTATGAATGAGCTGGTGTTTATAGGCCACTACGTTGATAAGAAAAAGATAATAAACGAGCTGGAAAAATGCCTGTTACGGGATGATGAAGTCTACCTCTTTGATACGAAAACCCGGTTTAATGATCCGTTCCCGAAAAATATATGAATTAAGAAGGAAAACAACAGGAATATGCATCCCTGATGTTTTCTCTGTTTGCTATCTTTTTGGATCATATCCTCAATACAAATTGTTGAATCTCTTAGCGGTCATTGGTTACTTTACCCCTCTATAAATACGTTTATGCCTCTATAATGCTGTTGGTCGAATACTGGAAAGCCGGTTTTTCTGGCCCGTTACTTTTACGTAATTATTTAAAAAAATTTCAAATGAATTTAAAAAACAGCAAGGCCGCTTTAGTAACTGTTACTGTCATACTATTCGTCTTTACAGGATCATGCCAGGGGCCAAAAGAGCCGGGAACACGCAATGCTCCTTTTATCGGCAAACGCATGCAATTAAAAGCGCTCACCGTAACACCCGATGTAGATTGGAATATCGACGGAATTCCGGATAAGGACATTTATGCGCTTCTGGAACCCTGCGAAAAGGATGACAGGCTTGTTTTACAAAGCGATCACCGGGTTATACGCAGCTCGGGAAAAATAAAATGTGAGGAAGACGAAGAAGATTTCAGGGTAAGCGGCCGTTGGGAATATAACGAAAAAAAGCAGACCCTTATATTGAATGAAGAAGATCAGGTACAGGAGTTTAAAATAGTAAAATATGCGGCCGGCCGGCTCACGCTGAGTTACAGGTTCACCGACACCAGCAACCGACTACATCTCATAACGGCTGTATATGTTTTTACACCATAAGGTTTTTAATCAGGGGCAGGTAGTTTCTGCCCACATTAAATTCTATACCGTTTTCCATTACCAGGAATGTTTTACCGATATCTTTATACACTTCCCTGACATACGACATATTTACTACAATAGACCGGTGTACCCGCACGAATTTTTGCTGGTCAAATTTAGAAGATAAAGCACTGATACCCGCTGAGCTCAGATAGCTGGAACCAAAAGTATGGATTTCAGTATGATCTCCATTAGCTTTTAAAAACAGGATATCATCTGTTGCTATATTGCGAAACCGTTTGTTATGCTCTACCAGGATGCGGTTGGAAAAAACGGTTTGCTTTTGATAGGTTCCGGCGGCAGCTAATGATTGATGAGGAGTCTGTTGCTCCAGTCGGAACATAGTGCGTTCAAATCGCTCTTTTGTATACGGCTTCAGCAGGTAATCGACAGCATTGGCTTCAAAAGCCTGTATGGCATATTTATCATAGGCAGTAGTGAATATAACCTGGGGAACATGTTCAATCTGTTGCAACACTTCGAAACCATTAGCGCCGGGCATCTGGATGTCAAGAAAAACAAGATCCGGCTCCATCTGGTTGATGGACCTGATAGCTTCCGGCCCGTTGACACATTCACCTGCAACAAAAAACTGATCATAGGGCTGCAGATACTGCTTTACCAGTGTTCTGCCATGTTCTTCATCATCTATAATCAATACCGGCTTCCTGGGCATGTTGTTTATTTTTTAAAACATTTCTTTTAATGCAAGATACTTAAATTTATAACTCTTGATTTCATTATAGAACATACAGAGGCCTGACATTTTTATACGTGAGCGATATTCCCGGTGTTTTTCACCAGTAATGGCTGTTCACAGTTGTCGTATTTTCCGACTGATAAAAAAGTTATGCATCCAAAATACATCATCGTAATAAAGCGGTTTATGGAACAAGTATTTAAAGGCAGTAAGGCAACAAGAAGAGAGATCTCCCTTTTTGTGTTTTGTCTCGTGGTTATGAGTGTACTTTATAGCACGCCAAGATTATTCTCCCAGGGGTTTTCATTTCCCTTCCTTGGAGAGCTGGCTGTAGATTGTTTCATTATGGCTGTTGCCTGTTTGCCGGTATGGTGGCTTCAGTTCCGGATGTGGGCTCACTTACCTATAAAACGCCGTTTTTCGTTGCACTTTATCACAGGAATACTGTACTACATCATCTGGGTCGGGCTTTATCAGTTATATAACCGGGTGGCTGGTCTTCCCCCAATGAGCGGCAAACAGGTTTTTCAGAATATAGGTCCCAATCTGCTGTTTTATATCCAGGTATTCAGCTCGCTGCATATCGATCTTTTTTTCAGGGAAAGAGCGGCACAGCATCAGCGCGAACAGGAATTACAAAAATCAACTCACCAGGCCGAGATCAATGCGCTAAAGGCACAGATACAGCCTCATTTTCTTTTTAATGCCTTAAGCAGTATCAGCGCTTCTGTTCCGGCAGCGCAGGAACATACGCGGATACTGATAGGACGGCTGGCCGATATTTTCCGGTATGCGCTCCGCGCTACACAACAGGATCTGGTGCCCTTATCGCAGGAGCTGGATTTTATCCGCACCTACCTTTCACTGGAAAAAGAGCGTTTCGGAACAAGACTCGTATATACAATAGAAACCAACCGGGAAGTAGAGGGTGTTTACATATCTCCTATGCTCTTACAGCCGCTGGTAGAAAATGCCATAAAGCACGGCATAGAGCCTTCCATTTACGGCGGAGAAATATTTATAAGCTGTATTCAGGAGGAAAACAAAATACATATCCGTATTGAAAACACCGGTCATCCTTATACAGGTACGGTTGATAATATGTTTGAAGGACAAGGTTTAGGCCTGTCTAACACAGCAAAGCGGCTGCAAAGCCTGTATGGAGCATTGTTACACATATCGATAAAGCCACATGGCGGAGTAGCCATTTCTTTTTATATTCCTTCTTATTCATAAGTGTATTCATCAATGCTGATTTTTATCAGGATACCGGCCCGCCTTACTACTTTCAGCATCCTTTCACAGCCTATCCCGAAATGTGGTATACACTGTAACAGTAATGCTGCTATTAGCAGCATACTGCAACATCAGGCCAATCAGCGTATTGATCAATAAATATTTCTTAAAGAGAAACCAATCATTGTTCTATTCCATGCTATTCATCGGCTGATAAAGTCGTTCATCCCGGCCGGTGGTTGTTCAACGAATAGTTTATATATACCTGTTACCACATGCTACATTCGGCGTATGAATAAACAATTTTTAGACAGTTATTGTACAGGCTGCATATTGGTTGCAGTGTTGGCAGGTTGTGGCAAGAACACCCAATGGGTTAACAAAGAAGACGAATTGTTATTTAACAGTATTGAGAGCGTAAGCCGCCAGCCCGGTTTTGGTAACAGCGATGAAATGCCGCAAGGTACGCCGTTCGGGTTGCCGAAAGGCCTGCATTTCGTAACGCGCACCCATCATCCATTTGACCCGGACCTCAGTAAGCTAAAGGGGAATATGAATACTTTTTATGTAGATATTAATATTGTTTCGGATAAGGCCTGGGCAGGAGGAGAAGTGATTTTCCCGCAAGGACTGGTGCTGCTTAATACTGCGCCAAGCCGTATACAGAACGGCATGCTTATCGACAGAGAACCTGTAACCGTTCCTCCTTATAGCTCATCGAATGACAGGGACACCACCACAGTATATCTTGGTGTGGCATGTATGAATGCGGGTAAAGGCATTCCCTGGGCCGACAATTCTGGCGAGGATGACCGCAATTACCCCATTGCTAAAGGTATGCACAGGCCCTATGTTGTAACCACCAATAAAGAAGTGCTTAAATTCTTATCCTTACTGAAAGGCAAAGAACATCTGCGGCTTACCCGACATTATAATCCACGGGAGCAGTTTGAAGAAGATTATATAGAGCCGGAGTGGTTAAAACCCTATAGTATTATACAGAAAATGTTCTGGAAAATGACAGATGGACCAGGATTAACCCAAAGTGATCTGAAAGAGTTAATGAAAGCTATACAAAAATGAAAAGAATAATTTTTGTATCAGAGCTTCTTTTAGGAATCAGCTTTGTGTTTGGCGCAGTGAATGGTTTACTCATTCCGTTCGGATATAAAGCGATCATTCCTGTAAACCCCGGTTCAGCATTTGCAACAGTTCTGTCTCAAACGAATTATATTTTCATACTTCAAAAACTCGTGGAGCTTTTGTTCGGGATTCTATTATTAACGCGCCGGCTCCGGTTCCTCTGCCTTGTGGCTTTAGCGCCTATTGTAGTTTCCATACTGCTTTATCACCTCTTTGATGATACAGATGGGCGGCCGGTTGGAATAAGTGTTTTTATTCTTTATGCGGTTAGTTTATCAGGGCATAAAGAAAGCCTTTACCGCTTATTCCAATTAAAGTAATCCATATCAGAAGCCTTCAATATGCTTTACAGAAAAGCCATAAGCACTACTAACCTTTTTACTATCCTGCCAGGCCACAATCATGAACAAATCTTTAATTAACAAATAAAAATCCAAACAAATGAAACACTTTTTTTTGATCCCGGCTATACTGCTGTCCCTTGCTGCCGGTGCCCAGAATTTTATTACGAAGTGGGCATTCACCGAACCTTCCAGAACCATAACGTTTAACGGGTTGACAGAGGGAGATGTGGTTTGCAGATGGACCTCTACCTCTACCCCTGCGGGAGGCACTGTCAGATTCAATAACAGTAAAGATAATGAGCCGATACATTTGCCAATATTCATAGCTGCCGGTGATACGGTGACGCTGAATATGGAACCCGCCAACCTAAGGCGCTTTTTTATGGCTGGCGGGTATAACGGTTCAAATGCCCGTCAGCTGATAGAAATAAGGCAATGGGGAAATGTTCCCTGGACAAGTATGGAAGTTGCCTTTACTAATTGTGCTAACCTTAAGCTGATAGCTACAGATGTGCCCAATCTGTCAGGAGTTAAAAGTATGAAACAGATGTTTTGGATTTGCCCTCTTTTTGTACCGCCTTTTAATATGGACCTCTGGAATGTAAGCGGTGTAACCGATATGGAGTCTATGTTTGCGGAAACAGGCTCTTTTAACCGGGACCTGGCAACATGGAAGCTGAATTCACTTGTCAATGCGGCAGGCATGTTCAGCAACAGCGGTATAAGCTGCGAGAATTACAGCCGTACCTTAAAAAGCTGGGCCAGCAATCCCATTACCACCAACAACGTAAACTTTACAGTCCAAAGAGGAGCTATATATGCCAATACCGCTGAATCTTATCGTAATATGCTTATTGCCAAAGGATGGAGCATTAGTATGGATGGTATAGCCACTCCCGCTAATTCCTGTTACGATATGGTATTGCCCGTAACCTTTGGCAATGTAAGTGCCACACTCAAAAACGGCAGGCTGCTGGTGAGTTGGGCTACCCTTACCGAAACTAATAACCGCTATTTTGAGATAGAAACCGCTGCAGATGGTATAAGCTTTACCAGAACAGGCAGGGTTTTATCCAAAGCAGAAGAAGGCAGCTCGTCAGCACAATTAAATTATGAGTTCAGCAGCAGCATAAACGGTCCGGCATGGATGGCGGGCATGGGAATGCTGCTGTTAGGCAGCGCCGGTTTGGGCATCAGCTTTCGTAAAAAATACCTGTTCCTGCTGCTGATGGTGCCAGGTATGGGGTTAAGCATTGCAGGCTGTACTAAAAACAATGGTCCTTCAACGGGAGCTGACAGCAGCCTGTATGTACGAATTAAGCAGGTAGATAAGGATGGCCGTTTTACATATAGTAAAGTGGTAAAAGCAGTGAAGGAGCAAAACCTGTAGTATAAAAAGATTTTAAACCTTCAGGCAACCTGATTGCCGCTCTTTTGTATGCTTTTCCCTTCTCCCGAAGAATGCAGTGCCCAAACAAAGTAAAAACCATTTTTAAGATAAGTACAGCCGTTGCTTTTATCCTGTTACACCATACAATTAAATCTGAATAAAAAATTTTATTAAAACTTTAAAAGCTGGAAATAAAATGAAGAAACGACCCTTGTTTATTGCGCTGTGCCTGCTTGGCACGCTTATTTTAAGCTGTTCCAAATCAGGAGATTCATCATCTCCCGGCCCTGATGAGCCTCCGGAAACTACCGGGGATGAAATACGCACGCCCATTCCCTTTAATCAACTGCCCGCTTCTTCACGGGAGCTGTCAGTACCAGGTCCGCAATTTTATGTAGACGTTATGGGAATGCAGCGCCCCAGACTTCCTAAATTTAAAACGCTCGAAATTAAGCCCAATAAGTTAAGAGGTTATGTAAAAGACATGTATGGCCGTCCTTTGCAGGGTGCCCGCATAGGTATACGCTCTTCCATCATCGGGGGCAGCTACAGTTCTGCCTCTGGCGATACCGATGCTACAGGCTATTATGAGATTTTACTACCGGTGGGTACTGTTGAGATATGGGGAACAAAATACCTGCTGGATTATGAATCAGGGAAAGCACCTGTATCCCTGTTTCCTGCAGACAGTAGCCTGAGCAGTTTTACATCTACCAGCGGCGCAGTAAAAAACTTCGTATTCCTCCCGTATAGTCATGCAGAACCTGAAAATATAGGAAGCGGTCCCTATTGGCCCAGCAGCTACCTGGGAGGCTCCATACATCTTTCCTATACATTGCGCACACAGTCGTTACCACTGCCCGGAAGTTTCCCGGTAGGCAGTGTGATCCTGGTCAAACTCACTCCGATCGACCTGGTGCATGCTGATGAAAAGATCAGCTTTACTATCCGTAAAGTTGTAGAAAGCACAGAGCTTTACATCAATAATATTCCCTTAGGCCGTTATAAAATGGAATTAAAGCTGGAAAATGGTCCGGTTCTTTTTATGAAAGAGAATATCAATCTAAAACCGCAGTTTGGCATGCAGCCCAAGCAGGCAACCGGCAGCACACAGGTTAATTTTATACCAGGAGATCCTGAGGTGCTGGCATGGTATGGCAACTGGTGGATTGTGCCTGTTATTATTGAGCATCCATAATTATTTCATGATATAAAAGAGGCATACAGGGCCTTTACTTTTAAATACAAAGCAGTAGCTATAACCTGACCACGATAAAAAACCTATACAGTGGCATCTCTCCTCCGTAAGGGAGCATGATGTATTTTAGGAGCCAGGTGCAGCGTTTTCGCTACACCTGCTTATACTGCCACATCCTTTGCCTGCGAAACGTAAAAATGTTATACTCCTGTTCGGGGCAGGCAGGTTCTGTGAACGAAAATTTTTATGTAGGTTTGATGCCATATAACCCGGGACAATAAAGAGTGCGAGGCAATATTGATGCTACCGGCGCTCGGCCCGGCCCATAAAAGTTTAAAGCGAGCACATGCAACAGGTAGATTTTTTAGTAATCGGTACAGGCATAGCCGGTCTTACTTATGCCTTCAAAATGGCATCGACATATCCCGATAAAAAAGTGCTGGTGCTCACCAAAGCAGCTGCAGACGAAACCAATACAAAATATGCACAGGGCGGAGTGGCCGTAGTAAACGATCCTGAAAATGACAGCTTTGAAAAGCATATAGAGGATACGCTTATTGCCGGGGACGGGCTATGCAATGAAAAAATTGTAGAAATTGTGGTGAAAGAAGGTCCCGATCGCATTAACGAACTAATTGCCCTGGGAACCAACTTTGATAAAGAAGCCGATGGCGATTATAAAAGAGGCAAAGAAGGCGGACACAGCGAGTTTCGCATCCTGCACCATAAAGACATTACGGGCTGGGAAATGGAACGTGCCCTGCTGGAAGCTGTAGGTAAATGCCCTAATATACAGATATGCAAACACTATTTTGTTATTGACATCATTACCCAGCACCATTTAGGTTACCTGGTTACCAAAGCAACCCCGGACATTGTATGCTACGGCGTATATGTGCTGAACCTGGAAACCAACCGGATTGAAACAGTTGCGGCCAAAACAACTTATTTAGCTTCGGGCGGAAACGGGCAGGTGTACAGGGTTACCACAAATCCCTACATTGCTACAGGCGATGGCATTGGAATGGTGTACCGGGCCAAGGGACGTATAGAAAATATGGAGTTCATCCAGTTTCATCCCACAGCCCTGTACGAACCGGGCCTTGTAGGGCAGGCATTTTTGATCACAGAAGCAGTACGTGGCGATGGTGGTATTTTGCGTAATAAAGAGGGCGAGGCCTTTATGGAACGATATGATGAACGTAAAGATCTTGCCCCCCGCGATATTGTGGCGCGCGCTATAGACAGTGAAATGAAGCGCACCGGTACCGAATTTGTTTACCTCGATTGCAGGCATTTCAATATTGAAAAATTTACAGAGCACTTCCCCAATATTTATGAAAAATGCAAGAGCATAGGCATCGATATTACAAAAGATATGATACCCGTTTCACCTGCGGCACATTACAGTTGCGGTGGTATCAAAGTAGATGAATGGGGGCAAACCTCCATACGCAATTTATATGCGGTAGGCGAATGCAGCAGCACGGGTCTGCATGGCGCTAACCGGCTGGCCAGCAACTCGCTGTTGGAAGCGATGGTTTTTGCACATCGATGTTTTGTTCATATTTCCGGCAGGATAGACGAAATAGAAGCCTGCGAGGTTCCTGTGCTCCCCGAATGGAGTGCCAAAGGCACTTCAAACCCGAAAGAGATGATCCTGATCACCCAAAGCCTTAAGGAGCTTCGCCAGGTAATGAGCGATTATGTGGGAATCGTACGCAATAATATCAGGCTGCAGCGTGCATCCAAAAGGCTCGACCTGCTATTTGAAGAAACAGAAATATTGTATAAAACCAGCACCGTTTCGCCCCATTTGCTGGAACTTCGCAACCTTATTACTGTGGGGTATCTTATTGTAAAAGGGGCCAGCTTCCGTAAAGAAAGCCGGGGCCTCAATTACAATACAGATTATCCGCAGAAGAGTGAATTATTGCAAAATATTGTATTGTAAAATAAGCCCGTAGTTAATGGTTCATGGTGGATAGTAAGTCCATGAACTATGAACTATGAACCATTAACTTAAAATGTACTACATCGTTTACTTCTTTTTTTATCTTGTTTCCCTGCTGCCTTTGCGGGTATTATACCTTATATCCAACTTCTTTTATGGTGTGGTATACTATGTTATTGGTTATCGGAAAAAGGTGGTGATGCAGAACCTCGAAATTGCATTTCCTCAAAAAACAAAACAGGAAAGGATACGCATTGCAAAGAACTTTTACCACAAATTCATTGATTCATTTATCGAAACCATTAAGCTGTTATCAGCGCCGGACTCTTTTTTTGAAAAACGTTTAACCGGCAATTGGGAAATCGTGGAACAGTATTATGAACAGGGGCGGTCGGTACAGCTACACCTGGGCCATAATTTTAACTGGGAATGGGGCAACGTGGTTGCCGTTAAAAAACTAAGCTATAAATTCCTGGGCGTTTACATGCCCATATCTAATAAAACAATAGACAGGATATTTAAGAAAATACGCTCCCGCAGCGGCACGGTTCTGCTAAGCGCCCACCACATGACAAAAGCTTTTTTACCCCACCGGAATACCCAATATTGCCTGGGGCTGGTAGCCGATCAAAGCCCGGCTAATGCAGCAAAAGCAGCATGGTTTTATTTTTTCGATCGCAAAACTGCTTTTATCATGGGCCCTGCTAAAAATGCGGCAAAAAACAATACGGTTGTAATATTTGCTTTTATCAGCCGGCCAAAAAGAGGTTACTATAATATAACTTTCTCTGTTGCGGAAGAAAACCCGAAACCAGAAAGCGAAATTGAACTTACACATCAGTTTGTTACCTACCTGGAAAGGGTGATTAAAGCCAACCCTGATATGTGGTTATGGAGCCATAGAAGATGGAAGCATGAGTGGAAAGAAGAATATGGTGAAGTAATTGAGTAGAATTTCTTATCTTTGCAGCGCAGGTCTCATACGGCCAGCTCCTGATGAACCTCCCCAGGGTCGGAAGACAGCAAGGATATTCGGTTGTAGCGGCGCGATATGAGTAGCCTGCTTTTTTTATTGAATATTTAATATCCTTTCCCATTGTATTTTGCTAATCTTTCTTAAACTTTGACAGTATTAATTTCCTATCTTATTATTAAATATTAATACATTCTTATGAAGTTTTTTATTGATACCGCAAACCTCGACCAGATCAAAGAAGCCCATGATATGGGCATATTAGATGGTGTGACTACCAACCCATCCTTAATGGCTAAAGAAGGCATTAAAGGTCACGACGCCATCATGAAACATTATGTTGATATCTGCAATATTGTAGATGGCGATATCAGCGCAGAAGTGATCAGCACTGATTTTGATGGCATCATAGCTGAAGGGAAAAAACTGGCAGCCCTTCATCCTAATATTATCGTAAAAGTTCCCATGATTAAAGACGGCGTAAAAGCCATTAAGTGGTTTGCTGATAATGGTATTAAAACCAATTGCACATTGGTATTTAACGCCGGGCAGGCCATATTGGCGGCAAAAGCAGGAGCTAAATATGTTTCTCCATTTATCGGCCGTATTGATGACAGCGGCTGGGATGGCGTTCAGCTGATCGAGCAGATCGTACATATTTATAATATACAGGGTTTTAAAACAGAAGTGCTGGCAGCTTCGATCCGTAACGCCAATCATATCATTCGCTGTGCTGAAGCCGGTGCCGATGTTTGTACCTGCCCGCTGGAACCCATCCTCGCATTATTAAAGCATCCTTTAACAGACATCGGCCTCGCCAAGTTTTTGGAGGATGCCAAGAAATCACAGTAAATCAGTTTATAAGGTAATAAGTTAGCAGGTTTACAGGGGAGTACCGACTCCCGACCTGTCAACTTATCAACCGCTCCACATATCAACTTTCCAACATATCAACGTATCTTCTTTCATAGCCCATCGTATTGCATTCAACCCAAACCGGTCTTTTTCCAGGTTTATCATCAGGCTGTCTATTGTAGCTTCGGCAATAAGCGTAGCCGCTATGATCATTACTTTGGCGTTTGCGAATGGATTTCAGAAAAAGGTAAGCGAAAAGGTATTTAGTTTCTGGGGGCATGTACGTATACAGCAAACGCTACCCTACTCTTCTCTTATAACAGAAGAAATACCCATTACCAACAATTCGGAAATGGTTAATAGAATAAAATCCAGCCCCGAAGTAAAAAGTATTTATCCTTTCGCCACCCGGTACGCCATTCTTAAAACAAAAGATGACCTGCAGGGTATACTGGTAAAAGGACTGGACAAAAGCTACGATCCCAGCTATTTAAAAGAATTCATGGTGGAAGGCAGTTTTGTTCGTTTTAACGATAGTACCTACAGCCGCGACATCATGATTTCGAAAAAAACAGCGCAGGAGCTGAAGTTGAAATTAGGTGATAAGGTTTTGATCTATTTTATCCGGCCTGATGGCTCCAAAAGGCCCGACAGGCTTACTATTAAAGGAATTTTCAAAACAGGTATCGGCGATTTTGACAACTCTTTCGCGATCGGGGATATCCAACTCATTCGCAGGCTGAATAACTGGCAGCAGAACCAGGTGGGGGGGTACGAAATTGTTTTACACAACTATCAAAAAGCAGATAGCGTGGCACAACAACTTGAGCGGCTGCCTGGTTTTGATGAAGACTGGAGTGTTCAGAATATTAAAGACTTTGTTCCTAATATTTTTGACTGGCTGAACATGCAGGATACTACAAGAAATGTGCTCATCGGTATCATGATCGTTGTAGCGGTTATCAACCTGATCACCTGCCTGATTATCCTGGTTTTAGAAAGAATGCGCATGGCAGGTGTGCTGAAAGCTTTAGGCGCCACCGACTGGAGTGTACAAAAGATATTTCTGCGGCATAGCTTAATTATTGCGCTCCGCGGTATCCTGATCGGCGCTGGTATAGGATTAGCTATTTTATATGCTCAGGTAAAAACAGGGTTTATAAAATTAGATGAAGAGGCGTACTATATGGATCGGGCTGCGGTGCAGATAACGGCAGGAGAAGTGGTTCTTATTTGTTCCATTACTTTTATGATCTGTATGCTGGTGCTGTTAATTCCTTCTTATATTGTAAAAAAAATACAGCCGGTAAAAGCCATTCATTTCAGGTAAAGCGAAGGGAATGAGATGTTAGACATATAAGATGTACAGTGTACAACAGCCTACTCACCACTCTTCACTCACTATTCACTACTCCCTACTCACTTATTTCACATGCGAGAGTATAATACCTGTAGCTACAGCCGCGTTCAAAGACTCTGCCATGCCCCATCTTTCAATAGTTATTTTTTGTGCAACCCTTTTCATTATATCACTTCTTATACCTTTCGATTCATTACCAATTACAATAACCCCATGAGACAGCGGCGGAATTTTTTTTAAAGGTGTTCCATTTAAAGCGGCCCCATAAAAGCAGGTATCCGGTTGGGCAGCCATCCAGCCATCCAGGTCAGTATATAACAGCTTCACCCTGAAAATACTGCCCATGGTAGCCTGCACCACTTTAGGGCTGAAAGCATCTGCACAATCTTTACTGCAAATGATCTGCTCTATACCAAACCAGTCGGCGATACGGATAATGGTTCCCAAATTCCCCGGGTCCTGTATGCCATCAAGGGCAAGGCTTAACAGGTGCTGCCTGAACCTGAAATGGCCGGTAGGAATCTCAGCAAGTGCCAATACCTGGTTGGGCGTTTTTAATTGGGATATCCTCTGAAGATCAGATGCTGAAACAACCTGCAACATTACATCCGGGCAGGAGGTTGCATGATTGCCGGCCCATTCTTCAAGAGCATATACTTTAGTAATTTTTACCTCCTGTGAAGCCAGCGCTTCTCCTGTTATTTTGGGTCCTTCAATAAGATAAATCCCTTCTTCTTGCCTGAATTTTTTTTGGCTTAAACTTTGAATATATTTGACCTCAGATTTATTAAGCATCCTGTTACAATAATTCAATCAATTGCGTAAAAACGTACTATTATACAAAAATAAATATCCAGGCCGTTTAAACTTTTATTTTTTGAAGCGATTCAAAGAGAAAAAATTCATCCTGCCCCAGGAATTCCATTGGAAAAGCCTGGCAAAGACCGTACTTTTCACGATCAGCATACGGAAAGCCCGGCCATACAGGTATAATGTTCATCTTAAGCAACTCCGCCTGCTCACAGCAGCCGTTATAACGGCTGTAACCTTTTCTTCATGCGCCCTGTTCACCATTGTTAAAAACGAACCCCAAAACAGGGCCTATATTTTTGAAACAAAGATCCATGTAAGAGGCGATGATCTTAAAAAGCAGGAAAGATCAAGGCTGGAAGAAGGCCTGTACCAGCAATTAGATGACAGTATTGCTGCAAGAAAGCTGGATAAGGTTTTTTGGGAGGTATTAAAAAATCCGCAGCCGCTCGACACCGGCCTTATCAGCAAATCATTAGAGTACATGAACAATTACCTGGCAGCAGAAGGCTATTTTCATGATTCCATCAGCTACACCACCCGCATTAAAAATATCAGCGACCAGCAAAAAGCTTATATCGACTTTAATGTATGGCCGGGGAAAGTTACCCGTATTGGCGCTCTTTCTTATACACTGCAGGATGACAGCCTGCAAGAGCTGGCGGATAAAAATATCAGCGATGCCCTTATTAAACAAGGTGATCCTTTTGCTCAGGCACCTGTTTCAGCCGAGCTGGACCGGCTGGTAGAACTATACCGCAATAATGGATACCTGCTCTTTTCCAGGGCAAATTTATATGGCCTTTGGGACACCCTGGGCCTGGATCTGCTGGAACCTGCTTTGGATCCGCTGGAACAGTTCAGCCACCTGAAAAAACTACAGGAAAGAAAAGAGCATCCAACGGCCAGCTTAGACATAAGGTATAAACAGCCTGGAAGCGATACTTCCAGCCTGAAAAAATTCTATGTAGGGCATGTAACCATATATCCTGACATCAGGATGGATACATCAACCAGGGCAGAAAAAACCACTACCATTAAAAACATAACTATTGTACAGCAATTCAATAAATTCAAATCCAAAATCTTTCCGCAGTATATTTATTTAAACCGCGGAGAAATGTACCGGCAAAGCAGATACATGCGTACCCTTAACAGGTTCAATAATTTGGGAGCCTGGCGTTTGGTAGACATTGCGCCCATCCCCCGCGAATCAACCGATACCGTAGATTTTGTAATGCGGCTGACCCCTGCCCCTAAGTTCAATTTCACCACCAACCTTGAAGGAAGCTTTAGCCAAAGTGTTATCAGCGGCAACTTTGTAGGCCTTGGTATAAATGTAGGTTTACAAAACAGGAACTTTTTACGCAGCGCCAATCTTGCTACCACAAATATCCGTTATGGGGTAGAGCTGGGAGGTATTAACGCAAACGAGTTTATACAAACACAGCAGCTAAGCCTTAGCAACTCGCTTATTTTCCCCCGTTATGTTTTCCCCGGAATGAGCGGGTTCAGAAATGCTTTCCGTGGCAATATTCAATCTATCCTGAGTCTAAATGCAGCCAGTACCGAGCGCCGCTACCTCTTCAATCTCACCAGCTTTAATACCTCCTGGGGCTATGAATTTGCCTGGCGGGCAAAAGAATACAGCCTAACCAACCGCACTTATAATTTGGGAGTAAAGATCCCCAACATTGAGTACTCTTACATTCGCAAGCGTGACAGCCTGCTCCGGCTCATTACCAACAACCCATCCATACAGAACCTGTTTTCTGATGGGCTGATTACTTCTGTGATTACCAACTTCTCTATGCCATGGAACAGCGCTAATGAAAAAAGTATCAATGTATTAAGAGTAAACCTTGAAGCATCGGGCCTTTTAGCAGGATTGATACACAATAAATTTATCGATGAGCAACTCTACCGTTTTGTAAAGTTTGATGCAGAATATGCCAAACTCATTAAATTTACTCCCAAAACCGGACTGGTGCTTAGGGGGTTTGGAGGTATAGGCTATGAGCTCGATGCTACAGCCAATCCTTTAAAAAGGTCGCAGCTGCCCTTCTTCAAACAATATTTCAGCGGTGGCCCCAATAGTATGCGGGCATGGCAATTGCGCAGGTTGGGCCCCGGTTCTGCCGTAAAATATTATGAGAACGATCCATCCGTCGATAATGAGACCATTGTCCCCGACCGATTTGGCGATGTGCAGCTTGAAGCGAATATTGAATACCGGGTTCCCCTGTTCAATATAGCCAGCATTCCTGTTAACAGCGCCTTTTTTACAGATATCGGTAATGTGTGGCTGCTGAAAAAAACAGCCGGCAGCCCTGAAGAAAGGTTTAAATTATCGCGCCTTGGTGAAGACCTGGCCATAGGCTCGGGAGCTGGCATACGTGCAGACTTTGGTTTTTTTGTAATACGGCTCGATTATGCCTACAAAGTAAAAGACCCTAATCCCTCTCCTAACAACGCGGCATACCAGAACCGGTTTTTTGCTTACCCGTTTTTTAAGGGAAGCCAGTTGCAGGTAGGGATCGGTTACCCGTTTATATTTTAAGCTCCCCTACTTATCCTTTTCAACTTATCAAGCTCTAAATTTTAGCCGGGGAGATGGAGGAACCTGAAGCCTGCAAATTAAAAAGCATTGCACCACTTTCATCGATCATCTTCCGGTCTTTCCGATTGATTTACTTATTAACTCTTTTCAAACAGCCAGGGGATACGGCGGCGCTTTTTGATCTCGTAATTTGAAGTAATATACTTGCTGATATGATTCATGGCCTCATCAATATCATCGGTAAGCAATACCAGGTCCAGGTCTTCAGGCGATATAGTACCTTTTTCTGCCATATCTTCGATAGCCACCATGAGGTCGGCATAAAAATCTTTTCCAAAAATCACGATAGGGAATTCTGTAACGGTTTTCGTTTGCACTAAGGTAAGCGTTTCAAAAAACTCATCCATTGTACCAAAGCCACCGGGCATAATAATAAAAGCATAGCTATATTTGATCAGCAATGTTTTCCTTATAAAAAAATGATCGAAAGTTACGGCTTTGGTCAGGTATTTATTATAATGCTGCTCAAAAGGCAGCTTAATATTACACCCTACCGATTTACCGCCGGCTTCAAAAGCCCCGCGGTTAGCTGCTTCCATAATGCCCGGCCCGCCACCCGTCATAGTGGTAAAACCGGTTTCGGCAATGCGCCTTCCAAATTCCATGGCCTGTTGATAATAAATATGGTCTTCCTTAAACCGGGCAGAGCCAAATACCGTAATGCACGGTCCTACAAAATGTAAACTGCGCAGCCCTTTGAAAAACTCCCAGGCTACTTTAAAAAGAAATATAAACTCATACCCCCGGCTCTTAGGCCCTTCAAGATATACCGCCTCCTTGGCAGGTATAATGGGCTCGGCAATCTTCTTAGCAATCTCCTTCTTTTTTTCTTCTTTTATAGCTTCCATAAAATTTATAACTAAACTTCTGCGAATATAAATTCAAAAAACATAAGCAACAGGTATAAAACGGTTGTTACCACCATTCTGCCACGGGCAAATAGTAAAAGGCAGTATCTGTTTTGGACTGCCATGGCGCCTGATGAAAATACCAGCACTCTTTGGTACGGTCAAAATAGAGGGCCAGGTTACGCTCGCCCCACCGGTAGCTGATCCTGTATTCCCGGCCATTTTCGCTGATGGTACCAAACATCGTGGGATAAGAGCTGCCCGAAACTCCATTGGTATATTGAACCGCTTTTTCTATATGAAGCTTTGTACCAGCAGGGAAAACCATGACCGGCTCTATATCAGGATGATGCTGCTCCACCTTTTGCCAGTCGGGGTGCAGACTATCTAACAGCGTGTAAGGATAGTTACTGTTTACGTTCAGGTAGTCTTTCTCCTTACACAGTACGGTTTCCCGGTTCAGCGTTACTGTTTCCCCGATCCATTCTTTGAAAGGAGCGTAACTGCTAAGACTGGTAGATTTGGTTTTGATGGTGGCATAAAGAAAAAAAATAAAAAGAGCGATTCCTCCGGCCATTATCCACATCACGATCCGCACTATTTTTTTTGTTGTCATTCTTAAACTTCCGGTTAATCTTTAAAATGGTTGATGGAACTAGCTTACAACCGCTTCAAATGCAAACAAGATAAACATTTTTTATGAACCGCAACCGGCTATTCAGATTCCGGCGCAGGGCTGCAATATAACAACAGGCGCACGGCCGGTGGATGATTGCTACCCCATCATACTAAAGTGGCACCGGGAAATTTAAACATCCCCAAGTTCATTTTGCACCTTATTTTTGCCGCAAAATAAATATCCCGCATGCGCATCATCAGCTATAACGTAAACGGCATACGCGCCGCCATTAAAAAAGGTTTATTGGATTGGCTGCAAACCGATCCTGCCGATATTGTTTGCCTGCAGGAAACCAAGGCCGAAAAGGAAAATATCGACTGTGCGCTTTTTGAAGAGCTGGGCTATGAAAGCTACTGGTTTTCTGCTCAAAAAAAAGGATACAGCGGTGTAGCCGTTTTTACCAGGATCAAACCGGATAACGTAGTGTACGGCACCGGCCACCAGGTAAGCGATGATGAAGGCCGCGTTATACAGCTTGATTTTGGCGATATACGCCTGATCAATGCGTATTTTCCTTCGGGTACCAGCGGCGATGTGAGACAGGCTTTTAAGTATATGTGGCTGGATGAGTTCCTGGTATATTTGAACGACCAGAAAAAGAAATATCCAAAACTGGTTATCTGTGGTGATTATAATATTGCGCATACAGAAGCAGACATTCACGACCCGAAAGGGAATAAAAAGTCATCGGGCTTTCTACCTGAAGAAAGGGCCTGGATGGATAAGTTTCTTGCACAAGGATATAATGATACATTCCGCCTGGTGCATCCTAATGAGGCACATCGGTACAGCTGGTGGAGCCAGCGCTTTCCCAGCGTTCGCCTCAATAACAAAGGCTGGCGCATTGACTATATTACCGTTACTGACCCGTTGAAAAACAGGGTGGCAGATGCTGAAATATATCCTGATGTAAAGCATAGCGATCATTGCCCTGTTTATCTTAAACTCGATCTGTAATGCACCCCGAAACCACCCTTATATATAACGTAACCAGCAAAGTGTCCCACAATATTCATAAAGAATGGTTGAAATGGATGCAGGAGCATCATATTCCGGCAGTTTTGGGTACCGGATGCTTCTTTAAAGCTACCATATTAAGGCTTAAAGAGATAGATGAGGATGAAGGACCTACCTATGCTATACAGTACCATGCAGCCAATGAAACCGATTATGAACGCTATCGGGCCCGCTTTTCTGCCGGGCTGCGACAGGAGGTTCTGGACAAATGGGGGAACCAATTCATTGCATTCAGAACAGTTATGCAGGTTGTGAATTGAATGTGCATAAATTATTTTTTTCTGCTCGCGGATCCAAAAAAAATGCTATATTACTCTGAAATCCTTTACAGCACTGCATTTCAGCCAGTCGGCTCTCAAACCCTGTACAGTAAAGGGTTTCAGCCGGCAAGCCATTAAAATATCTTTAAAGCCAATGGTGCATTTTTTTGAAAACGCTTGCCACATCTGTATTACAGGCGATTTGCAAAAGCACAATTATAACAAAATATTTTGCTGGTATGATTTAAAAGCCTCTAAATTTGTCAACGAAATAAAACTCATTAAAAATTTAACTATGAACAAAGCAGAATTGATTGAAAAGCTTGCCAAAGATGCTGCAATCACAAAAACACAGGCGAACGCCGCTTTAGACTCATTTGTAGAAGCTGTAACTAAAACTTTGAAAAAAGGTGATAAAGTAACTTTGGTTGGTTTTGGTACTTTTTCTGTTACCAAAAGGGCTGCGCGTAATGGCCGCAACCCTCAAACAGGCGCTGTTATTAAAATTAAAGCTAAAAAAGTGGCCCGCTTTAAAGCTGGTAAAGAGCTTTCTTCTAAAATCTAACAGTTACAAATCAAACGCTTTAATGCCTGGCAAAAAGCCGGGCATTTTTTATGCTTTCTATACCAGTTCGTATTCCGTTAGCACTGATTAATAATTGGAAGTGCTTTTAACATACTTTAGAATAAGGATAAGAGCGCACGCACAAATTTAACCTGGCAGATTCAGGTATCAGGCTGGAGTATTGTATGCCAGGAATACTAAATTCCGTAAGGTGGATACCTTCTCCGTGCCCTCAGCACCTCCAATCACCCCCCGGCTCTGTTCCAAATATTTACCTTTGCCCTATGGAAGATTTGCATCAAATAGCCGAGTTCAGATCATCACCGGAGCTTATCGAAAAGCTGTACCGGCACAGCATCCAAAAAAATTACGCAGCGGGGCGCATCATACTTAATAAGCATTCGTATATACGCTCCATTCCCATAGTAATGCGGGGTACATTAAAAGTAGTTCGTACCGAAGATGACGGGAAGGAGATCTTGCTTTATTATATCAAAGCAGGCGAAAGCTGCATTATGTCTTTCCTCGGCGGCCTGCATAACGAAACCAGTAAAGTAAAAGCCGAAGTTGAAGAAGCCGCTGAAATCCTGTTCCTGCCTATCGAAAAAGTATCGCTCTTTATTAAAGAATACCCCCAGTTCCTCGATTATATTTTCAGGCTATACCACAAACGCTTCGAAGAGCTGCTGGAAATTATAAACGCAATAGCCTTCAAAAAAGTAGATGAGCGATTATTGGCCCTGTTACAAAAAAAAGCCGAGCTGACTCAATTGAAAACAGTTCAGATCACACATGAGCAGCTGGCTAATGAGCTGGGAACCGCGCGCGTGGTGGTTTCCAGGTTGTTAAAACAACTGGAAGAAAGCAAAGTGGTAAAACTTGGCAGAAATAAGATCACGCTTATGTAACTAAAGTAACCGTAATATTAAAAACCTTTCTTCAACTTTGTATCATTGAATCAAAATCATACAGCAATGACAGTAGAACAAATCTATACAGGATGCCTGGCCCAGGGGGCCTATTACATTACATCAAACGGCGAAGCTGCCATTATTGATCCTTTACGGGAAACACAACCTTACCTCGACAGGCTGGCAAAAGATAATGCAAGGCTTACCTATATTTTCGAAACTCACTTTCACGCAGATTTTGTAAGTGGTCATATAGACCTGGCTAAGAAAACAGGTGCGCTTATCGTTTACGGGCCTACGGCCAGCCCTGAGTTTGAGGCGGTTGTAGCCAAAGACAACCAGGTATTTGAAATAGGCAACGTAAAAATCAAAGTAATACATACGCCAGGGCATACCATGGAAAGCTCCTGCTTTTTGCTCATAGACGAAACAGGGAAAGAAACAGCATTATTCAGCGGCGACACGCTCTTCCTGGGAGATGTAGGCAGGCCCGACCTGGCCCAGAAAGCGGCTAATTTAACCCAGGAAGCATTAGCCGGATTACTATACGACAGTCTTTACAATAAAGTGCTGCCGTTGCCCGATCACATTACCATATATCCTGCCCATGGCGCAGGATCGGCCTGTGGAAAAAATATGATGAAAGAAACAGTGGATAGCCTCGGTAATCAGAAAAAGATAAACTATGCCCTGAACCAGCCGGATAAGGCGGCTTTTATAAAAGCCGTTACAGATGGTTTGCTGCCACCACCTGCCTATTTTGGGATGAATGTGGCTATGAATAAAAAAGGGTACGAAAGCTTTGATGACGTATTAAGCCATGGAATGAAAGCGCTTCCTGCGGAAGCATTCGAGTCCGCCGCAGAAGCCACAGGCGCATTGATCTTAGATACAAGAGACCATGCAGATTTTTGTAAGGGCTTTATCCCCCAATCTATAAATATCGGACTGGCCGGTGATTTTGCGCCCTGGGTAGGCGCATTGATCATTGATGTGAAACAGCCTGTTTTATTAGTTACCGGGGTTGGAAGCGAAGAAGAAGCCATTACAAGGCTAAGCCGTGTAGGCTTCGACAATGTTGTGGGCCACTTACAGGGCGGCTTTGAAGCCTGGCGGAAAGCCGGGAAAGAGATTGATCTTGTAGAACGTATCAGTGCCACACAATTTGCAAGGGAGGTAAAAACAGGGAAAAGCAGGATCATTGACGTTCGAAAAGAAAGCGAATACACCGCTGAGCATGTTGAAGGGGCTTACAGCAAACCGCTGGCCTACATCAACGACTGGATAAAAGAAATCAACCCGAAGGAACACTTTTACCTTCATTGCGCGGGAGGCTACCGCAGTATGATAGCTGCCAGCATTTTACAGGCAAGAGGGTATAGAAACTTCACTGAAGTAGAAGGAGGTTTTAATGCCATCGCTAAAACCGATGTAACCAGAACAGATTATGTATGCCAAAGTAAAATATTTTAATACTTCAAATCATCATTATACCCATGTTCGGACTATTCAAAAACTTATTCGCCACAGCTGATAATAATCAATTAAGTAATGCCCTCAAAGAAGGCGCTTTTTTAGTAGACGTGCGCACTCCGGGTGAATTTACATCAGGCAGTGTAAAAGGCGCAGTGAACATTTCAGTGGATCAGATCGAAAAGCAACTTGGCAAGTTCAAAGGTAAAAAACACATTATTACTTTTTGCAGAAGCGGGGCAAGGAGCAGCCAGGCGAAAAGCATACTGGAAAGAAATGGTTTTCAAAATGTTATTAATGGGAGAACCTGGAAAAACGTCAGCGAGGCAGCGGCGGCAGCACAATAAAACGCAGAAAAGCTTTTAAATATTCCTTTTCCTCAATAGCTCCCGCGCGCGGCAGGCCACAATAAAAGCTTGTTTGTGTGCGAAATCCCAATTACATTTGCAAAAATTTTAAATTTCAAACTATGGGAAGAGGCGATAAAAAAACCGCAAAGGGAAAACGTTTTAAAGGGTCTTTTGGTAAAAGCCGCCCTGCAATTTCTCCCGAGGTAAAGAAAAAGCTGGCTGCCAAAAAAGAAGAAGCTGCTAAGTAATTTAATACTTTAGGGATGAGCTTATATAACAGGAGCGGTTGCGCTCCTGTTTTTTATGCCTGCTTAAAAAGGCACAACAATTCCTGGGCCTTTATCTCGCTATCGGCTTCTTCAAGCGCCCTGTATAACCGCAGCAGCTCGGAAGGCGTAAGTATTAAATACACATCCTGTGAAGGTGTGGCAATCATAATGATTTTTGAATCGGGGTTAACATGGTCGTATGACTGCAACGCTTTATCTTTTGCCTGTTTGCAAAAAACATAAAAATCGGCTTCGCTAAAAGTAAGCATGGTAGATATAAAAGCTACCTGGTAATGACCGCACTGTCTGCAGCGTACCACATAACCATCTTCACCGCAATAGAGAGATTGAAAATCGCAAGACATAAAAAAATTTCCGGCAAAAATTGCATTCACCTGGTATTTTATAATGCCGCATCGGGAAAAAAATTTTACGAAATCGGGAAAAGTTCGGATCCCCCTCGTAATTCAACAGGCCAATTTGCTGAAAAGCAGGTTATTGCTCTTTCGATCGGCCAATCGTTACTATATCAAATTATGAGCCTTTAAACCTACGAAACTTTGCCCGATATACACCTTAATCATCTGAAAATGAGCACAATTCCAGACCTGTTACCATATAGCAAAGCACTCACCACTACTGTCAAAAGCAGCAATGAGCGCCAATCTTCCAATAAGCTAAATCATGAATAAAGCAGGTATCCTATTGCGGTATCCCGGATGATTCCAGCCATTTAAAAGTACCCTTCAGCGTAGCTGTATGCCTGCCCGTCAGGTCTCTGATTGCTGTGCCTTCCGGTTTATTACCCAGGGTTTCAAAATCCCATGCAGCCACCAAATTCGGATCATCCGGATCAACCTGGTGATTGCCTAACGCCGAAGCACGGATATCATCCTGGCTCCTGACACCTTTCCATATACGTATGTATTTGATATAGCCGGAGAAATATTCATGACGGGTTATCTTATCGGAGCCTAAACGGCAGAATGCAGTCATCGGCATTTGCTGATCCACCGAGCCGTCTTCTATATAGGTACGCCAGGGCTCGCCTACCCGGATTACTTCACCCGTTTGGGAACCATTGACGAATACGCACGATTTTGTATGTTCCTGCGGAGGACTGAATCCCGGCACACCGTCATCCGCCACAGCGAAAGCAAAATGGGTCCATTTATCTTTGGGATTGCTGACAATAGCCCTCGGTTCCCACCATTCAGGGTCTTTGGGCCCTTCGTTCTGCCAGTGCGCCATCGAGCCTCTGAGCCAATGCTCGTTCCCATTGTTCACCTTACGGTATTGAACGCGCCATCCACTGCGTGGGGATTCAACAAACGAAGCCAGAAATGTGCTGTTGTCTTCACCGGGTTTGTTGCAGAATTCTTTTATATTCACCCAAAGCTCGATGGTAAAGTTCTGGTGGTTATCTGGGCCAAAACGTACAAAATCTTCCTTGTAACCAAAGTCAATATACCCACCGTTATTGCCATCCACAAACAGGTTCCAGGTAACGTGGTCTTCCTGCCATCTTGTGTCTTCCACTTTTTGCATGGCTTCTGCCGCAGATTGTATGGCATCGTCATACAAAGCCTGTGTTACATTCGATACAGCGCCGGATAGAATATTTTCGGCAAAATTATATAAAGAGGTAATGGCATTCTGCAAGATCTCTTTACTTTCAACGGGGTATTGCCCTTTGTGATTACCCCATTTAGCGGCGTCGTTCAGGATGGCAGCATATTCCTGGGCCTTTGCCTTCAGGTTCGTGATAAATTGCTGTGCCTGGGGAGACAGGTTATACAGCCTGCTGTTTTTAAACCCGTCAATCGCCTGGTTTACGGCAGCAACCTGTAGTTCCAGTTCATTATTAGTTATACTACCACCTGATTTCAACCCACTGATTGTTGTTTCAAGCTTTGAAATGGCAGCTGTGAGTATGGCCTTACTTTCTTCAGGATACGTTCCAGGAGCCGTTCCGTAGGTTGAACTGGCAAGCAAGGTTTCCAGGTTACTTTTATTGGTTTGCAAAATACCCAGGTTTGTATCCGTAATAAATAAATCCTCTTTGTTATTGGAGCACCCAGTTATTGTATATAGCGCCAGTATAAGTCCGACCAGTTTCAGCAGCCGGGCGGATCTAAGAGTATAATATATTGTCTTTCTCATTTTAATAATACGCTTGAAGTGAATTACTGAGTTTGTTCCCATTTATAGGTTCCTATAATTTTTGCTTCATGCTTTCCCGTCAAATCTAAAACGGTATTGTCGGCCCCCGAAGGCTTTGACGTAAAGTCCCATGCGGCAACCAGATTATTTTCCTTGCCGATAATTTCCGTTTCTTCTTTAGATGATGCATGGATATAAGTATCCCCTTTAGCTTCTTTCCATATCCTGATTTTTTTCATGTAACCGGAAAAGCCCTCTTCCATTTTTTCATTGTTTACCCAGCGGCAAAATGCTGTCATCGGTTTATCATAATTATCATATTCTGAAGAGTTATATATCTCGCCGGCATTACTGTTGTTTTGTGTGGCAACAACCGTCCCGTTCAGGTAAAGCTTTGCTCTTAACGCGGAGTTACCGTCAAGTCCTTTATCATTATAAACAAAAGCGAAATGTTGCCATACACCATCCTGTGGAGCTGGGAAAGAGGGTTCCCATAATCCACGGCGGCTGTTATCGGAAAGAATACCAGCCCATGTAACACGATAAATGCCATTATTAGCATTGCGCCAGTACATCATCCAGCCATTGCGCCATTGAGAGGTTGAAAAATAGGTGCACATGAAAATACTATTATCATACGGACCACGCTCTTTGATCTTTACCCAAAATTCTACGGTGAATGACTGGTTACCATTGGTTCCAAATACTGTATAATCTTTACTTCTTCCAAAATTTATATAAGATTGGGTGGTTTTTCCATCTACGAATAATTCTGCGGGGATCGTTTCAGCATCTTCTGTACGGATACTGTTTTTAAACTTTTCAATGGCACCATTGATCACGGAAACATAACGCTGCTTTTCGCTTTCTGAAGGTGAAGGGTTCTGGTACCTTATCAGCAATACATAACGATTGGCATTGCTGACAGCATCCGTAAGAATGGCGCGGCTCTCAGCAGGATATTGCCCTTTCCTTGCCCCGTAATCAGAACTTTCGGCTAGCTGATTTATCGAAGCTATCAGTCCATCCAGATCGGTTATGTATTTGTCCTGGATCCCAACCGTTTCCATAAACCGGTGCTTTTCCTCGGAACATGATGTGAATTGTACCAGCACTAATGTACAGCAGACACATAAAAATAAATTGATTATTTTGTTCATTTGTTGTACGATTTTAATTATTTATCTGCGGGAAATAACAACATGAGTGCAGGAATACCCGAAGCATCATAACACGAAACATTGGATGAAGGCGTTTTTGTATATTCTTTTCCAGTAAGGTTACGATCGTTCCTGCGGCTCCATCCGTAATCTATTGTACGTGTTACCCATTTAAGAAACTGTGTCTGGCCGCAATCATATACCAGCATATTCATATACTGCGCAAAGATGGCTGTATAAATTCCCTGCTCCTCCCCGTCTCTGTAGGGGAAAATATAAAGTGGCGCAGACATTATATTCATTGCATAATTGGCAGCAGCTACGGCATTATCCAAATATTCCTGCCCACCCGTAAGTTTATACAATAAACAGGAAGCCCCTATAAATGTACCCTGGTTGTACATGGTCGCGTTCCAGTTAACGCCGTTTCCGTGGCGGCTGTCAGCTACATTACCCGTGGTTTTATCGAAAAGATTTTTTACACCCCACTCATAAATTTCCTTTGCATTTTGCAGGTACGTATCACGGCTATGCCACCTGGGATAATTGGGGTTACCGTTAAAACCGGTTTTATCATCGGTTTTGTGCAGCGCATCTGAAGGATCAATATTATTGTAAAGCGTTATGGCCGCTATTACTGTAGGGAAATTGATACAGGACATTTTACCGTTGTCGCTGTTATCCGGCGGATTACTGTTGTTCCAGTTCCAGAACATACCACCATTTTCTTTATCATAAGAGCCTCTGTCTTTCAGACTATACGAACCATGCCAGACACGACAAAAACTTTCATCAGCAAGAGAAAGGTATTTGGGGTCTTTGAAAATACCATACGCCCGGGAAAAAGAAATGGTCCACCACATAATATCATCATATATAAACCATCCGTTTTGCGGATCCTGGTTGTGCCAGTTAAAGTTTACGTAGTGATCGTTAGCGCCCTGGTATATCTGGTCTACCAGGGTCTTATATTTTACCTGCCTTTCTGTATTTTTTTCCTGGCCGGCCCTGTTATACGCATTCATAGCCATATCCCAGTATATAGCCTGCGTCCATATGGCACCTACGGTAGCTTTAGTACCGGCCCCGTCTTTTGTATCTGTATTTACTTTGTAAATATGCGTTTTCGTATCAAACAGATTTTGATTGAAAGCATCATAGGCTACCCAGGTATCCGCATTTGTATAAGGCGACACAATATCGTAGTCAAGGACATATGCTTTATTATCAGATTTATTGCATGCACTGGTATAAACAGCGCTGGTAATAAGAAATGTGGCGGTTATATAATTCTTCATGTATATTTCTTTTTAATTAATACCCTGTGTTCTGAATTAAATTTTTATCAATATCTATTTCACCTTGCGGAATAGGGAAAAAATACTGGCGATTAAAGCTTCTGTCAATTACTTTTGACCGAACAAAAAAGTCGTTGCCATCGGCATTTATGTTCATACCATGTACGGCCTTATTAAAAAACTCAGTGGCGAGGCCCCAACGGCGCACATCAAAATAGCGTGTATTTTCAAAGCCTAATTCTACCCTTTTTTCTTTGCGTATTAATTCCATTACGCTGCTGGCATCGGAAGGGCGGGGCAATGCATTCGCGCCCTCTCCGTACATAGGTATGCCGGCACGTTTACGGATGGCGTTCATATATTTCCATAGTTCGGCGCTCGCAGGATCAATATGGCAAAGCGCTTCCATATAATTCAAGTAGATGTTGGGCAGGCGCAGTAAGATGCATACCAGGCTTTGATTACGATCGCCCGCTCCCATATGTTTGCGCACAAGATATCCCGTGCTGCTATAGTCGTTCACCCCGTACAATTTACCACAGGCGCCGCTGTATGTAAAATCAGTGATATTTCCGCCGTTTGTGCCTGCAAACCATTTCTGCCCGGTGAAAGTAATATCCGCATAGAACCTGGGCTCCCGGTTCACATACATCATACGCGTCCCTGCCGGTGCATATACTTGCCCGGTTGCCGAAGTATAATCAGATTTGCTGACCCCGTCTTCTACATATCCCGAAGTCTCGTCAATGGAAGGTGTGATCCCGTTAGCTTTATAACCCGTGATCGGGGATATGCCATTACTCATAAAATACGCATCTACCTGCTCCTGCGTGGCGCCAAGTAAACTTCCTCCTTTATAGTTGCCGTCGCTTATGCGGCGATCGTTGGGCATGCGGTCATATTCCATCGTACCAGCAGAATTATCAATACGATAGAAGATCATTTCTGTATTGTTGGCTATCTCGCTTCGCAGTGTGCGCACTCCTCTTCTGTACGATTCATATGGGTCAAAGCCCGCATCATCAGCACTGCCCACAGCAGTTCCGCTTTTATTGGTATACATTAATTTATACCTGGTTCCATAGGTGCTTAAAAACGCAGCACATTCATCAGCCACTTTTTGCCAGTTACTTCTAATAGTTGCTGCACCGGGCGTTTCGGGAAACAATTTCTGCCCATCGTTATTTGCCAAACCTGCATAATAGCTGCATTCCCCGTTAAATAACCAGCTTACCCTGAAGGTAAGCGCTTCTATAATGAAAGCCTGCGCGATGGCTTTATCGATGCGCCCCAGCCCCGAAACAGCATCAGTAGCTGCATTATCCAAAAGGCCCTCGTTTTGCGCTTCTTTTAATTGTGCAACAATATAATTAAAACACTCGTCTACAGTGCTCCGTGGCAACTGTAATTCATCGGTAGGCGTATCCTGTGTATAATTCTCTTTCAATATAGGCACAGGGCCGTAGGTGCGTACAAGATAAAAGTAATATATGGCACGCATTGCTTTAGCTTCTGCTTTCCATTGCGTTTTTTCTGATGCACTCACCTGGTCTGCCGGAGCCTTATCTATATTAGAGATGAATGCTCCTGCCTGCTGGATGCCCGTAAACCAGCTTTTCCAACGGAATTTAACCATAGTTCCGTCCGTAGCATCGAGCGTATTATTGTTGATCAGTTTCGCCTTATTATCGGACAATACGTACTCTGTTTCATCGCTGGCTGCCGTCCAGGGACCAGGCGTTCTGTAAAGCGCCGTTTCATGTACCTGCCTTTGATTAAATTCGTCTGGTATATATGTGTACACATTTGCCAGGTAGCCCAGGGCTCCGGATCTTGTCTCAAATATTTTATCTGTTGACAATCGGTCCTGCGGAACCTGGTCAAAATATTTAGAGCATGAAACTATTGACAGCGCCAGTAGTACTATCGTACATTTCAGTATTACATATTTCATTCGGGTATCGTTTATGCCCGCCCCCGCGGCGGCGGAGCCAGATGGGTTTTTAATTGCCAGGTGCCGGCCTGTTGAGCAAGCAGGGAATGCCTCATAAGCGGCTAAACTATTCCTGTGAAGTTTACGGATAGCGCTCACTTCCCTTGTATGTGAAAAATTTTTATAGGAGCGTTGCATTGCTTTTGAATTTAAAATGTAAAGTTTATTCCTACAGAAAATGAAGTAGTGTTGGGATACTGGGTTCCGTCATTTGTATTCAGCTCCGGGTCCCATAATTTGAACCTGGAAAACGTCCACAGGTTGTATCCCATCATATAAATTGCCGCATTATCAAGCGAAGCTTTCCGGGCCCAGCTTTTGGGCAGATTATAAGAAACCTGCAGGGTTTTCAGACGCAGGAAACTCACATCACGCAGCCACCATGTGCTGGGTTGAAAGTTATTCTGATTGTCTGCTGTTTCACTTCCGTAGGAAAGCCTTGGATAAAATACGTTCTGACTGGGATTTTCTTCCGTCCATCGGTCACCGATATTGCTGTACAGGTTTCCGGCCCCGCCACCCCCGTTAAAAGGTTGTATGCTGTTACCGCTTAATATACGCTGGGCCTTTTCGGCTCCCTGGAAGAGAGCGCTGACGGACAGGCCTTTCCTCATTATCGTAAATCCCAAACCATACACAATTGCCGGAACATCGCCCCTGCTGATATATGTTTTGTCGTATGCATCAATCTTACCATCGTTATTCAGATCCTTATAACGGATATCACCTGCTTTTACTTTACCAAACTGAGAGGCAAAAGGCTTCGGGGTAATGATCTTATCCTCGTTTGAAAGAGCCTCCCAGCGCGCCATATCATCAATCTGGGCCTGAGTGAATAAACCTTCGGCTACATAACCCGTTTGGGCAAGGATCTTTTGTCCCTGCTGGTTCATCCAGGGATAACGCTGCTCCGGCAAATCCCCTTTGATCCACTTATCGTTGTTGTAGGTAATATTTCCCCTGAGGTTAATGGTCCAGTTTTGATTGAAACGTTTGTTGTATTCTATTGTTCCGTCAAATCCCCTGTTTTCTACAATACCCACATTACCGTAAGGCGAAGCCATATTATACCCGATAAACGACGGGATGGAGTTTTCACGTTTTAATAAAATGTTTTTCCGTCTTTCCCTGAACAGGTCAAAAATAACAGACAAATTGCCTCCCAATGTTCTCAGCTCAACACCCAGATCCTGTTTCCGTGACTCTTCCCATACAAGGTCAACAGCATTATTTATGGTTTCATAACCTCCGTACTTTGTACCGTTCGATCCAAAAACATACCCGTAAGAACCGTTCCCGGATATCTGATCCAAATACATAAAACGTCTGTCCGATACGTTGCTGTTTCCTATTCTTCCATCGGTATACCTGAATTTTAAGAAGGGGATTACATCATGAAGCGGTTCCCAGAATTTTTCATTGGATACTACCCAGCCCACTCCATAAGCAGGAAATGTTCCGTACCTTTTCTTGGGAGAAAAGTTTTCAGCACCGGTATATCCTATATTAAATTCCGCAAAATAGCGGTCTTTCCATGAATAGGTTGCACGCCCCGCAATGCCCTGCATCCTGTAGGGGATGGCGTTTTCCAGCGTACTTTGCGGATAAAGCAATCTTTGCTGCTGATTATACAGCAATAAGCCGCTTACCCGATGATCACCAAACGCCCTGTCATAATTGAAAGAGGTTTCCAGGTAGGTTTTCTTATTGCCCGAGGCTGATTGGCTATATCCCAATACATCAGATCCCGTATACGTTTTGGTAAGTATGGGAAACCCATCCATATCATATGGAACATCAATATCGGTAAGATACCAGGTAGACTCTCTCCGGGTTTGATGAAGATCTACTTCATTATATACGTCATAAGCGAACATAGCCGAGAAAGTGAACCCCTTGGTGAGCATTGCCAGGTCCTGCGTAACCCTCAGATTTGAATACACCTGATTTTTTGTAAGATTGTCATAGCCCCTTCTTGTGGCATCGGCATAAGGATTACGGAAACCCCCATTGGGGTTGATACCCGGCACATAGGCCTGGCCACGCACATAAAACATTTTGGGATAATCTACAGGAGAAATAGACATGGCAGAACTGTAAATATCATGAGAGGAAATAGCCGGATAGTTTCCTTCGCCCAAATAACCCTGTGCGCCAATTTCTACTTTTGTGGTAGGTGTTGCATTAATGGCTACGTTCGTAGTAAAGTTATACCGGCTGTATTTCATTTTAGAGTTGTAGGTCGTAATGCTTTTGTCGATAGCCGTCATCCCGGTTTCGTTATAGTAGCTTACTGAAGCATAGTAAGTAGCTTTTTCGCTTCCCCCGCGCACGTTCACATTTGCTCTTCGGTTATAGCCCCAGTCGTTGAATACTTCTTTCAGCCAATCAACATTGGGGTAGAGATAAGGATCCTTTCCCTGCCTTGTATTATCAATATACTGCTGAGAGTATTTAGGAGCCAGACCATCGTTACGCAAAGCCTCGTTAGCCGCATTCATATATTCAATACCATCTGCCAGGTCCACCTTTTTTGTAAATCGGATGAATGACTCATAATAATCAGCATTTATAGTGGGTTTGCCTATCCGGCCCGGCTTTGTTTTGATAATAATAACCCCATTGGCACCGCGTACCCCGTAAACAGCAGTTGCAGAAGCATCTTTGAGGATGGTGAGCGATTCCACGTCTTCCGGATCCACATCATTAAAAGGACGTTCTACACCATCTACAAGAATCAGGGGAGATGAAGTATTGGGCGTTGCTATTCCCCTTATCCAGATATCTGCCGAATTTTTACCCGGCTCTCCTGAGCGCTGAACCGAGATCACCCCGGCAAGCCTTCCAGCCAGTACTCCCGTTAAATTTGAAGAAGGAATTTTCAAATCGGACGTTTTTAACGAGGCCTGTGCACCTATATTGCTTATCTTACGTTGAGTGCCATAACCAACAACAACTGTTTCCGTCAGCGAATTTTCCATCGCATACAGGGCAGCATCATATATGTTTTCAGTGGCATTTACTTTTATTTCCAGGTCATTATATCCTACATAGGTTATTTTCAGGATACACTCTTTCTGATCGGTACGCAATTGATAAAAACCATCCTTATCTGTTGTGGTACCCGTGGATGTTCCCATAATGGTAACACTGGCGCCCACCACCGGTTTCCGGGTATTGGCATCTGTTACTGTACCGCGCAGCATCCTTGAGGCCGATGATGATGCATTATTCCTACCCACCGGGTTTTCTTTTATGACCGTTATATGCAACCCTTCAGTTTTATATGCCAACTTAAGGGGAGTAAGCAACGTGCTGAGCACGTTGGATATTGTTTCCTTTTGCACATTTAAGGATACTTTACGGGAAACGTCTATATCTTTTGAATAAATAAAAAGATAGCTGGTCTGAACCTCAATCTCCCTCAGCACTTCTTTTAAAGGCGTATTCTGCACGCTGAGCGATACAGTACGGGTTTGACAAGCAGCAGCGCTTAGGTTATTAATGCAGCATGATAATATAAGAAGCATACCCATTACTTTTATCAGGCACCTCTTCGAGCCCCGCTTTTTACAATTTCCGGACGGGAAAACTGATGTTGATTTTATATTCATGTATGATTGAATGTTTAGTATTATGATTCCCAATGACAAATTAATGCACGCAATCAGCATTAAATAGCAGCTATTTAATGACAGCAATCTTTTAAATTGTTTACATTTTTATTCCCATAAATGTTCTCTTTTGGTCAGTGTGTGATGATATATCCCCCACCACCAGGATCATGCTCGTATGTAATGTTATAGCTCTCGCTAAGCACTTTTAACGCGTATTCCAGGCCATCGTTAAGCCTAAATTTCCCGGTCAGCAACAAGTTGGGTTCATGCAGGTGCTTAATGGTGATTTTTTGCCCAAATGAAGCTTCGAGGCGCTCCAATACCTCAGTGATACGTTCATTATCAAATGAGACCAAACCATCCTTCCATTGATACGCATCCGGGTCTGACACAGTGGAAACAGTTAGCTCGTCATTGTTTAATTCTGCTTTTTGCAAGGGCAACAGGCTCACACTTTTTCCGTTTTTAGAAGCAACGCTTACATGTCCCTCAAGCAATGCAGTAATAAATCGGGGTTTTGATGCGTAAGCGTACACATTAAAAGTTGTTCCTGTAACAGTAATATGCCCTTTAGATGTATGTACAATGAAAGGATGAGCAGCATCTTTGGCCACTTCAAAATAACCTTCACCATCTAAAAAAACTTCCCTGGTATTACCGTTGAAAACCGGGGCATATTTAAAAACAGAACCGGCATTAAGCCATACCACGGTTTTATCAGGCAGCACACATTTTTTTCTTTCTCCTGAGGGAACATCTACTTGGATAAGCGCCAGCTGTTCTTCGCCAGGAGCAGAAAACAACCCGGAGCGCAGCGTATTACGAAGAAAAAATGATAGTCCTGCTAGTATAACCAGGATAGCAGCATAAGAAGCAATTTTATAATACAACCGGCGCTTATGAGCAGCTGTATTTACATAACCGCGCAAAGGCGCTTTAGTGTGGGCTGCTTTTTCTGCTTGTTGCACCCTGTTCTTAAACCGTTTAAACGCTTTATGCTTATCATATAACCAGGCATCTTTTTCCCCAATTGCATCAGACCATGCCTCTAACTGCTGCCGGAAATACAATTTGTTGGCAGGAGCAGCATTGATCCAGTCGTTTAATTCGTTCATTGAGCTTTTGTCCGGTTCACTGGATAAAAAAGCAGCAATCAATTCATCTATATGGCTATTCGTATTTTTTATTTTACAGTCTTTTTATATAAGACAGTAATCCGGGGAAAAAGGGTAGTCAAAAAAAATAAAAAGAAAAGAATAATGATTTCCTGCTTATAAATACATGCTATTTTCTTTCGGATTGCAGGTCGGGAATATGCGACTATTCAGTAAACAGGCTAATAGCATGTATGCCCAAAAGAAAAAATGGTTACTTAAAGAATAAAATGACAAGAATGACAGCTACATATTTTTCCAGCCTTTCTCTTAATAACCGTAAGGCATTTTTCATGTGATACTTTACGGTGTTGACAGAGATATTTAATTCCTGCGCAATATCTTCATACTTTTTATTTTCAAACCGGCTTTTTATAAAAACGTTTTTGCATTCATGCGGTAAAAAACTGATCGCGTATTTTAATTCCCCGTCTAATTCTTTCTCTAGCAGCATATTCAACACATAATCTTTTGGAGTGGCATGATCTGAAATCTCCAGCCCTGCCACCTCTCTCTGCACCAGGTAAGAGACCGGCACTTCATGTTTCATACGCGATGAAGACAGATAGTTGATACACCTGTTTCGGACAGCGCTGATTAAATATCCCAGCAGAGAGGTTTCTATCTGCAAAGATTCCCTGATCTCCCATAAATGAAAAATAAGGTCTCCTACTATTAATTCCGACTGATAATGGTCCTGTAAATAACCATTCGCAGTATGGCACAATGTTGCATAATAATTGTCATACAAATATTTGTAAGCTCTTTCCGAGCCTTCTTTTAATTGCCTGATGATTATTTCCTCATTGTGATCCATTTTATTCAAATTCAATTAACGAACTAAGTATATACAGTTTAGCCTGCTTCCTTTTTGAAAGCTAAAACATGCTGCACGGTTTTAAATTTACTTGTGAAACAAGCATATTGAATGTAAAATGTTTTTACGGGGACCTGTTTAAAACTAAATGAAAAAATTTGTTACAGCCGCAATCCTTTAGTAAAAGTACTTTTTAATTTTAATTTATAAAAGGGATTGTGTGGTTTTACGGCAAATTTTTAAACACTCCGCTGTAATTAAATCAATATATTTCGCCGGGTTGTCGCTGATAAACAGTATAATTCATTGAAAATAAACAATAGTTAACGGCAAGGAGGCTCTTACAAAAGCAGGGGAGTATAGCAGCAAGACAAGGCAGCCTTTCAACAGCCAACTAAATAGTAACGGTGGTTTTGTAAATAAGACAGCTCAATTATAATAAGATATAGAAGATATTACCTGTAACTCACAGCATCTATAACATACATAAGCCTATGGATTTAAACTTCCACCTCATGCCTATGCGATAACTACCGGTAAAAGAGAATAGTTAATTACCGCCGTCTCTTCTTTGATCCGACCAGGGCCTTCAACTTTTAACTTAAGGCGCCAGCCGCTCTATTTTCCAGCTATTATCACTTTGTAGCGTATATAATAACCTGTCGTGCAGCCGGTTAGGGCGGCCCTGCCAGAACTCTATTGCATGCGGCTGAAGAAGGTACCCTCCCCAATAATCAGGTTTTTCGATCTTCTTCCCCGCTTCCACCTCATCTAATAATTTTTCTAACTTTTCTTCCAGCTCTTCGCGGTTTTGCAGCACCATACTTTGCCTGGAAGCCCAGGCGCCGAGCTGGCTTCCTACAGGACGGGAAAAGAAATACTGCTCGCTTTCTTCCACCGGTATTTTCAGAACCGTACCACTAATGCGTACCTGTCTCTCCAGCTCTTTCCAGAAAAACAACAGGCAGGCCCGGGGGTTAGCTGCTAACTGCAGGCCTTTCGTACTTTCATAATTGGTAAAAAAAGTAAACCCATTGCCGGAGAAACCTTTTAGCAAAACGATCCGCGCATCGGGTGTGCCATCAGCAGAAGCTGTAGCCAGGGTCATAGCATTTACTTCTGTAAGCTCCGCAAGCAACGCTTCATTCCACCATTGCTGAAACTGGTCTATAGCATTTAATGAAGCTTCAGCTTCCAGTAAACTTTTCTGGCAGTACTGCGTACGTATATCGGCTATAGACATAAAAAATAATGCATTTTGAATGGTGGATTTTTATTCTTCTCAATGTAAAAATTATCCAAAATCCATACAATAAAGATGATTTATATCTCTGTAAGAAATGATAATTATCAGCAACAGTAATATAATAACCTTAACATACTAACTAACTGATCAGCGTACCTACATCTTCACCTGATACAACTTTGCCCAGGTTGCCCTCTTTGTTCATATCAAAAACAATAATAGGCAGCTTGTTCTCCATGCAAAGTGTAAAAGCTGTCATATCCATAATACGCAGGTTTTTGCTGATACACTCTTGGTAGCTTACCGTTTTATAGCGGGTTGCAGAAGGATCTTTTTCGGGATCAGCAGTATATACCCCGTCTACGCGTGTACCTTTCAAAATTACATCTGCTTTTATTTCTACAGCCCGCAATGAGCCTGCGGTATCTGTAGTAAAATAAGGGTTGCCCGTGCCGGCGCCAAAAATAACCACGCGATCTTTTTCCAGGTGCCGGATGGCACGGCGTCTTATATAAGGTTCTGCGATCTGCTCCATATTTATAGCACTCTGCAGGCGGGTAAACATACCGGCTTTTTCAAGGCCTGCCTGCAATGCCATACCATTGATGACGGTGGCCAGCATACCCATATAGTCTCCATGAGCGCGCTCAATACCGGTTTGCGCCTCGTTCATACCGCGATAGATATTACCACCTCCAATTACCAATGCTACCTGCACACCTAAATCTACAACAGCTTTTATTTCTTTGGCATACTGAGCGATTACGTCGGGATCCATACCAAAATTTTTATCCCCCATTAATGATTCTCCTGAAAGTTTTAACAAAATTCTTTTGTATTTGGGCTGCATTTCTACTTATTTTATGGTTAATGGATCAAAATTGCGTGGCGAAGATAGGGAACAGTTTAAAGGTTGAAAAGTTTAAGATCGAAAAAGTCGGAAAGTACGGAAGTTGGAGATTAGAAGACGGGAATTGATATCTGTGCCATTAGCTAATGAGCTTATTAGTATATTTAAAGTCTTAAATAGTTTTACATATGAAACGGAAATTAGGAACAACCGAAGTTGAAGTAACACCCATTACAATGGGCGCCTGGGCCATCGGCGGATTTATGTGGGGCGGCAATGATGAAAAAGATTCGATCGCTGCCATACAGGCTTATATTGATAACGGGGTAACCTCTATTGATACGGCGCCGATCTATGGCTTTGGTTACAGCGAAGAGCTGGTGGGGAAAGCCATTAAAAATTATGACCGCAGCAAAGTGCAGATACTGACCAAATTTGGAATGGTGTGGGACATGGAAAAAGGTGATTTTGCTTTTGAAGGAAAAGATAGCAAAGGCGATATTAAGAAAATATACCGGTATGGCGGCTATGAAACCGCACTGCGTGATGTAGAGGTAAGTCTTAAAAGATTACAGACCGATTATATCGACCTGATACAGTTACACTGGCCGGATACCACTACACCCATAGAGGAAACCATGCGTGCTATGGAGAAAATGTTACAGGACGGAAAGGTAAGAGCCGTGGGCGTTTGCAATTACAATGCTACCCAGCTCAAAGAGGCAGAGCAAACTATAAAGCTGGCCAGCAACCAGGTGCCGTACAGCATGTTAAAACGTGATATTGAAAAAGAAGTGGTTCCGTATGCGCTTGAAAACAACCTTTCCATTATTGCTTATAGCCCTATGGAAAGGGGTTTACTGACAGGCAAATACGAAAGTATGGATGCGCTGAATGCAGAAGATCATCGTAATAATTATTTTAAAAGATTTGATTTTACAGCGGTTAAAAAGCTTACGGATAACCTTGCTGATCTGGCAGCAAAATATAATGCCACCGCAGGACAGTTGGTGCTGGCCTGGACCTTTCATCAGCCTGCAGTTGCTGCTGCCCTGGCAGGTGCGCGTAATGCGCAGCAAGCCGAAGAAAATGCAAGGGCCATGGCTATTTCTATTAGTGAAGACGATCTGAAGCTGATTAACGGGTGGCTGAACGATAAATTTCTTTTGTAAAGAAAGTCCGGAAGATGATAGGAAAAGCATTACCTAAATGCCCGTGTTATATTAATGAAAAAATGTCGCATTTAAAGTGAATGGTCAGTAGTGAGTATATATCCGCAATACTCACTACTGACAACTCACACTTAGTTTAGCATTAGCAACAATAACTTTAAATTTTGCACGTTTCTTTCCGACTTTCAAATTAAAAATAACCCGCATGAACACGATTTGCTTTGGTGAAATTTTATGGGACATTCTCCCTCATGAAAAAGTTCCCGGCGGCGCGCCCATGAACGTTTGCTATCATTTAAACCGGCTGGGCCGAAAGGCAGCCATCATTTCTAAAACGGGGAACGATGAAAACGGGAAGGCCTTGATCGATTTCTTACAACAAAACAATATCAATACATCGCTGGTGCAGGTAGATCATGAACAGCCAACCGGTACCGTTATGGCCACGCAAAAAGGCAATGAAATGGAATACGATATTGTACAGCCGGTAGCATGGGACTTTATAGATTATGATGAGGCGCTATTACAAAAAGTAAAAGAAGCTCACTACTTTATTTGCGGCAGCCTTGTGGCAAGAAGCAGGCACTCCAGAAACACGTTATTTCAATTGCTGAACGTTGCCCGTACTAAAATTGTTGATATCAATCTGCGGCCGCCCCATTACGAGCCATCTACGTTAGAAATCCTGTTGAATAAAGCCGATATTTCAAAATTGAATAATCACGAGCTGGCTTTAATTGCCGGCTGGTATACCAATGAAGCTGATTTTGAAAAACAGGTGCTGCTGGTGAGCGAAAAGTTTTCCATACCAACCATCATTATTACAAAAGGCGAAGATGGTGCAGTATTGTTTTTTGAAAAACGATTCTATTACCATGCAGGGTATAAGATAAAAGTAGCCGATACTATTGGCAGCGGAGATGCTTTCCTGGCCGGCTTTTTATCAAAGTACATGGCAGGCCGGTCTCCTGAAACAGCCCTGGCATTCGCCTGCAGGATAGGCGCTTTTGTAGCCTCTCAAAAAGGTGCATGCCCGCAATATGATGTGGATCGTATTGAAAATATCTTTTTAAAACCTGATGGACCTGATACAATTTAATAATTCATTAACCGATGCAGCTCCGCCGCCTGCCTTAACAGCACTTCAAACAGCGCTCTGGCATGCAGCTAAAGGCGAATGGGATGCTGCGCATGATATTGCCCAGCAATATGAGGGGCAAAAAGAATTCGACCGCCTTCATGCTTACCTGCACAGGGTTGAAGGAGACAACTGGAACGCCGCTTACTGGTATAAAAGAGCCGGCGCGACCATGCCTGGTAAAAGCATCGAAGAAGAGCTGAAGGACCTTATTAAAGAATGGCTGGGATAAAGCAGGTTGCTGCACAACACTTGCAAAAGACCAATAGCTATTAAAGAGATCTTTCCACGATCGGCACTCCGCTAATGGACCGGCTGGCATCCATCTGCACCCGGCCCACCGAATCCGGCAATTCTTCTAACATGGCAACATTATTTAAAGCATACTGCAAATAGTAATTGCCGGTATAGTTCTGTTCTTTCAGCACCTGGCACATCTGCTCTATATCACCCTGCTGTAACAGGGAAGAGTGAACAGTGGTGCGTACTTCAAAAGGCAGGGACGAGTTCACCAACACCTGCAGCGTTCTTATAAAGCTGTCATAATAAGGAGTACCGGTTACAATGCCATACTTGTTGGCAGGTGCTTTAAAATCAACCGCCACATAATCTGCCAGGCCCCGGCCAATCAATAGCTCCAGCAATTCGGGGTGCGTTCCATTGGTATCTATTTTTACCAGGAACCCTTTTTGTTTAACAGCTGTTACAAAAACCGGCAGGTCTTTATGGAGCGTGCATTCTCCGCCACTCAAAACTACTGCATCCAGCAGGGCTTTCCTGGTTTCCAGAAAATCAAGCGCTTCCTCAAAGGTATGCCTGCCTTTTCCTAAAACGATTTCGGGATTATAGCAATAGGCACACCGCATATTACAACCCGCAAACCAAAGAATGGCTGCTACTTTACCGGGATAATCGAGCAACGAAAAAGGAGTGATATCATAAATGGTCTTTATCACTGCTCACTTTTGAAAAAAACACCCTTTGTTTGTGTTCTCCTTTTTTACCAATGTTAAAACTCTCCACAGGGCGATGATATCCCATTACCCTGGTGTACACCATACATTTCGTACGCAGGTCTTCATTTTGAAGCAACAGTGCATGAGCAGGTTTCGTATTCATGTTCATTTTTATTCGATAATTTTTCTAATAATTGTTCATCACATTTGGGACAATATTTATGCTCTCCGTTCAGGTAACCATGTACAGGGCAGATGCTGAATACCGGTGTAACAGTAACGTATGGCAGCCGGAAATTGGAGATAACTTTCCTGAGAAAGCTGCGGCAGGCATCGGCATTGCTTATCCGCTCTCTCATATATAAATGCAGCACAGTGCCGCCGGTGTACTTACATTGCAGCTCATCCTGCAGCATTAATGCCTCATACGGGTCTTCCGTAAATTGTGCCGGCAGTTGCGAGCTGTTGGTATAGTAAATATTTTTATCAAACCCGGCCTGTATAATATCTTCAAATCTCTTTTTATCTTCTTTGGCAAAACGATAGGTCGTGCCTTCGGCAGGAGTGGCTTCCAGATTATAAAGATTACCGGTTTCTTCCTGGAATCGCTTCATGCGGTCGCGGATGTGGTCCAGTATTTCCAGCGCAAACTCTTTGCCCTCAGCATCTGCAATATCCAAACGGTCATTTGAAAAGTTACGGATCATTTCATTCAGCCCATTTACACCAATCGTAGAGAAATGGTTGCGGAAATGAGGCAGATACCGTTTGGTATAAGGGTACAGCCCTCTCTCGTACATGTCCTGTATAAAAATCCTTTTCTTTTCAAGCGTGCTCTTTCCTATGTCCAGTAAATAATCCAGGCGTTGGTACAGGCCCGCTTTATTACCTTTAAAAACATATCCCAGCCGCGCCATATTAATGGTAACAACACCTATGCTGCCTGTCATTTCTGCGCTGCCAAACAAACCGTTTCCCCTTTTCAGAAGCTCCCGTAAGTCCAGCTGAAGGCGGCAGCACATGCTACGAACAGCATTAGGTTTATAGGCATCAGGATTCTCCATTCTCTTCCCACTCTCATCGTACATATACTGGCTGCCGATAAAATTCTGAAAATAGGAAGAGCCTATTTTTGCCGTGTTCTCAAACAACAGGTCGGTATTAGGCCCGTACCAGTCAAAGTCTTCTGTAATATTTACAGTAGGTATGGGGAATGTAAAGGGCTGGCCATTGGCATCGCCTTCGGTCATTACCGTATAATACGCCTTATTAATCAGGTCCATTTCCGGTTGAAAATGGCTGTAGCACAGCTCTTCCAGGGTATCCGCGCCGCGTTCCTTCGCTTTTAGCGCCAGGCCGGCATCACCAATACCGGAAAACAGGTGGTGATTGCTACGCGTGGGCATTTGGTTTTTAAGGTCCTCCGGTACGGTCCAGTCAATGGTAATATTGGTAAACGGCGATTGTCCCCAGCGTGCCGGCACGTTCAGGTTATATACAAAACTTCTTACAGCCTTTTTAACCTCCTCGTAGTTCAGCTTATCCTTGAACACATACGGCGCCAGGTAGGTATCAAAAGAGCTGAAAGCCTGCGCCCCGGCCCATTCGCTTTGCAGTATGCCCAGGAAATTGGCCATTTGCCCCAAGGCTTCCCTGAAGTGGTTGGGAGGACGGCTCTCCACGCGGCTTCTTACGCCGTTAAAGCCATCGTTGAGTAATACCCTCAGGCTCCATCCCGCACAATAGCCGGTAAGGCAGTCCAGGTCATGAATATGAATATCGCCATTACGGTGCGCGTGCCCCTCCTCCTTGGTGTACACTTTATCCAGCCAGTAATTGGCAATGACTTTGCCCGCCACGTTATTAACCAGCCCCGCATTGGAGTAACCAGCATTGGCATTCGCGTTTACCCTCCAATCCTGCTGATGGATATATTCCGTTATAGTCTGCGTACAGTCAATATACGTAGTATCATCATTAATACCGGCTATATGCTCTCTCTGCATCTTTCGGGTATGCCGGTACAGCATAAAGGATCGCATTACCCCGAAATACCCGGCATCGAATAATTCTTTCTCTATCAGGTTTTGAATGTCTTCCACTTCCCATACCGTTTTCCGGCTTATACCTTCCATTACCCGCTCAAAAATGCTGTTATCGGGTGGCAGGGATACACTTTCAAAACCCTTTTCAATAGCATCCTTTATTTTATAAGATTGGAACGCTTTAAAATTACCGTTACGTTTAATTACATACACTTCCATCATTTACGAGTTTATATATAATAAGGTTTTATGTTATGATCAGGGCATTCATTGTCAGGCAACAAAGAACACAGCTACCACGGGCCACGGGCTGCATATCAAAAGCAGGTCATAAAATAACGTCATAAATACGGTTAGCAATTATCATAGTTATGCACCGATTGTTGAAAAAATTTATAAACCCAATAGCCGTAAGGCTTCGGGGCTTTGATCCCACTTGATCAGTCAAAAATTTCTTATTTCAGATCAACATTTTGGAAATGAACTCACAGGAAATTTATCCTCACGGGATATAGTTTTTCTATACTATATATCAACCTCGGTTTTAAAGCCGGCAGCATTGATGGCAGCAAGGCTATAAACACTGTAAATATTTGGAACGGGGCCGGTTGTTCATTGGGTTGCACCCTTGCCACCAGCCTGTACAATGCTGTTAAACGGAAACCGGTTCTGAATAATGACTTTGTTCGTATTTACTTATAAACACAAAAAAGCGCCTCATTCCTGAAGCGCTTTTTAAATCTTTTTTTAAAGGCTGATTACCCCAATGCCACTCTTTTAAACTCTAATACATTCACACCGTTTTCTTTCAGGTAATCCCCTACAGATTTGCCGCCATCCTTCACAAAAGCCTGGGCAGTCAAAGTCTGTTCTTTAAAGAAAGCCCCTAATTTACCCTCAGCAATTTTAGCCAGCATTTCTTCGGGCTTACCGGCCATTTTAGGATCTTCTTTCATAATATCTATAATAACCGCTTTTTCGCGGGCTACAACATCAGCCGGTACGCTTGCGGCATCTACTGCTACAGGGCTTAAAGCAGCTACCTGCATCGCTACATCTTTACCCGCTTCAGGAGCTTCCTGATCTAAAGCCACCAGTACACCAATACGGTAAGCACCGTGAATGTAAGAAGCTACATAAGGAGCAGTTACTTTTTCAAACTTAGTGATACCGATCTTTTCTCCGATAGCAGCCAGCTTATCATTTACCAGTTCAGAAACCTTGGTGCCGTTTACAGCAGCCTCGTTCAATTCTTCAACAGAGCTTACATTACTGGCAATAGCCGCATCTGCAATACTTTTTACAAACGCAACGAAATCGTCGTTTTTAGATACGAAATCTGTTTCACAGCTTACACATACAATGATACCTGTTTTATGATCTGCTGTAGTTTGAGCTACAACCACACCTTCTTTTGCTTCCCGGTCGCTGCGCTTGGCAGCTACTTTCTGGCCCTGTTTACGCAGCCAGTCAATTGCTGCTTCAAAATCGCCGTTGGTTTCTGTAAGTGCTTTACGGCAATCCATCATACCTGCGCCGGTAGCCTGGCGCAATTTATTAATATCCTGTGCTGTAATTGTTACTGTACTCATGCTTTTTCAGATTTTAAGTTTCGGGTAACAGGTTGTATACTTTAACCAGCAACAAACATAACCCGAACTTATTTTTTAGATCTTAAATTATTATTAACCCGGCAATGAGAAGAATGCATCTTTCTGCCAGACATAAACCTTATCCAGGCTTAAAGCTTGATATTCAGTTATGGAACATAACATAGATCATTAAAGCTCAAACCTGAAACCCGGAATTACTTCCTCGGAGCCCCGCTTCTTGCACCGCCGCCAGTAGTTCTTCTGCGCTGGCCACCTTGCCCGGCACCACGTCCACGGCCACCACGACCAGCTTCTGCTTCTGCTTCTGCCTGTATTTTAGCCGCCTGTTTTTCGTTCTCATCTGCAAAATTGTCTTCTACCTCTTCATCTTTAGCGGCCTGCCTTTCCGCAAGCCCCTCTTCAATGGCAGCGGTAATGTAGTTTACAACAATCGCGATCGATTTGGTAGCGTCATCATTTGCAGGGATGGCAAAATCCACTTTATTAGGATCGCAGTTAGTATCTACCACACCAAAAGTACTGATGCCAAGACGTTTTGACTCTGCCAGGGCAATATGCTCATGCCCGATATCCACTATGAATAAAGCAGCCGGTACACGGCCCAGCTGAGCAATACCGCCTAATACTTTTTCCATTTTATCTTTATCGCGCGATAAAGTAAGACGTTCTTTTTTGGTAATGCTATCAAAAGAACCATCGCTCAGCATCTTTTCAATGCTCTGCATTTTCTTAACACTTTTACGTACCGTATTAAAGTTGGTAAGCATACCTCCCAACCAACGCTCGGTAACATAAGGCATTCCCACTTTTTGAGCGCACTCGGTTACAATATCTTTTGCCTGCTTTTTTGTACCAACAAACAATATTTTTTTACCGCTGCGGGCGATTTGTTTCATCGCCGCTGCAGTTTCCTGCAGGCATTCAACGGTTTTGTTAAGATCAATAATATGGATCCCTTTTTTCTCAGCAAAAATGTAAGGTAACATTTTAGGGTTCCATTTCTTTTTTAAGTGACCGAAATGTACCCCTGCCTCCAGAAGCTGCTGCTGTAATGATGTATTGTTATTTTCCATCGTATAAATTTGAAAAGTATTTTTAAACGTTCATAGTTCATGGTTAATAATTCATGGCTGCGAACCATGAACCCTGCCTGTCGAACAGGCAGGCATAAGCCATTATCTTTTAGAGAACTGGTAGCTTTTCCTCGCTTTTTTGTGACCGAATTTCTTACGTTCAACAGAACGGGGATCGCGTTTCAGCAATCCTGCAGCTTTTAAAGCAGGACGGTACTCAGCATTTACATCTACCAATGCACGCGCAATACCCAGCATGGCCGCTTCAGCCTGGCCTTTTGCGCCGCCACCAGACGCATTGATCTTAATATCAAACTTATCAGCAGCTTCAACCGCATTTAAAGGGCGCGCTACCTGGTTTTGTAAATACACCAGGGAAAAATAAGTTTTATAATCTTTATCGTTTACAGTAATGGCGCCACTACCCCTGCTAATGAAAACACGGGCAACTGCTTCTTTACGACGACCTACTGCATTTTTTTGTTTTTCCATTTATTTTTATACTTAATGCTCAAAGCCTAACGCTTAAAGCAGGTTATTAGAATTTAAGTTCTTTGGGTTGTTGTGCAAAGTGAGGGTGATTAGGTCCGCTATATACAAATAATTTTTTGTACATCTTACGGCCCAGGCGATTTTTAGGTAACATCCCTTTTACCGCTCTTTCAATAATCACCTCCGGGCGGCGCTTTTGCAGATCGCTGGCAACCTCTTCCTTACGTCCTCCGGGATATCCGCTGAAAGTATCATACACTTTCTGATCTATTTTATTACCGCTCAGCTTTACCTTTTCGCAGTTAATAACGATGATATAATCGCCTGTATCAACGTGTGGCGTATAATACGCTTTGTTTTTACCGCGCAGAATAGCGGCAATACGGGAACACATACGACCTACGGTTTGATTAGTACCATCCACAACGTACCAATTACGCTGCACGGTAGCCTCGTTCGCATGTTTGGTGGTGAAATGTTGTTTGCTCATTTTTTATAAATTCAATTTGTTATTAAAAACCGGGCTATCCCCCGGCCCTTTTTCCATTTTGGATTTGGGAGTGCAAAAGTAGCGGTGTTATAGATAAAAACAATCAAAAATAGCAGATTTTTTTAAAGACACTTTCATAAAGAATTGATTTACAGTAAAATTTTTGACTAAAAAAATTATTGACGGTTTTTCTGAAGATTTTAAAGGCGTTTTTGTAGCAGCTATTGGTTATTACAAATGGGGGGTTGCACAAAATAAAATCTGCAGAGATTGCTTTTTTTCGTAGTGGAAATTTAGGTAATTGGGGATTCCCGTTCTCAGTATATCAAACGGTATATTAAGATATAGCGGTAACGCAATGAGTGATTACCCAACAATCATTAACTTACTCCGCTTGACTAATTCTACAATTCTTGTAGTTATTAATAGTAACTACTGGAGCCAAATTAGAGGTACCGTTTGGGCTACAGGAGCGCCAGTCAATAGCGCTAATTTTACATCAGGATCAATTACTTTGAATAGAACAAAGGCTGTCATACTTTTGACAGCCTTTGTTCTACGTATTCCCTACTATTTTACTCTATTGTATAACTATATTTCAATGGCTCTCTTAAATCCAAGTAAATAGTTTTAGTACCACCTGTAATAGATAAATTTCCTCCATTGTCACTTGTTAAATATCCACTAGGCCCAGATCCCAAGCTTAAATCCCAATTATTATTAGCACGAAACTTAAACTCTCCCGCAGTAAAGGTTACAGTTGCCTTCCATTTACCTGTTGCAGGATCGTAGGTCATTGGGGTTGAGTTATCCCAGCCACCGGGTGTGGCATTTCCGATTACTCCCCAGGTGTTAATAGTTGTGGCAGACCAGGTAAGTTTACTGAGAGATGCTGTTACTAAATAATGTTTGCCCACTGCCGGCCATACCAAATTGGGACCAGATGGATCTAATTTAGTACTCGTGCCCCCGTAGTTGGTATGATCCCAGTTAGGATGGGATGTTATTTTAAATTCGCCGCTATTGCCGGATGGCACCCATATATAGCCTTGATAATTGTCCAGGTCTGATGAGCCTAACCGGGGCGCTGCAGAGGGGTTCCAGCCCTGGTAATCGCCCGGTACATACCAGTACGCTATTGATCCATACGTGTTAAACAAAAGCTTAATTACATTAGAATAAGAAGGTAAAACTCCTTTCAATCCAATGGCCGATTTTATCCTGAACTCTAACCCGCCCGAAGCATCTGCCGCAATTCCGGATTTGATACCATACCCGTTCAGCATAGACTGTGTAATGCCCACCGAGGTGGAAGCACCTAAAACCACATCAACAGGACTGGAAAAATTTTTACCAACAGAATCATATTGCAACGTGTAGGTTACAGGAACATCGGTTTCATAAGAAACTTTATTCCAATTAAACACGGTAGCTGTATCATCCTGGGTTTCTAATGCAAGTGCTAACGGACCTGCTTTGGAAGAAGACAGGGTCGCGCCAGTCTCCGGTGTAGCTGCATAGTTCAAAGATCCTTCTTTTTTACAAGACATGACCAAAAGAAGTAAAAGGCCGGCCCATAATATGTTTATCTGCGATAATTTCATAATTTTAACATTAACAGGTTTCTAAAAATTAATATCCCAGGTTTTGCTTCATGTTCGGGTTAGAAACGATTTCACTGCTCGGTATCGGGTACAGGTTGTATTTATCTGCTACGCCTTTACCATCTTTTACGCCTCCCTTCCAGGGCCATAGATAAGAGCCGCTGGTCAACAACCCGTAGCGAATCAGGTCGGTGCGCCTGAAACCTTCCCAATACAACTCACGACCTCTCTCGTCCAATATAAAATTAGTTGTAAGCTGCGCCGCTGTTATGTTACCGGATGCATTTCCATATGCTCTTGTACGTAAAGCATTAACATAGCTTAATGCCGTAGCCTCGCTGCCTCCCTGTCCGCCGCGTTTTACCGCCTCTGCGTATATCAGGTACTGCTCCGCCAGGCGGAAAAGCGGGAAATCGGTAGAGCAATAAGCTCCATCCCCGGTAAATGCAGGTATTGTACCATCAGATTTTTTATTTGTGAACTTCTTTACGGAAAGCCCGTCCGTAAAGGTACTTACGTTATCAATTTCAATTTTGGGACCTGCGAACTGGGCTCTTTTATCCATATTTCCTGAATAATCTCCAAATAATAATGGTAGTGATTTGGTAGTGCGGTTCCCGGCCCAACCGGCATTGCCCGAAACACCCTGTTCTTCAACAGATACGATACCGCCCCCGCATGAAGAGTTGATAATAAAAGTTGTGCCGCCCCAGGAATGAGAATGAACACCATCGTAACCGATAGCTAAAATGATCTCGGGATTATTCAGGTTGTTATCCGCCATGAACAAGCGCTTGTACTCTGTGTTAAGAGAAAATCCTGCATTTATCACCTTAGATGAATAAGTGATCGCGTCTGTATAACGCTCTGTACCCGTGTAAGTTTTTGCATTTAAATAGATACGCGCCAAAAGTGCCCATACTGCTGCCTGGTCGGCACGCCCGTAATCATTGCTTTTAGGCGCCAGCATCAATGGTTCAATAGCCTTCAGCTCAGACTCCACATATTCAAATATTTCTGCCGAAGTTTTCTGCGGTGGTAAAAAAGTACCGATCGGGTCATGCTCCGTTACAAAGGGAGGATTTCCATACAGGTCCATCAATACCCAATACTGGAAGGCCCGTAAAAATCTGGCTTCGGCCCGGTAATATTTTATTGTTTCTATATCAGATGCGGAAAATCCTCTCGCATTAAGCGCTTCGTCTGATGTGTTGCGGATAAACTCGTTAGCCATAGTGATCTGGAATAAAGAACGGCTGTACATGCCCTTAATATAAGGATTGCTGGCAGACCAGTTCATCCCGTGAAAGTCCTGTATCCCATTATCGCCCCATGAGCAAACAACTTCTTCTGTAGGAAGCTCCTGCAGGTTAAAATATACCCTTATAAAATCAGAAAAGTCGGCTTTTATACCCGGGATGTCGGGCGTAGCATCGCCATCCTGGCCAGGTAATGAATAAGCCCCATATACTTTTGCTATAACGCCCCGCGTACCTTCGAGTGTCGAATACACTTTTGAGGAAGTTTCACCGTTTTCAGGATACAGGTCGAGCTGCTTATTGCAGGAAAAAAGACCTATAAGCGCCAGTCCTGCTATTGCAATAAATATTCTTTTATTTACAAATATCTTCATGATAACAATTTTTGAATTAAAAATCGAGGTTAATGCCCAGTGAGGCCATAAATGGTCTTGGATAAATCGCATTGTCAATACCATTAAACTGCTCGGGATCGATACCTGTATATTTTGTGATCGTAAATACATTTTGCGCGTTCAGGTTCGTGCGCAGATTGGCTTTTTTATTAAATACCTTCCCTACATTATACCCGATATTGAAAAAGTCCATTTTCAGGAAAGATGCATTCTGTACAAAATAATCAGACTGGCTCTGGTTTAATGACAAACCGGAAAATCCCGACAGATAGATTTCGGTAGAAGCATTCATGATATACATTGTAGGATCCATAATATGGTTCACACGGCCCCTGTTATATGCAACATTGTTAAAAAGATAATTACCTAAATTAGCTCTCAGCACTGTACTAAAACTCCATTTTTTATAAGATAAGGAAGTGGAGAATCCAAAAATATCTTTCGGATTACGGGATTTATAGTGGTACAAATCATTTTCATTTATTTGTCCGTCCTCATTTAAATCCACAAACGCACCATCGATGGGTTTGCCCGTTACCTTATCATAAACCTGTTTATATGTGTAAAAGGTAAATGGTTCATATCCGATAGAATGGATCATTATTTTGTTCCCTGTACCTCCATCAATATCATCTCCGGCCACAGTACCTGCATAATCCGGATCATACGCGGCCGTCAGCTTCGTTACTTTAGAATTATTGCGGGTATAATTGAATCCTATATCCCAGGTAAGGTTGCTTGTACGCACAGGGGTAGCATTTATCACAAACTCAATGCCCTTGTTTTCAATATTGCCTACATTGCCTTTTACAATAGGGCTGAAGTTGGTTCCAAGCGGTATGGGTGTATCGTTCAGCAAATCTTTTGTTCTCTTAAAATAATAATCAATGCTACCGGTAATTCGGTTTTGCAGGAAACCATAATCGATACCAATATTATAAGAAGCGGTTTGTTCCCATTTTAATGCGCTGTTATAAGCAACTGCAGTAATCATGTTATAATAATTATTGCCAAACTGCACTTTCGAATAATCAGGACCTGTAGAATAAAACGAGGCAAAAGAATAATTGTCTATCCCGTCCTGCTGGCCCGTAACACCATAGCTGGCGCGAAGCTTCAGGTCCGAAACAGTACCAAGGCTGTTTCTGATAAAATCTTCATCCCCGAGTTTCCAGGCTATAGAAGCCCCGGGGAATATCCCCACCCTGTTGTCCTTGGAGAACCGTGAAGAAGCGTCCCGGCGCAACGATCCCTGTACAATATATTTGTCGGCCAAAGTATATATTAAACGACCATAAAAAGAAAGCATATTATGTTCCTGAGGATTTGTAGGATAAGTAGGACTTGACAAGATCTTTCCATCATCATCAAACCTGTCATAATTATGATCTGTAGTTCTGAAGCCGTAATATCCATAACCGGCAACAGCGTTGATGTTGCTTCTTATGGCTGCTATATCTTTTACGTAATTCAGGTAAAACTCTGATACCATATTATTGGCAACCTGCTTATATTTTGAATGAGATCCTCCGCTGGCCCATGCGTCACGTGAACTCTTATACTGATCTGTTGTCCCTCGGCCGTTAGAGTAATCATATCCGAAATTATAGTTGGCATGCAGCTCCGGTAAAAAATGGAATTTATAATCCAGTTGCACATTACCCCAAAGCCTGTCTGCCTGTCCCAGGTCCTTTTTCTGCATCAGCAGCGCAACGGGATTCCTGGTAGCTAAAGGCATTGGCGTTGTGGCATCTTTCATCCATTCATAATAACCTTCAAACAGGGTATTCGATTCATCGTAAACAGGCTTGGTAGGATCCATATTCAACGCGGACCCGATAGCGCCCTGGTTACCGAAACGCGATTTGGTATGTGCGGCATTAATATTGAGGTCGATCTTCAGGTGGTTATCCAGCAATACAGGATTTAAGCGAACAGCCCCTGTCACTCTCTGGAACTTGTCAGTCTTTAAAACACCTTTCTGGTCGTTAAAACCAACAGATACCCGGTAGGGGAGCCATTTATGCGCACCGGAAATACTCAGGTTATTATTTGTTCCGATGCCGGTTTGGTAAATCTCCTTTTGCCAGTCTGTGCTTGCAGTACCTAACAATTTAATAAATTCACCAGACTGATCATTGGCATTTACATAATCCCGCACCTGGTCAGCCGTTAACAGATCAACAAATTTCCTGATAGTAGATACAGTAAACTGTGTATTGAAATTAACCACAGGAACACCTTTCTTGCCCTTTTTCGTAGTAATTAATATCACACCATTCGAGGCCCTGGAGCCATAGATTGCCGTAGAGGCGGCATCTTTTAAGATACTGAACGACTCAATGTCATCTGCATTAATCAATGCTAACTGATTACTCGCACCGCTTATTTTGTCCCCACTGAGCGGAACACCATCCACTACTATCAGCGGGTCGTTACTGGCATTCAGAGAAGCACCTCCCCTGATGCGGATAACACTGCCCTGGCCGGGCTGTCCGCCGTTCGATGTAATCGAAACCCCGGCTACTTTTCCGGCAATAAGCTGCTCGGGTGTGGCTATATTCCCTTTTTGAAAATCTTTAGCCGTCACCGTTCCTACAGAACCGGTCACATCTTTTTTTACCCGGGTACCATAGCCGATAACCACCACATTCTCCAGTGAACTTGCAATAGCGGTAAGTTGTACGTCAATGAGGTTACCGGTAACAGGCACTTCTTTAGCAGCATACCCGATAGAAGAAACCTCCAGTAGCCGGGCACTTTCGGGCACCGTAAGGCGATACCTGCCGGCACTGTCTGTTACCGTAGCATAGTTCGTACCCTTGATCTGCACTGTAGCTCCGGGAAGTGGGAGAATGGTTTTTTCGTCAGTAACAGTTCCTGTTACTTCTTTTGTTTGCGCAAAAGCTGTAAACGCGCAAACCAGCATGAGCAGCGTAATGAACGCCGGCAATAGTCTTTTTCTTTGCATAGACAAACAATGTTTATTTCACAAGTGATATGTGTACTATGTACACAATAAAATCGGAATACAAAAACAAAGATAAGAATACAATGTGTATTTAGTACACATAGGGAGGAAAAAATTTTAATTTTTTTTCGGGGCGGAAATCTTTAATGCTTTTGTTTTAAATTTATGCAGCTTCCCCGGACGGTGCGTGACGTCTTCCTCCAGTTCTTCCAGCTCTGATAACCAGTTCTTTAACGCAATTTTCTTCCTGAAATTCCTTCGGTCCAGCGATGTGCCTAAAATAGCTTCATACAGTTCCTGCAAGGCCCTCAATGAAAATTTTTCCGGCAGCAGATTATGCACTACGGGGTATTCCATAATCTGCTCGCGGAGCATCTGAAGACAGGTATCTACAATTTGCTTATGATCAAAGGCCAGCTTTTTAATGGCTTTAACCGGATGCCAGTGTATATCATGACTGTCTATATTAAGCTTATGGCTGTTGATATTTACCAGCGAATAATAGGCAGTGCTTACCACCCGCCCCGAAGGGTGGCGGTTTACAGCACCAAACGTATGCACCTGCTGAAGAAAAACATCGTCCAGTCCTGTACGGTCCCTGAGCACACGGTAAGATGCTGCATCAAGATCTTCATCGGGCTTTACCAGGTCTCCTAATAAAGAAAACAATCCTGAAAACTCTTCAAGATCAGACTTTATAAGCAATACCTTCAGCTCCTTATCTTCATATCCGTATCCGAAAATCACGCAGTCTACCGAGACGGCAATATTAAAATATTCAAGGTGGCTGATCTTTTCTACAGCCGCAGTTTTTAAATTAGGATGATTCATCCGCATATTTTTACTTTTTTAATCCAGCCGCATAATACCGATATATCGGCCGCCCTGCATACCAGGCCCTCTTTTGCCCGGCAGCTCAGCCCGGGGTAATCTGTACGTTTCCGCGGACATTTCATGATGGCTTTACAATGTGTTCTTTATACACAAACCTATGCAATTTTTAAATAAATTGTCTTTTTTAAATGAAAACTTATTACATTTGTGTACTAAGTACACATTATGAAACGATTGTTGTTGCCCCTATTGCTTTTATTATTATGGAGTTGTAAAAAAAATGACCCCACATCTAATCCTCCCCCGGTAGTAACACCGGTGTCGCAACTGGGCTTAATTACTACAGATAAAAACTTTCCCTTAGCCGGGGAGCCTCTTACCCTTACGTACAACCCTTCAAAAGGGAACGGAGCGCTGAGTGGTTTTTCGGGCGATATATATATACACTGGGGTATTATTACTAATATGAGTACAGGCGCTGCTGACTGGAAATATGTGAAAAGCAGCTCTTTTAATACGCCGGACGCCTCCTCGAAAATGACAAGACAAACCAATGGCAGTTATACTATAACTATTACTCCCCAAACCTTTTTTAGTGTACCGGCAGGAGAGCAGATCAAAAAGATAGCCATGGTTTTTAGAAATGGCGACGGGTCCGTTGTAGGGCGAAATACCGATGGCAGCGATATATATTTACCTGTTTATTCTCCGGGGCTTAACGCCCGGTTTTTACGACCCGAACTAAACCCGACCTATGAGCCGTCTCCGGCATTTGCCACACCCGCGGCAGGGCAGGAAGTTGAAGTAACGGGAGCTGCCTCCCAGGCGGCAAGCCTGAAGCTGACCATTGATGATGTAGAATTTGCTACAGCTAACAACGCAACACAAATTACAGGAAAAGCAACAGTGACAGGTGTTGGTGAACATACGATAAAGATTATTGCCAATGGAACGCTGCAGGAGTTATTTAAATTTACATCCAGCGGTACAGTAGTAACAGCCGATCTGCCTGCCGGTGCTAAATCTAATGGCGTAACATTTTTGAACAACGGAAGTTCTGCTATTCTGGCTTTGTATGCCCCTCTAAAAAATCACGTATATGCTATTGGCGATTTTAATAACTGGACAGCTAATGCAGCAGGTTTTATGAAGCGTACACCAGACGGCAATACATGGTGGGTACAGATAGACGGATTAAATCCCAATACAGAATATACTTATCAGTACTGGGTTGATGGCTCTCTGAAAATTGCAGATCCCTATACAGAAAAAGTTTTAGATCCTGATAACGATAAATATATACCTGCCGCCAACTATCCCAATCCAGGAACTTATCCGAACGGCAAAACCACCGGTATTGTAAGTACCTTTAAGGCCGGCCAGGCAACTTATAACTGGAGCCACCCTGTTATAACAAAGCCAGCAAAAAACAACCTGGTGATCTATGAATTATTGCTAAGAGATTTCCTGGCAGCCAATAATTACCAGACCCTAAAAGACACTATTAACTATTTAAGCAACCTGGGCATTAATGCCATTGAGCTATTGCCGGTGAACGAATTTGAAGGTAACAGCAGCTGGGGCTACAATCCTTCTTTTTATTTTGCACCGGATAAATATTATGGCAGCAAACCCATGCTTCAGGCATTTATAGATGCCTGTCATGCCAAAGGGATCGCAGTTATACTAGATGTGGTGTTTAACCACGCAGAAGGCAAATCGCCTATGGTACAATTGTATTGGGACCAGGCCAATAACCAACCGGCTGCTAATAGTCCATGGTTCAATGCAAAAACGCCTCACACTGCATTATCATGGGGTAACGATTTTAACCACGAAAGCGCTGCAACCAAAACCTTTGTAAAAAATGTGCTGAAACACTGGCTGCAGGAGTATAAGATAGACGGGTTCCGGTTCGACTTTACCAAAGGCTTTACCCAAAAAGCTACCACTACTATGGATGCACTAACCGCCTATGATGCCACAAGGGTAACCATCCTGAAAGACTATAACAGCTTTATTAAATCCGTAGATCCTGATGCTTATGTTATACTGGAGCATCTTTGTACCGATACGGAAGAAAAAGAACTGGCAGAAGCAGGTATGATGTTATGGAATAATCTTAACTATAACTTTAATGAAGCCAGCATGGGCTGGATCAATAACTCAAACTTTTTCAGGGCTGATTATAAAACCCACGGATTTTCGCAACCGGAAGGCCTGATTACGTATATGGAAAGCCACGATGAAGAACGAATGATGTATAAAAACCTCCAGTATGGCAATGCGTCCGGAGCGTATAGCATCAAAAACCTGGCTACAGCATTAAAGCGCCAAGAAATGTGCGCAGCCTTCCTGTTTGCTATTCCCGGACCTAAAATGATCTGGCAGTTTGGCGAACTGGGTTACGATATATCTATCGATCAAAACGGCAGAACAGGCGATAAACCCGTACTATGGCAGTATAACACACAACCGGCAAGGGTTACATTAAAAAATGCCTTTGCAAAGTTTATACAACTGAAAAAAAGTAATACCATATTTAATACTACCAGCTATACTTACGATTTTTCGGGAGCGGTAAAATATATCAAATTACAGGAAGGAACTAATACCGTAGTAGTAGCAGGAAATTTTGACGTAACCAGCCAGGCTGCGAATATTACCCTTGGCAGCCCGGGTACATGGTACGACGCGGCCAATAATAACCAGGCTATCAGTATTTCCGGCAATACTTATACCACAACAATGGCTCCCGGCGAATACCATATTTTCTCTACCAGCATATTGCAATAATCTCCCGCCAGGCAATAAACTTAGGAGGCCGTCTTAATGACGGCTTTTTTCTATGCATCAAAAACTTTACTTTTAGTTCGATTTTATCCATTACTATGTATAGCAAAGAAAGCACAAAAGCGTTGCAGGAAAACACACAGGCGCTTTTAAAAGAAAGTCCTGAAATACTTGGTTCAAAAGAAAGCACGGAAGCGTTAAGACAATCTTTACGCTTTCATGAATACAGGTATTATGTTCTTAATGATCCGTTGATTGCCGATGGCGAATACGATCAGCTGTTTAAGGTATTGGAAAGAACCGAAAACCAGCATCCTGACTGGATTACAAAAGACTCCCCCACACAGCGTGTTGCAAAAGAGCTTACCGGGAACTTCACAACAGTGCAGCACCTGGTCCCCATGCTGTCTTTAGATAATTCTTATAACGAAGCCGACCTTAAGGATTTTGACAGAAAAGCCCGGCAGCTGTCAGGCCTGGGAAATATTACCTATTGCGTAGAACCCAAGTTTGACGGCGGAAGCATTTCCCTCATATATGAAAACGACTTTTTAGTAAGAGGGGCCACAAGAGGTAATGGTGTAGCCGGTGATGATGTAACGACCAATATAAGGCAAATCCGCTCTTTGCCTCTGTCTGCAGGGTTTAGCCGTTATGGGATGCAGCAGGTAGAAATACGCGGTGAAGTTTTAATGAATAAAAACAGCTTTAAAAAATACAATGATGCGCTCGTCGAAAAAGGATTCCCTCCGCTGGCCAATCCGCGCAATGCAGCTGCCGGTACCCTCAGAATAAAAGATCCGGGTGAAGTAAGAAAAAGGAATCTCGAAGCATTTGTTTATCATATCAGCGATTATACCTTGATACCCGGTAAAGAACTGCCCGCGGCGCTTACCACACATGCCGGTTCGCTGCAGCTACTGTGGGAGCTGGGGTTCAGGAGCCCTGTAAAAGAAATGCGTGTATTTGAGGGAATTGACGATGTGATACAATACTGCCTCGAATTTGAAGCGCAAAGAGATCATCTTCCTTACGAGATTGATGGCATGGTGATCAAGGTGAATGATTTTGATTTACAGGATCAGTTAGGCATGACCTCTCACCATCCACGCTGGGCAATGGCCTTCAAGTTTAAGGCAAGGCAGGGAACCAGCCAGTTGATGCATGTAGATTTCCAGGTAGGTCGTACCGGCTCCATAACACCGGTTGCTAAAATAGAACCAGTATATATTGGCGGTGTTACCGTAAGCTCTATTTCTCTTTTCAATGAAGATGTGATCAGAGAAAAAGATCTGATGATCGGAGACACCGTACTGGTTGAACGTGCCGGTGATGTAATACCTTATATTGTAAAACCCTTATCTGAGCTGCGCTCTGGTAATGAAAAAAAAATTGAGTTTCCCCACAGCTGCCCTGTATGCAGCAGCCGGCTTTTTAAGGAAGAAGGGGAAGCTGCCTGGCGCTGTATTAACATAGAGTGTCCGGCACAGGTAGTAGAACGCATGATACATTATGTAAGTAAGGATGCGCTGGATATAAGGGGTTTGGGAGAGGCAAATATTAAAAAATTCTATGAACTGGGATTATTAAAAGATATACCCGGTATTTATAAGCTGAACTTTGAAGCCATTGGAAAAATGGAAGGCTTTGGAACAAAATCTGTCGAAAAGCTAAAAGAGGCTATAGAAAAAAGCAAAGAGCAACCGCTGCACCGCTTATTATTTGCGCTCGGTATCCGCTTTGTCGGCGAAACAACCGCCAAGGTACTTGCTCATAAAGTCAATCACCTACTCGACCTGAAGCGTATTTCGCTGGAAGAACTGCAAACACTCGAAGACATTGGCCCAAAAGTAGCCGGCAGCATTGTTCATTTTTTCAGCAACGACGATAATATCTGTATGCTTAAAGAGCTGGAAGCTCTTGGTATAGAAATGAATAACAGCAAAAATCAGATGCACGATGGCGGAGCGCTTGAAGGGGTAACTTTTCTGTTTACCGGAACCCTGCCTACCTTGAAAAGAAGCGAAGCGGAAGCCCTTGCTGAAGCCAAAGGCGGGAAGATACTCAACGGCGTAAGCGCCAGGTTAAATTATCTGGTAGTTGGAGAAGATGCAGGGAGCAAGCTCGACAAAGCCAGGAAGCTCAACACTGTAAAAATCATCAGCGAAGCAGACTTTTTAAAAATGATCGGGCAATAAATGTTCTGCAGGCTTTTACGTTTTCCGGGAACTGTTAATCCAGCACTTTAACATTCCTGGAAAAACTTTCTTCCAGTGAAATAAAGGTTTCTGTACGTTCTATACCCTTTATTTTTTGCAATTTTTCGTGCAAAACATCCCGCAGTTCAGAAATATCCTTGCATATAATTTCGGCAAACATGCTATAGTTTCCTGTGGTGTAATTGAGCCGGACAATTTCTTTTATTTTGTGCAGCTCTTTTGCTACGGAATCATAGAGAGAGCTTTCTTTCAAATAAATACCTATAAAGGCAATGACATCGTAACCCAGCAGCTTCAGATCAGGATTGAGCTTTGTACCTTTTACCACGCCATCCTTCTGAAGCTTCTTAATGCGAACATGAATAGTACCACCCGACACAAATAGTTTCTTACCCAGATCGGCATAAGATATTTCGGCGTCGCCCATCATGTGCTCAATGATCTGTAAATCCAGCTTGTCAAGATTTAATTTAGAATTCATAATCTATCATCTTAAATTTGATATAATCTAACAAATAGTGCAATTTATTGAAATAATACTATATTTTAAAAAAATACTTAAAATATTTGGAACGGATATACATTTATCTTTATTTTTGTTCTAACAAAGCCTGATCATTCAGGTAAAGTTCTTAAAAATTGTGGGGTGATGAAATTTTTGGCAGACATGCCCTCTTGTCTCGGGGGTGAGGATCACGGAATAAACACAGCATAGAGCCGACCGTCAGGCCGACCAGGATTGACCACTGAACTTTGTGTTGCGGCTAACCGCCTCGTGGAGGTTCGACCCCTCCCCCTACAGCATTTAAAACCTTCGCTTCAGCGGAGGTTTTTTAGTTTACACATCGGAGTTGCAGCGAACCGGCCCCTTCTTCCCTTACAGCTTTTCAAACATCCCGCTTCATGTCATCGCAGAGCGCTCACTTTAGCTTATTCATTGCGACGCAGATATCCTTGCTGCGATAAAGTAAATGGGGATCTGCTCCCTTGTCATTTAGTCTTTACCTCAAAAAAGCTTCCCTTTCTGATATCAGTATTGTTTAAGCAGTTTACGCCAATCTTGTAACACCCAGCAAGCTAATATTTTAAACCCACGGTCTCAAATATAAATCTTATTTTCTATAATCTATTCATGATTAGATACCTATTTTTGCAACCAACAATAACACATATGAGAAAAATATTATTCACCATTAGCTTTCTGAGCAGCATTGCTGCATTCTCCCAGGACGAAACCGTAAAGAATCTTAAAAAAGAAGCGGAGCGTCAAATAAAAAAAGATCCTGCCGACACAACCTCCAGTACCTGGAAAACAGGAGGTTTTATTGGCTTAAATGCCGCCCAGGGATCATTGAGCAACTGGGCAGCGGGCGGTGATAAATTCTCCCTGGCGATAAATGGGAATCTCAGCACTTATGCTTTTTATAAAAAAGGGAAACATAGCTGGGACAATACGCTTGACATGAACCTGGGGTATATGAATACCACTTCACTGGGAGGCAGGAAAAACGACGATCGCATAGACCTGGTTTCCAAATATGGATATGCTATTTCAGAGAAATGGAACGCCGGCGCCTTATTTAACTTCCGTTCACAAATGTTCAGGGGCTATACTTACGATGATGACGGCAACCGAACCCTTAGCTCTAATTTCCTTTCGCCTGCCTATGTTTTACTTAGCCCGGGCTTTGAATGGAAGCCAGATAAGGCGTTCTCTGCTTTTATTTCTCCGGCTACAGTAAGATGGACCATTGTAATGAATGATTCACTGTCTGATGCGGGCGCTTACGGGGTAGATCCCGGGAAACGTGTAAAAACCGAATTCGGCGCTTTTGCCACCCTAAATTATATGAAAGAGATCAATAAAATGTTTTCTTACAAAAGCCGCCTGGATCTTTATTCCAACTACCTGGAAAAACCGAAAAATGTTGACCTCTACTGGACCAACATGATAAATATGCAGCTTACCAAATATTTTACGCTTACATATAGCCTTGATATGATTTATGATGATGATGCCAAGCTGTTTGGCCCTGAGAATGATTCTCCTGCCACACAGATAAAATCGATGCTGGGTGTGGGCTTTTTAGTGAAATTTTAACCGGCTTTTTACGGGATTGCAGATCGAGCGGTTGTGCAATCCTGTAAAAACTTATCTACGGCTTCAGGCAAAAGATCCGCATCGGGCCTGATAAATCCTTTATAAGAGAAACGGCCCGCTTTTTCCAGTAAGCCGGGCAAATCAAAATCGTGCTGCTTTCCACTTACTGCAAATTGATTTTTCATCAAATGATCGGCCAGGTATTCCTGCTCGGTTTGTCTGGGTGTAGGTACGAGTATCGCTTTTACCCTCGTTGCATTAATGTCCATAACAGAGCTATACCCGCTCCTGCACACAACGTATCCGGCCTCCTGCATTAACTGCCGCAGCTCATTTTTAGATAAGTGATTGTAAATCGTTACATTATTATTAAAAACAGGAACCTCTACATCCAAAGGGCGTCCTCTTACAATTGTTACAGGGGCTGTATGATTTTTAAGCTGTTTAAAAATCATATCTTCAAAAATGGTTCTTTGCGGTTCAGGCCCTGACAGAATAAAAAGAATATTTTTTTTACCGGCTTTTTCATCAACGGGCGTGGTGCGGGATAAAGGACCAATGTACCGGCACGGAGTGACAGGCATAACTGCCGGATGAGAAAGCTCCCCGGCCAGGTTAACAGCTCTTTCAAAATCAGGTATCCAGCAGGTTGAGAATTTTTTAATCCGCCTGTAATTAATGTTCCGGGCAAATTTATCGGCAATCTTACCTGCACCGGTTTTTATCTGCAACTGGTGTGTAATAAACACACAGGGCACAATGGCATGATACAAACCAAACCGGTTATCACTTATTATTCCATCGATGCAGTTGTCAGCTATTGCCTGTTTAAGCCAGTCGTTTTCAGCTTTTATTAAAGAAAGGATGCGTGGAAGCTGACGCATCATTTTTACCATCAATCCCCTGCCGCTATCCGCATATTTTACATTATAACCGTTTAATGATAAAAAATCACATTGAGGGAATTCAGTGTTTAGTATTTTCTTCTGAACCTCATTGCCTGCCAGCAGTACTTCAACATTTTTTTTTAATAATTCATCGATCACGGGCATGCAGCGGGTAGTATGCCCTAATCCCCAATCGAGCGGAGCAACCAATATTTTCAGCTTTTTAGAGTCCGGCATTGATGCAAATCAAAAAAATTAACTTACAAAATTGAACTTTTGGGAATAATTAATTGTAAAATAAAGTAAATTTACTATTCATTACGGTTGAAATGCTTCATGAATAAATATAGCAGAGATATTATTTTTTTGGTAAAAGATACCCGGTCTGTACCGCCCAGAGTAGAACATCTGAATGAAGTGATTGCGTGTGTTGACAATATCGATGGGTTCTGCAACGCCCATGAACTGGTGAACCGGAATCATATTACCTCTAAAAGAAATAAAATACTGGCTGCTGTACAAAAAGAGCAGCTAAAACCTTTTAGGTTCCTTATCAACAAAAATTAAAAATGGTAGCCTGTAAGCACTACCATTTTTTCTAAAATTTTATTTCCTCATCATTAGCATCAAAAAAATGATACTCTGTAAGATGATACGCCGTGTTTTTTTCTAACCGCGTTTTTTGCCCGAACCGTTTATTCCACTTAGATAGCTTGCTGTTCCACCAAAGGCCTTTGGTTAAATAAGCGTGCATGATAGGATTCACTACCAGCTTCAGGTTTTTATGCTTATGAGTGATCAGATAGTTCAGGTTCTTTTCAATTTCATCCTCCAGTACTAATGTAGAAGAGATTTTACCGCTGCCGTTGCAGCTGGGGCATACTTCCTGGGTATTGATGTTCACTTCGGGGCGCATACGCTGCCGTGTTATCTGCATCAGGCCAAACTTTGATATAGCCAATACAGAATGTTTCGCCCGGTCTGCAGCCATCACTTCCTCCATCACTTCATGCAGCTTTTTCTTATTCTCTGCAAGCTTCATATCAATAAAGTCAACCACAATGATCCCGCCAATATCCCTTAGCCTGAGCTGTCTTGCAATTTCAGCAGCAGCTTCCAGGTTGGTTTCAAGTGCGTTCTGCTCCTGGTTATTGCCTACATTTTTATAACCGCTGTTCACATCAATCACATGAAGCGCCTCTGTATGTTCGATAATCAGGTAAGCACCACTGTTAAGCGTTACAGTTTTTCCAAATGAACCTTTAACCTGCTTGGTAATACCCAATGCATCAAACACGTTTCCCTGCGCCTGATTTACGATTTCCGCTTTTTCGGGCGCAATACGCTGAATATAGTTCTTGGTTTCGTTAAAAATATTTTTATCGTTTGTTACGATGCGGTTATAATCCGCACTTAACAGATCTCTTAAGATGCTGTTGGTTTTGTTTTGCTCACTGAAAATTTTAGTAGGTGCTACAGCCCCTCTTAAATTTTGCTGTACAGTGCTCCAGATGTTTACCAGGTTGCCTAGGTCTTCATACAGTTCTGCGGTATTTTTACCTTCGGCTGCCGTTCTTACAATGACACCAAAATTTTTGGGTTTTACGGCCTCAATAATCTTTTGCAACCTTTTCCTTTCCTCAGACGAGTGAATCTTTTTAGATACCGCTACTATGTTATTAAAGGGGGTAATTACCACAAACCTGCCAGGAAGCGACAATTCACAGCTCAGGCGCGGACCTTTCGCCGCAATCGGCTCTTTCAGTATTTGTACCAGAACATGGGGCTTACCGCCCAAAACTTCACTGATCTTGCCGGTTTTTACTATTTCCGGCTCCACCTCAAATTTTGAAAAGTCTACGGGATTCGCATCTGTGGCCGACATGGCCAGATTGGTGAATTTCAATAATGACTTAGCGTAAGGGCTCAGATCCGTATAATGCAAAAACGCATCTTTTTCGAAACCTACATCTATAAAGGCAGCATTTAGTCCGGGCATCAGCCTCTTTACCTTACCCAGATAAAGATCACCAACAGCAAAGCGGGCGTCGCTTTTTTCGCTATGCAACTCTACCAGCTTCTTATCTTCTAATAAAGCTATTTCAACACCGGTAGGAGCGGCATTAATTACAATTTCTTTATTCATTACCTATGAACATGGCTATGTCTTTAAAAGTAAACTTAACCAACTTTATACGTTATTGTAATGCAAGGGAAAAGCATATGGCATTTAAGGCTGGAAAATGCATATAACGATAAAGGGTATGAAAACTGACAAAATCACATAAAACCCCGCAAAAGTAATCTACGGGGTTTTATGTAGAATATTTCCTAAAAAGCGTTTATTTCTTTTTATGACGGTTTTTTCTTAGTCTTTTTTTGCGTTTGTGAGTTGCAATTTTATGACGTTTTCTTTTTTTACCACAAGGCATAGTTCAAATAATTTTAATACGTTTAATAATAATTAATTCTGCTTTTTTAAAGCAATAATCCTTTTTTCAAGCTCAGCTTTCATTTCCGTATGATTGGTGGTCAACGGTAATGCTTTCTGATAAAATTTTAAAGCTTCCTGTTTATTTTCCTGTTTTTCGTAAATATCTGCCAGCAATAATACCGCCTGCAGGTTTTCAGGATCCAGCCGGGTTATTATTTCAAGACGCTCTTTGGCTTTATCTGTTTGTCCGCTCATTAGCGAACCCATAGCCAAAGTCATTTGCGCATATACATTCGTACTGTCTTTGGCAACCACATCTCTTATCTTGGCAATACCCTCCATTGGAGCATTGGATATGCCGCCAAACATATAAGTAGCACCTAAGCCTACTTTTGCCGAGTCGTTCCCGGGATTAAGCTTCAAAGATCTTTCGAACAAATCTTTTGCCTGCAGTGCCATCCACCTTGCCATCTCCGTATTTTCTACATGCTGCAGATTGTTCAAAAACAAATGGCCTGCAAAATTGAGGTTTTTTTCTGAATTTTCCAACCTTGCTTCTTCAGCCATATACCAGGCATAGGGCACAAAGGCCTTTATGCTATCTTTCCAAAAGCCCGAAAGCTGGTGGTAAGCATGTATTTTTTGTTGATTATCTGCTGTTCCGGAAACCGACGCCTCAAGCTGGCCGAGTCGAGATATGTTGCGCTCAGACAATTTGCTTTTTGCAACTTCTAAGGCACTATCAATTGAAAATGAAGAAATTAATACTCCGCCGACAGAAGATGGAGCGGGATGGTCATGGCCATCATCATGAGAATGTTCTTCATGAACAACTGATTTTGGTTCAGGTTTGGTCTTTCCAAAAGCCCAAAGCAAGCACAATACAGCTACTGCCAGAGATATAGTTAAATATTGGGGTTTTTTCACAATCCAAATATATTTTGATTGCAAAGTTAACCCCAATACTATATAAATTGTTTAAAAAGGAAAGGATAAAACAGGAAGCAGCTATATATTGTAGTTAGAGATATAGCTAATCATCACGATCTTCTCCAGGTCCATCGTCTGGCTTAGGCTCTTTTAATTTTTTTACCTCGATACTGAACTCCTTTGCTGGCTTAAAAGCAGGAATATAATGTTCAGGAATATGAACCGCTACATTTTTCTTAATATTGCGGCCGATTTTTGCAGCCCGCTTTTTGGTAATAAAGCTGCCAAAACCACGAATATAAATGTTTTCACCAGAAGCCAGCGTATCCTTAACTTCTTTAAACATTGTTTCCAGAGTTACCAGTACATCTACTTTAGGGATACCGGTTTTCTCAGAAATCTTATTAACCAAGTCCGCTTTTCGCATAATTTGATATTATTTTAACTACTAATTTAAATTGTATAACAGCATTTTACAAATAATACTTCTAAGATATTAACAATTATTAATCCAATTTTTTTCTTTCAGAAAAATAAATAAAAACTTTTGAACAATTTAACACATAAAACTCTGAATTTCAGCAAATTTTCAAAATTGTTGTTAAAGTGGCATGAAACAGACAATAAAAGACAAATGCCCTGGAAAGAAGAAAAAGATCCTTATAAAATATGGCTCAGTGAAATCATCCTGCAGCAAACAAGGGTAGAGCAGGGTATGGAGTATTATAATAGCTTTATACAGCACTTTCCTACGGTTAGCCACCTGGCCCTTGCCGAAGAAAAAAAAGTTTATAAGCTTTGGGAAGGCCTGGGCTATTATTCAAGATGCAGCAATCTGATAGCTACGGCAAAATATATTTACCGGGAACTGAAGGGCGTGTTTCCCCGTCAGTACGAAGAGATCCTTAACCTAAGGGGAATCGGCCCTTATACGGCTTCAGCTATTGCCTCTTTTGCCTTCAACCTGCCTTTTGCAGTAATAGATGGAAATGTATTCCGCATCCTGGCCAGGGTATTTGGTATTGCCGATGCTACAGACACCACTGCAGGCAGAAAAAAATTTACCCTCCTTGCTGCAGAACTTCTGGATAAAGAAAGACCAGGCAAATACAACCAGGCCATTATGGACTTTGGCGCTACGGTATGCAAGCCGGCGGTACCTTTATGCACCAGCTGTATTTTTAAAAAATACTGTGTAGCGTATACCCAAAACAGCATACAGGAACTGCCGGTAAAAGAAAAAAAGATAAAACAACGAAACCGTTTTTTTTATTTTTTCCTGATACAGTATCAGGGCACAATCGCTTTGCATGAAAGAACAGAAAAAGACATTTGGCGCCATCTCCACGGATTTCCCCTGATCGAGTTTCCCGACGCCACTGCTGCAGAACAGGCGGTTAAGGAGGCTAAGGGTTTAGGCTGGATTACGGAAGGAACTGCTATAAAAACACCAGATACCATTTACAGGCAAAAGCTTACGCATCAAAGCATTAGTGCCCGGTTTGTGTATGCATTTACCGATCAAAGGCCCGCGACAATGCAAACCTATAAATGGGTGGCTGTTAAGGACCTTAAAGATTATTCTTTTCCTAAAATAATTAACGACTTTTTATCGGGCAGCAAGGATGCGGGAGCCGAATAACACAGTTTGGCTGAAGTTAAACACCCCCATAATATATCTATATTTCCAGGTTGAGCAGCCCGCCAAAAAGGCACACGCAGCAGCATCAGTTTTGATGTTTCTTTTTTAACAACAAAAAAGCTTTATGCATCAGCCGGAAGCATTATTTTTTCAAATGCCTAAAAAAAATTAATTTTATAGTACTATAGCTTCATACATACTTACATAAGAAAAATTTATACTTATTATGAGAGGTGTTAACCGCGTAATGTTGATTGGTAATTTGGGAAAAGACCCTGAAGTGCAACTGCTTGAAGGAAATATCTCCGTTGCAAAATTTCCTCTGGCCACAACGGAAACTTTTAAAGACAGGTCGGGCAAACTGGTATCGCAAACAGAATGGCATACCGTTGTTCTGTGGCGTGGCCTTGCAGATCTTGCCCAGAAGTTTTTACACAAATCGAGCCTTGTATATATTGAGGGGAGATTACGTACACGCAGCTGGGAGGATAAAGATGGTGTAAAAAAATATATTACTGAAGTAGTAGGTGAAAACCTGATCATGCTGGATAAAAAAGCAGAAGGCCTTTCCCAAGAGCATGAGGAACCGGCACCCAATGATCACCCGCCGGCAACAGACAACAATGAGGCCGGTAGCATCAGTTTTTAAAGAACATACGGATATCTTATTTTTAATATAAATGTATACATTCATATTTGTATTAAGCGCCTGTTTAAAACCTTATTAATTAATTTGTTTTGGATACACCGGCCTTTGCTATTTTATTGCTGAACCCCTTACTGCAGATAGAGCTGCAGGCTACCCCGCAAAGCAGTACTATACTGGTTGTGGTTCTTTTATTGCTTATATTCCTGTCTTTTTCAGTTGCCGGATCACAGGCCGCCATTTTTTCTCTTAATGAAAAAGATATAGATGTTTTAAAAACGAGACAGCAGCCTGCCGCCCGCAGAATTATTGACCTGCTGGATGAGCCCAAAGAAGTATATACTTCCATGGTGATATCCAAAACCATCCTGAACATCTGTCTTATTATTTTAACCAATTACCTGATTAATCAATATACACCGCCTGAATATTTGCACAGCGGATATTCTATTGCCCTAAAATGGCTGCTTATCGCTTTACTGATCATTTTTCCACTGGAAATATTTCCCCGTGTATGGGCAAGGCAAAACAGCCTACGCTTTGCATACGAATGGCCTGTATTGCTTTTTATTGTAGAAATAATCCATTACATTTTACGAAGGATGAGCAAAGGGATCGTGGCCGTTGCGTATGGCCTTGGTAAGGTGCTGGGTACTGAAAATGCTGAAGCTAACAGCCTGCAGGAATTTGATGAAGCCATTGATGTGCAAACAGATGACGAAGCTTCTCCGGAAGAGAAAAACATCATGAAAAGCATTGTAAAGTTCGGCAAGATATCGGTGAAGAAGATAATGCGCAGCCGCCTGTATGTAAACGGTATAGAGTATCACACTCCTTTTACCGAACTGATCGAAAAAATAAAAGACCTGCAATATTCACGCCTTCCCATTTATAAAGGTAACTTGGATGAAATTGAAGGCATTCTTAATACCAAAGACCTTATTCCTCATTTATACGAAACGGATTTTGACTGGCATACCGTGATCAGGGCGCCCTATTTTGTTCCTGATTCCAAGCTTATTGAAGACCTGCTTCTGGAGTTCCAGAAAAAGCGTGTACACTTTGCTATTGTTGTAGATGAATTTGGCGGAACCAGCGGTATTGTTACAATGGAAGATATCCAGGAAGAAGTTATAGGGGATATAAAAGATGAGTTCGACGAAGATGAAATCAATAATAAAAAAGTAGACGATCATACCTACCTGTTTGATGGCAGCACCATGCTTCGTGATGTATGCAGGATCATGCAGCTACCTGTAAATACATTTGATTCCGTAAGGGGAGATAATGAATCGCTTGGCGGCCTGATCAATGAAATATCCGGCGAACTGCCTCATGAAGGCACCGTTGTGCAGTCCGGCGATTTTGAGTTTACCGTGCTTGAAGTAGAAAGAAACCGTGTAAAAAAAGCACAGGTAGTAATTAAAACAAAGGAATAATATACACCGTAGACCGATCCGTTGCATTGCATTACTTTTGCATAATGATTATAATCGACAACAAAATAATTAGCGACGATGTGGCAGAGGCTCAGTTCGTGTGCGATCTTTCCAAATGTAAAGGCGCCTGCTGTGAAGAAGGCGACGCCGGTGCACCGTTAAGCATCGAGGAGCTGAAAGAGGTGGATCAATATTACGAGATCATTCAGGCTTATATGACCAAAGATGCCATTGAAGAAGTAGAAAAAAAAGGCAGGTACCTGTATGATGATGAGTTTGGCTGGGTAACTCCTACCCTGCCCAGTGATAATGAAATTTGCGTTTACGCTTACCGTGAAGAGAATGGCCTGATCAAATGTGCGTTTGAGCAGGCTTATAATGATGGAAAAATACAATGGAAAAAACCCATCAGCTGCCACCTGTACCCCATTATAGCTTACAAAGGCAGGCATGGAGACTACGAACGCCTGAATTACGAACCACGTAAAAAGCTATGCAGCCCTGCGTGTAAGCTGGGAGAAAAATTAAAGGTTCCGGTTTACCAGTTTTTAAAAGAACCATTAATAAGAAAATACGGAGCTGCATTTTACGAGGTGCTGGAGCAAGCTGTAGCTGCGCATGAAAACGGAGCCTGAGCAAAGCCTTTACATTCTTAAACCTATCTGTTATTTCTTCATATGTCCCATTCATCTACAGCCTTTCAAAAGAAAAGCAAAGAAAAAGCAGCAGACAGAGATCACCGCCAGGTTATCAACTTTAATATCGGGCGGTACAATGCCTCTGTGCCTGCAGGCAAAAAACAGTTTGCTGATGTATCCCTTGCCCGTGAACGGGCTAAAAACTTAAAGTGGAAGGCGATTGAGACCCTGGACCAGCAGCTTGAAAATTTTGAAGCGCTCATTACAGGCCGCGGCGCAAAAGTGATCTGGTGTGAAGATGCTAAACAGGCTATGGATGAGATCGTGGCCATTTGCAAAGCAAAAAATTGCCGCACGCTGGTAAAAAGCAAAAGCATGGTTACCGAGGAAATACACCTGAACAGGCATCTGGAAGCGCATGGTATTGAAAGTATCGAAACGGATTTAGGGGAGTACATCCAGCAGCTGGATGGCGAAACCCCATATCATATTGTAACACCGGCCATGCATAAAAGCAAGGCCGACATTGCCAGGTTATTTGCCGATAAGCTGGGTACTGATCCCGGTCTTAGTGCAGAACAACTAACACTCATAGCCCGCGATAAGCTGCGCCAGAAATATGCTGAAGCGGAAGTAGGCGTTACAGGAGCCAACTTTATCATTGCGGATATCGGTGGCATTGCGATTACGGAAAATGAAGGAAATGCAAGATTAAGCTGCTCCATGCCGAAAACGCATATTGTAATTGCAGGCATTGAAAAAATGATCCCTTCAATGACAGACCTTGCATTATTCTGGCCGCTTTTGGCCACCTTTGGAACAGGACAACGTATCACTTCTTACAGTACGATCGTTACCGGCCCCCGGCAGCCCGGAGAAACGGATGGCCCGGAAGAAATGTACGTAATACTGCTGGATAACGGGCGCACCAATATGCTGGCCAATGAAAAAACACGCGAGGCCCTGTACTGTATCCGCTGTGGAGCCTGCTTAAACGCCTGCCCGGTTTATAAAAATATTGGCGGCCATACTTATGACACTACCTACAGCGGCCCTATCGGCTCTGTTATTACACCGCACTTAAAGCCTATGAAGGAATGGAAGCACTTAAGCCATGCTTCTTCACTTTGTGGTAACTGTACCGAAGTATGTGCGGTAAGAATAAATCTTCACGAACTGCTTTTGGAAAACCGCCACGAAGCACGGCAGCAGGGCCATGCTCCTTTGGCAGAAAAAGTAGCCTGGAAAATGTGGAAGGCGGGAATGCTGAAGCGCAGATGGATGAATATAGCCAATGGTAATATAAAAACAAAGGTAATTAATTCTATTGCAGACGCCTGGACTAAAGATCGCAGCAGGCTTGTGTTCCCTAAAAAGTCCTTTAACGAATTGTGGGCTGAGCGGAGGAAAGAATCTAAAGATTAACCGGCCTGGCTCATTTCTTCTGGAAATGCAGAGACGCTTCAGTTGTTAGCGGTAATTGCCTGATGCGCCGCCTGGCGGGTAAAGAGTTATTGTACAAAGCCTGTATAGAGCTACTATACTTCATGTAATAACAATGACTTATAATTTAGCTTTGGGCCTTTGCTTTTAGCCTCTGTATAATATTTTTTCAGATCGCTATTCTTTAATACTTTAATAAAAGCGAATACTGAAAACGAACAACTTAAAAAAAACCGATGCAAAATATACAGCGGGAAGACATTTATATCATTAGCAGACATAGCAGCTTAACCGAGCAAGGAGCTGACAAAATCCTGAAAAAAAATGTATATCATAATAAAGAGGCATGGCAAAAATTTTTGCTGCTGTTTTTTATAAGCCTTGGTATTGGTTTTGCGGCATCGGGGATCGTTTTTTTCTTTGCTTACAATTGGGCAGATCTGCACAGGTTTACTAAAACAGGGCTTATAGAGCTGCTGATCATTGCAACAACGTGCCTTGTATTATTTCTTAAAATCAATATTACCGGCAGGAATATCATACTTACTGCTGCAGCGGTTCTGGTAGGCGTTTTGTTTGCCGTATTCGGACAGATCTATCAAACAGGCGCCAATGCATATGACTTCTTCCTGGCCTGGACGCTTTTTATAACTTTATGGGTATTTGTTGCAGGCTTTGCACCTTTATGGCTGCTATACCTAATTCTGATCAATACAACACTTATTTTGTACGCGCAGCAGGTTGCGGGGAACTGGTCGGAAGTGCTTGTTTTTACCCTGCTTTTCATCATTAATGCCGCTGTACCGGTTACTGCTGCTTTAATTGCCAGGTACAGGAAAATGGCCAACATGCCTGTCTGGTTCTTGCATACAGTGGCGCTGGCTGCTGTAATTTCCGCTACTACCGGGATTATTACCGGGATTTTTGATGATCACCAGGTTGCCTTCCCTGTATTGATCTTACTTACTTTAACAGGATTTACATTAGGTATATGGTACGCGCTGAAAACAAAAAACGGTTTTTATCTTGCTATCATTCCCTTCGGTATTATTGTAATCATGTCAGCCTTGTTTATCAAAATATCAGATGGAGAAATGATGTTCCTGCTAGTCGGCCTGTTTATTATAACCTCCGTTACTTTGGTTATCAAAAACCTGGTCACTTTTCAAAAGAAATGGAAAAATGAGAAATAAGGACCACATAGAAGAACTGCTGGATTATTTACAAACTACTCAGGAGAAAGAACTGCGGTACAATAAAGAGGCTATTGAGTCTGCTTATCAAAAAAGTAACGATGATCAATCGCTGATTATAAAAATACTGTCTGTTCTGGGCGGCTTACTGGCAAGCCTTGCCCTTTTGGGCTTTCTTTTTATTGCAGGGCTGTACAGATCCAACCCGGGCTTATTAATCTTTGGAGCACTTTGTATAGTCGGTGCTGTCTGGATCAACAAAAAGCATGATAAAATAATTATCGACACATTAAGTGTTTCCTTTTTTATCATTGGCTTTATCCTGTTGGGACTGGGAATGGGTGGCTTAAAAATAACCGGAACTACTATTAGTATAGCCTTTATACTTATTGCGTTTCTCTCATTAAGTATAGTGCCGCATTACATTCTTTCTTTTCTTGCTGTTCTGATAATAAACGGAAGTATTTTAACGCTCATTATATTAAACAAAGCTTACGATCTTATTCATATTTACGTTGCAGCACTTGCACTGGCTGTAGCGTATCTTTTCCTGAAAGAATCTAAAATAATTACAGCCGGTAAAGCATTAGCCAGACTTTACGCCCCTGCGAGAGCTGGATTGATCTTATCATTTTTGGCAGGTCTGGTATTTCTTGGTAAAAAAGACCTCGTTCCTGTATCGCCAGACTATATATGGCTATCATCTGTAATCATTATTGCTGCGATACTTTATTTGATATTCATTCTGTTTAGTATGCTGAATATAACCAGGGCACAGCATAAAACCGTCATATACATTTTCGCCGTTCTTATATTATTGCCATCCGCATTGTCGCCAGCCATACCAGGTGCCGTTCTGATCATTTTACTGGGCTTCCTGGTAAACTATACAACCGGTTTTGTTTTGGGTATTATTGCATTCATATACTTTATTGCACAGTATTATTATGATCTTCATTTTACGCTGCTGACCAAATCTGTCCTCTTGCTTTTAACCGGCGTATTTTTTATATCACTTTATTTATTCACCCACAAGAAACTGACTACTAATGAAAAAATATAAATGGTTCATTATATTGCTGAACCTCATTTTCTTACTGATCTATTTCAATAACTCTGTTGCGAAAAAAGAGGCACTGTTAAAGAACGGGCAATTGATATTGCTGGAGCTTGCCCCTGTTGACCCCCGTTCTTTAATGCAGGGAGATTACATGGCTTTGCGCTATAAAATTTCGGAAGATATTGGTTCTGCAAACATTACAAAACGTGGTTATTGCGTTGTTCTGCCAGACACAAATCAAATAGCCAGGCGCGTCCGATTTCAAGAGCACCGGACACCCCTGAATAAAGGAGAGTATCTTATTGAATATACCTCTCCGGATCAATGGAGCATTAACATAGGAGCAGCATCTTTCTTTTTCCAGGAAGGGCATGCAGCCAGATATGACAAGGCCAAATACGGAGGCATAAAAACAGACAAAAACGGAAACAGCCTGTTAACAGGACTTTATGACGAGGATTTGAAAAAAATAGAATAAAGATTGTATATACACCTACATAGGTCTATTTTTGAGAATATGCCGAAAGCGGTGAGGAATAAATATGAGCACACTTTTTATAAAAAATATGGTCTGTAACCGCTGCATTATGGTGGTACAGAATGAACTGGAAAAGCTCGGTTTAGCTATTGAAAATATTAAGCTGGGCGAAGTAACACTTAAAAAAGAGCCTACACCAGGAGAAAAAGAACTATTGGCGAAAGTATTGACCACTCTCGGGTTCGAGCTTATTGATGATAAAAAAAGCAGGATCATTGAGAAGATAAAAAATGTTATTATCGACCTGGTGCACTACCAGGATAATGATACTAAAAATAATTTGTCGGACATTTTAAGCCGGGAATTACATCACGACTACAACTACTTGTCGAACCTGTTTTCAGAAGTAGAAGGCACTACTATTGAGAAATATTTTATTGCTCAGAAAATAGAAAAGGTAAAGGAACTACTGGAGTACGATGAGTTATCGTTAAGCGAGATTGCTTCCCGTTTAAATTATTCAAGTGTGGCCTATTTAAGCAACCAGTTCAAAAAAGTGACCGGACTTACTCCAAGCCATTTTAAACAGATCAGGGAAGATAAAAGAAAGCCCTTGGACGAAGTGTAAATATTACAAATCAATTCCATAATTGCACAATAGCTGCCACAGGCATTATTGCCAACTTTGTATTGTAATATACAGGCTATGGCAACAAATCATCAACAAACAATATATCTGCCTTTAGAAAATGTAGAAAGTGAGCATTGTGCACTAATTGTAGAGAAAGGGCTGGCGCAGGTTAAAGGTGTAGAGAGTCATAAGGTAGAACTGAACAACCGCAGGGCAGTTATTACCGCAGAAGACAACGAAGCTGTGGCAGAAGCAGTTAAAGCCATTAAAGGCCTGGGATATGGCGTTACCACTGTTAAAAATACTTTTCCTGTATTGGGCATGAGTTGTGCCTCCTGCGCAAATAGCGCCGAAAGCATTGTTAAATATGCAGAGGGCGTGATTAATGCTTCTGTAAATTTTGCTACAGGCAATCTTACTGTAGAATATTTACCCAACATCACAGATGCTGCGAAGCTGCAGAAAGCGGTACAATCCGTTGGTTATGATTTACTCGTAGAAGAGGAACCCAAACAGCAGGAAACATTGGAAGCTATTCATGCTCATCAATTCAAGCAACTTAAAAACAAAACCTTATGGGCAATTATACTAACGCTCCCGGTAGTGGTGACAGGGATGTTTTTTATGGAGATCTCCTATGCCAATGAAATCATGTGGCTGTTCGCAACACCTGTTGTATTGTGGATGGGAAAAGATTTTTTCATTAATGCATGGAAGCAGGCACGGCATCGTTCTGCCAATATGGATACGCTGGTGGCACTGAGTACCGGCATTGCTTATATTTTCAGTGTATTCAATATGCTTTTTCCAGATTTCTGGCATCAAAGAGGGCTGCACGCTCACGTATATTTTGAAGCAGCAGCTGTAGTGATCACATTTATTCTGTTAGGAAAACTACTGGAAGAAAAAGCCAAAGGAAGCACCTCATCGGCTATTAAAAAGCTGATGGGCTTACAGCCCAAAACCGTATTGGTGATACAGGCGGACGGAACGGAAAAACACACAACCATTGAGGCCGTAAACGCAGGTGATATTATCCTGGTAAAGCCCGGTGAAAAAATTGCGGTAGACGGAATGCTGATTTCTGGGAGTTCATACGTAGATGAAAGTATGCTGAGCGGGGAGCCTGTTCCGGTACTGAAAAAAGAAAACGACCAAGTATTTGCCGGAACGATCAACCAAAAGGGCAGCTTCAGGTTTAAAGCCTTGAAAGTGGGTAAAGAAACCATGCTTGCGCAGATCATTAAAATGGTGCAGGATGCGCAGGGCAGTAAGGCACCTGTACAAAAACTGGTCGATAAGATTGCAGGTATTTTTGTTCCGATAGTTATAGCAATAGCCATACTTACTTTTGTATTATGGTTGTTATTGGGTGGTGATAATGGTACGGTGCAGGGGCTATTGGCAGCCGTTACGGTATTGGTAATTGCCTGTCCCTGTGCATTAGGATTGGCTACCCCTACAGCTATTATGGTAGGTGTAGGCAAAGGAGCGGAAAACGGCATTTTAATCAAAGATGCCGAAAGTCTGGAGCTGGCTAAGAAAATAAAGGCCGTTGTATTGGATAAAACCGGAACCATTACCGAAGGCAGGCCGCAGGTAACTGGCATCCAATGGCTGCATAATGATGATACAACTAAAAATATTTTATTAAGCATTGAAAAGCAATCAGAACATCCATTGGCCGAAGCAATAGTAAAACATCTGGAAGGAGTGCCCGCTATGTACTTATCAGGGTTCGACAGCATTACAGGTAAAGGAGCAAAAGCCAGTTGTAATAATACAACTTATTTCGCCGGTAATAAAAAACTATTAGCAGAGAACAATATCAATATTGCAGATGAGTTGTTAAAACAAGCGGATAAATGGAGTGAACAATCCAAAACAGTAATATGGTTTGCAGATAATGAACAGGCACTTTCAGTAATCGCTATTTCAGACAAGATTAAAGAAACATCGGTAGCTGCTATTAAGCAAATGCAGGAAATGGGCATAGAAACCTATATGCTTACGGGCGATAATGAAGCCACTGCTCAGGCCATTGCGCAGCAAACAGGCATCAGGCATTACAAGGCAGAAGTATTACCACAGCATAAAGCGGACTTTATAAAAGAATTGCAACAGCAAGGAAAAATTGTTGCAATGGTAGGAGATGGAATCAACGATAGTACCGCCCTTGCCACTGCAGATGTAAGTATTGCTATGGGTAAGGGAAGTGATATTGCAATGGATGTGGCTAAAATGACGATCATTTCATCTGATCTTAGCAGGATACCACAGGCAATCCGCCTGTCTAAGCAAACCGTAGCCACCATTCAACAAAACCTGTTCTGGGCATTTATCTATAATGTGATCGGTATTCCAATTGCAGCAGGTATTCTTTATCCTTTTAACGGCTTTTTATTAAATCCAATGATCGCAGGTGCAGCAATGGCATTGAGCAGCGTAAGCGTAGTAACGAACAGCCTGCGCCTGAGGTGGAAGAAATAGGCTTATTTCCATTTGGGCATCACCTCTTTTGTTTCGTTTAGATTCACAAAAGAACCCTGCCCGGCAGCCATCATTAACGCAAAGCAAGTAGGTTTCGCCTGGTAAAAAAATTTCCGAATAATTTGCGTAGCCAAATAACTACACTTATATTTGTAGCCAAATGACTTCATAAATAAAACAAAGCGCGATCCAATAAATAAAAAACCAACTGATGAATTTAAGGCGAGATGTATTTCAGGCTATTGCCGACCCTACAAGAAGAGCCATACTGCTGTTAGTTGCATCCCAATCTATGACAGCAGGCGCGATTGCGTCAAATTTTGACACGGCACGGCCCACTGTTTCAAAACACCTGCAAATTCTAACAGAGTGCGAATTACTTGAGCAGGAGCAAAGCGGCAGAGAAGTTCATTATCGCATCAATGGTAAAAAGATGAAAGAGGTAGCGGATTTCATTGAGCCTTTCCGCAAAATGTGGGACGACAGGTTTAATAAACTGGAAGCCGTAATGAAATCGAAAATTCAGGAATACAAAAGGAAATAATCATTAGTGAGTAAAAACTATAAAAGCAAATAGACAATGGAACAAAAAACAAAAGTCTATGCCGAAGAGGGAAAGCAGGAAATCATCATTACACGGGAATTTGATTTGCCTGTAGAACATCTTTTTAAAGCTTATGAAGAGCCTGAACTTTTTGAGCAATGGATGGGAACGAAAGTGCTGAAAATGGAAAATAAAAAACACGGCTCTTATGCTTTTGAAACATCGCACAATGGCAACGTCGTTTTCAGGGCAAACGGAACAATACACGAATTTATTCCGAACCAAAGAATTACACGAACATTTGAAATGGAAAACACGTCCTTTCCTGTTCAGCTTGAATACCTGGAGTTTGAAAACCTAACAGGCGATACAAGTAAGCTCACAATGCACATTGTGTTCAAGTCCATTGAATTCAGAAACCAGTTATTGCAAATGCATTTTGCACAAGGCATCAATATGGCACATACCAGGCTACAGGAAATCATCCATAAACTAAAATAACAAATATGAAAAAGCGAAATAAAATCGTCTATTGGATTATAACCCTATTTCTGTCAATAGGAATGACGGCAGGAGGCATACAACAATTACTACAAATAGGTGGTTACAATGAAATAGTAGCCGCATTGGGCTATCCGTTATATTTTTTAAGCATCCTTGGCGTATGGAAACTGTTAGGTGTTATTGCGATTCTTATCCCTAAATTTCCATTACTGAAAGAATGGGCTTACGCAGGATTTTTCTTTGTCATGTCAGGCGCGTTTGTTTCACATTTAGTAGCTGGACAATCATTTGCTGAAGCTATTCCCTCATTAGTACTATTATCGGTAACGGTTTTATCATGGTATTTCCGGCCAGCCGATAGAAAAATCATTCCTGAAAAGAATTAAATCGACTTCAATGAACGGACAGGCAGAACAATTTTTCGGAAAGGCAAAAAAATGGAAAGACGAATTTCACTTATTACGTAAAATCATTCGTGAAAACCCATCGCTTGAAGAAGATTACAAATGGATGCATCCCTGCTACACCTTTGAAGGGAAAAACATCGTACTCATTCACGGTTTTAAGGAATATTGTGCCTTATTGTTTCATAAAGGCGCTTTGCTGAAAGACCCTGAAAATATATTGATTCAGCAAACCGAAAATGTGCAGTTGGCAAGACAAATCAGGTTTACGAATATAGAACAAATCACACAACTGGAACCCGTTATTAAAAATTATATTAAAGAAGCCATTACCGTTGAAAAATCGGGAAAGAAAGTAACAATGAAGACGACCGCCGGCCATCCTGCTCCCGAAGAGTTTCAGAAAGTTTTAGACCAGAATAAAGCATTAAACAAAGCATTTTACTCCCTGACACCCGGCCGGCAAAAAGGATATTTACTTTACTTCAACCAGGCCAAACAATCCAAAACAAGGCAAGCGAGGATTGAAAAATATATTCCGAAAATTCTTGAGAACAAAGGTTTAGATGACTGATAAACAAGATCTGCATCGTTCGTAAGGATGTGGTGCAATATTGAACCGACAAAGCTCGTTCAAATTATTTATCGTTTGCAGGAAAGATGCCCGGTGTCCGATGATGCCACCCCGGTTGCTGTAGAAAAGTAATAGGCCGCTGTATTACGCTTTCCTCATTGTAGCATTTATAAATGGAAAATCTGACTGCAGTCCGGCAGGCTTCTTGTATGTTTGGTATAAAAAATGGAAAATAAACAAAAAGGGAAACCCAATGACCATCTTGCCAATGAAAGAACTTTCCTGGCGTGGATCAGAACCAGCATAGGAATCATGGGCTTTGGCTTTATTGTGGTTAAATTTTCAATGTTTATCAGGCAGGTTTCACAAATCGTTGGCAAACAGGTAACCGCTCCCCCAACAGGATATTCAGGTATTATAGGTGTTATACTGGTTGCAATAGGTTCGTTAACCGCTGCCATGGCCTATATCAATTACAAGAAGATAGAAAAACAGATTGCCTCGGACAACTATTCCAGCTCTAATCCGCTAATCACTTATCTTACTGCTGGCATGGTACTTATAAGCGTTATCCTGATCTGGTACCTGATCAAAAATATCTGAGCCCGGCGCGGCGGGAGGTTTTTAATCATCCGGACCTGCCAGTTCTTTAAACCCGTAAATCTCATAAATCAAACAGGAAATAACACAATAGCTGGCAGCATTCTTATGTTGAACTTTGTACTCATTATTAACGTGTAAATTCAAAGAAAATGGAACATAAAAATTTTCAGTTTAAAACAAATATCAATTGCGGCGGATGTGTAACATCAGTAAAACCTTATTTAGATAACGCAAAAGGCATTGGTGAATGGAATGTAGACATCAACAATAAAGACAAGGTGCTTACCGTTAAATCAGAAGGAATTACCGGCAAAGAAATAATAGAAACAGTACAGAAAGCAGGATTTAAAATAGAGATTTTATAAACGTAAAATATTAACAATGAAAAAGAGTTTAATAATGCTGGTAATATTATTGGCGGGGTGTACAGCATTTGCCCAAAACACGGATCACTTCCTGAACAGCTACATCAACGTAAAGAACGCTTTGGTAAACAGCGATAGCAAAAACGCTTCACAGGCTATCAGCATACTATATCAATCAGTAAAAGACGAAAGGAGTTTTGAGCTAAAAGATGCGTTACTGAAAGCCACTGAAAAGCTAAGCCAGGCAAGTGGTATTGAAAAGCAAAGAGCGGCGTTCAATGATGTATCTACTATAATGTGGAAGCTTGTAAAAAGCGACAACAAGGCAGGCCAGGCAGTCTATTATCAATACTGCCCGATGAAGAAAGCTTATTGGTTAAGTAAAGAGAAAGAAATCAGAAATCCTTACTACGGTTCATCAATGCTTACGTGCGGAAAGGTGGCAGAAACAAAATCATAATCTTTAAGGCATCGCTGATGAGCGGCGCCTTTCAAAATATATTTCAACACGATTTTAAAACGGGTCAAAAATATGCTTTCAAAAAAACTGTTATCGTTAAGCATATTAACACTTTTTGTTTTCCGGCTCGGCATTGCCCAAAAAGTAGTGCATTACGATTTATTTGTAAAAGACACTATCGTAAACTATGCAGGCAAAGCAAAAAGAGCCATTGCCGTAAACGGGCAGATACCGATGCCGACGCTTGAATTTACTCAAGGCGATACTGCGGAAATCGTAGTGCATAACCAGCTAAAAGAAAGCACTTCCCTGCACTGGCACGGTGTATTCCTGCCCAATAAAGAAGATGGTGTACCCTGGCTTACACAAAAACCAATTGCACCGGGAGAAACTTACACATATCGCTTCCCCATTATTCAGAACGGCACGCATTGGTATCATTCACACTCAGGGTTACAGGAGCAGATAGGGATGTATGGCAGCTTTATTATGCATAAAGATGTTTCCTCGTCTGCAGGGAAAGCTGAGGGCAAGGCTCCGCGGAAAGGAATTGACGATCTGCCGGCTATACCCATTATGATCAGCGAATGGACCAATCTAAAACCCGAAAATGTACACCGTATGCTGCACAACGCAAGCGACTGGTTTGCTATAAAAAAAGGTTCAACACAAAGCTATGCCGAAGCCATCCGCAGCGGACATTTAAAAACCAAGCTTACCAACGAATGGAAGCGCATGCTGGCCATGGACGTAAGCGATGTGTATTACGATAGGGTTTTACTGAATGGCAATCACATTACGGAACTGAAATACATTGATGGCAAACCTCCTAAAGCGGGGGACAAACTACGTTTACGCATTTCCAACGGTGGCGCTTCATCTTACTTCTGGCTGCATTATGCGGGTGGGACAATGAGCGTTGTGGCAAGCGATGGAAACGATGTGGAGCCTGTGGATGTGGACAGGCTGCTCATTGCTGTATCTGAAACCTATGATGTTGTAGTTACCATTCCCGAAAATGGTAAAGCTTTTGAGTTTATGGCAACTACTGAAGACCGTACACAATCTGCGAGCTACTTCATAGGCAACGGGGAAAAGCAGTATGCCGGCTCATTGCCCCGCCTGGAATATTTTGAGGGCATGAAAATGATGAACGGTATGATGAAGATGAATGGTGACCTAGATGATATGGGCATGAATATGAACCTGCAGCAGATGGATATGAACAGGGTGATGTACCCCGAAATTGCAGGTAAAGAAAAGACAAAGAGTACAAAGAAAATTCCCGGGCACCATACCGGACACGACCATCAAAGTCACGATATGAATATGGTGGAAGAAAAGAAGAAAAGCAAAGAAGAAGGCCAGGATCATCTTAGACACGCAGATATGAAGATGAAAGAAAATCATGATCATCACAATGCCGGTGCTTCAAACGATATCATTACATTAAACTATGGAATGCTCCAATCGCCATACAATACCAGATTGCCAAAGCAAGCGCCCGTTAAGGAGTTGAAGTTTACCCTTACCGGGAATATGAACCGCTATGTATGGAGTATGGATAACCGGGTACTTTCTGAGAGTGATAAGATACCGGTGAAGAAAGGCGAAATATTAAGGATTACTATTTACAACAATTCGATGATGCGGCACCCGATGCACCTGCATGGTTTTGATTTCAGGGTATTGAACCAGCACGGCGATCATGCACCATTGAAAAATATCATCGATATTATGCCGATGGAAACTGATACCATAGAATTTTTGGCAAATACCGAAGGCGATTGGTTTTTTCACTGTCATATATTATACCACATGATGGCGGGAATGAACAGGGTTTTTGCAATAGATGACTATAACAATCCTGAGTTGCCCGATAAAGCAAAAGCATATCGTAAGCTACAGCATGAAAGCAATATGGTTCACTTTATGGCACAGAACGATTTTGCCACTAATGGTAATGATGGCGAACTAATGCTGATGAATGCAAGGTGGCGTTTAGGATCTGAGTGGCGCTTAGGTTATAATAATATGCACGGTTATGAAACAGAGACCCATTTAGGCAGATATATGGGTAAAATGCAATGGCTCATGCCGTTTATAGGTTTCGACTGGAGATATCGTAAATTGGGAATGGATAAACAAGAGAAAAACCTGTTTGGCCAGATGAATAAAAAAGACAACAGGGCTGCCTTAAGTTTTGGGGCAATGTACACCCTTCCAATGCTGATTAATGTACAGGCAGAAATGTATCACGATGGCATATTCCGTTTGTCGCTGATGCGGGAAGACATCCCGGTTTCCAAAAGACTAAGAGCCGGTTTTATGGTGAATTCTGATAAAGAGTACATGGCTGACCTGCGATATATACTTACAAGATATATGGGTGTGAGGGCGCACTACGATAGTGATATGGGCTTTGGCGTGGGATTATCATTCAACTATTAAGATAGTAATGCCCCTATTTTGAAACAGCACTCATCTTTATAAGATATAATCAAATCGTTCAGCGCCTGTAAGCATTACCTGTTATATAGCTTATTAATTAGGGCCTGCTGGTTAACTCGAATGCTCTGTGAGAATTCCGCAAAACATTAAATACAGCCACGAATGCACGAATATTTTGTAAAAATGCATGTGTTAATTTGAAGTGAATACTTTTTTTGCTTTGAATACGAATCGCAAGATTTTTTGTTGCAAGGATTTTGCTCTTAAATTGAAAATATGCATGCAGAATAATACGCAGGTTATAATAGCGAATTACACGATATCTTCTGCAACGGCACATTTGTGCATTCGTGGCAGTCAAACAGCAAGCCCTAATTATTTTCACACCGAACCATCATATCTCATTAAACAACGATGCTTTATCTTTATTCCCGCGGCATCCTATTCCAGGCCAAAATCGGCTTACATGCACAAATCTAAATAGCAATACCTGTTGATGAATTTCAGTTCGGCTGGAGAATTGTAATTCAAATACTGACCATCCTTTTAATATGCCTGCTCGTTATCGCGTAAAAACGCTGTAGGTGATTGCTTAAATTTCTTTTTGAACGAGGTGCTAAAATATTTGGAGTCTGAAAACCCAGTCATGTAAGTTATTTCGTTAATAGAATATTTTTTAGACATCAGCAATTCCGCTGCAATTTTAAGCCTTATATTTTTAATAAAATCCTGCGGAGCTATATCAGAAATATTTTTCAGTTTCCGGAACAATACGGACCGGCTTACTGCCAGTTCGTTACACAGCATATCAATGGAGAACTGTGGATTTTGAATATTATCAGTTACAATTTGCGTGGCATTTGAAATAAAAATAAAATTAGGATCTTCTTCTGCGCCATTAGCATTTTTGTCAAAAGTATTAAAGAACTTGTTTTTTATAATCGCCCTATTGTGCAGCAGGTTCTCTATACGTGTTTTCAGGTGTAACATATTGAACGGCTTTTGTACATAATCATCAGCCCCAACCGTATATCCTTCTATCCGGTATTCATCATCATGTATTGCAGTAAGCAGTATAACAGGAATATGACAGGTTGATATTTGATTTTTAAGAAAAGCGCACAATTGATAACCGTTCATTTCAGGCATCATAATATCACTTACAATAAGGTCATAACTATGCTGCTTTACCAGCTTCAGCGCTTCTTTTCCGTTTGCAGCAGCATCAACATTATAAAATTTAGAGAGTTCTTTCTCTAAATAACGTTGCAGTTCCAGGTTGTCTTCAACGATGAGCAACTGAGTTCCTTTTCTGCTTTTTTTGCCATTAACACCTTCATCCGGATCTGCGCTTTCGCTTATTTTTTCCTTTATGGTAAAATGGTCAGACAGGGGAAAAGATATCTTAAACGTTGTGCCAAAATTCATTTTGCTCAAAAAACTGATAGTGCCTTTATGCAGCTCTACCAATTGTTTGGTGAGCATCAGCCCGATACCGCTGCCTGTTTCCTGCAGGTTTATAGCATTGTCTGCCCGGTAATAGGTTTGAAATATCTGTTTTTGCTGTTTTTCTGGTATGCCTATTCCATTATCAATAACTTTGATATGGCAGTAATGGTCATCTGCCTGTACATGTACGGTAACGGTTCCCTGCTCTTTAGAATATTTAATAGCATTAGAAATAACGTTGTACATTATTTTTTCAAACTTATCCCGGTCAAACCATACTAAAATTTCTGCCGTACCGGGCTGGAAGGACAGGCTGATTTTTTTGTCCTCAAAAAGTGGTTTAAAATAGGTCAGGATATGCTGCAAAACGGCTACTATGTTGTAACGGTCTGCCTTTATTTTCATTTTATTAGCATCAGCCTTCTGAAAATCCATCAGCTGTGTAACCAATCGCATCAGCCTGTCGGCATTACGTTCAGCTATGTCCAGGCTTTTCTTGTCTTCAGTTGATAAATCAGCTTTATGAAGAATGGAACTGATGGGGCTTTTAATAAGTGTTAGCGGGGTACGTAAATCGTGAGCAATGTTAACGAAAAACTGCAGCCGCTCTTTATCTCTCTTACGGGCCAGCAGTGCCTTCAGGTAAAACCTCAATGCTGTAAAAAGTAAAGCCAGTAATATAAAATACAACGAATAGGCCCACCAGGTACGATAAAGCGGGCTGGCTATTACAATACGGATATTGCGTTGGTGATTACTGTAAGGATTGTTAAGTGCTTTGACACTGAATTCGTAGGTTCCGGGATCCAGATTGGTATAATTGGCACTTCCTATAGCAGAAGGAGGCGACCAGTTTTTATCGAACCCCTTTAGTTTCCACGTATAGGTATTTTTATCAGCGCTTTGAGGAGAAATATTTACAAAATGGAAAGAAATGGAATTTTGATTGTGGTGGAGTTTAATTTCCGACAAATCGTCTACCTGCTCGTTGATTGGTGAATGATCAGCACCTACAATCACACTTTGATTAGCTATTTTAAAATCTGTAAATACAATTCTGGAGGGGTATGATTTTTCTTTGATTTGCGAGGGATTAAACATTACGAAACCGTTAGTGCCACCAAATATCATTTCGCCCTTCGAGGTTTTATAATGAGCCGAGCTGTTAAACTGGCTGGTTCTCAGGCCATCGGCCCAATTGTAGTTTTGAAAACTCTGGCTGCTATAGGTGAAACAGGCCAGGCCATTCGTGGTACTTAGCCAAAGTCTGTTTTGCTCATCGGGCAGGATGCCGTACACAATAGCTGAAGGCAACCCTTCTTTCTCTAAATAATGCTTAATGATTCCTTTTTGAGGATGCCAAAGTAATAAGCCAGAGCCTCGCGTTCCCATCCAAAATTTATCTCCATCACGCTGAAGTGCAAATATTTGTATATTCTGATATTTTTCGGAAAAGTCAATTTTTGTTACCGCATTGGTATGGGTATTAATAAATGTAAGGCCGCTGGTTCCACCGGCGTACATGTTGCCGTTCCTGTCTTCTATAAGAGTATGGATATCTCTTACCGGGTAACTGTTAATGACGGATAATTGAGGATTTAATACCGATAACAACCCGCGGATGCCCCCAATCCAGATATTTTTACGGCTGTCCTGATATAAACTAAAAACATAGTTAGTGCTTAATGAGCTTTTTAAATTGCTTCCATCACCGGCAAAATAATGCTCCACTTTTTCAGTGGCAGTGTTAATTTTTTTGAGTCCATCCCCATAAGTTCCTGCCCAAATATAACCATCGCCTGTGTTCAGTAAGGTTAAAATATTGGCACCGTCCCCTTTTGAGTCTAAGGTGTGGTATTTCCACTGGCCTGTTTTTGGATTATAGATGCTAAGTCCTTTGCTGGTACCAAACCAAATCCTGCCCTGGTTATCTTCTGTACAGCTGCGTCCCATGTTATTGTGCAAACTATTCGGGTTATTGATCTCATGGGTGAAGTTTTTGAAAGGTAGTTTATCCGAGGTATAGCTCACACCACCGCCAAAAGTAGTGATCCATAACCGGTCAAAACTGTCTTTGTAAAGTCTTTGCACACTATTGCTTGAAATAGACAGGGGGTTATCGGGGTTGTAGGTTTCGTGTGCTGCCACCGTTAAATCTTCGGAAACAAACAGCAGCCCTTCGCCATCGGTGCCCAGTACATACTGTTTCTTTTTGTCAATATAAACAATTCCTCTGATTGCCGTATTTTTGATATAATGGTTAATAGCAGAAGTGTTCAGGAACCGTTGATTTTTAACATCAAAAATCAACAACCCTTTTTCAAGGGTGCCAATCCACAACCGGTCAGACCGGTCGTAAAACGTAGACAATGGTTCTAATTTTACCGGCATTTTTACTTCCGTAGCCACGTAGTCTTTTAATTGCTTGTTGTAGGTAAAGCAATATATACCTTTAGACGATGTTGCCCATATACGCTTGTCGGCATCCTCATTAAAGGCCCAGGCTTCTGCGCCGGTTTTACCCACGCTAAACAGCTTTTTTTTATTGCCGTCGTATCTGAATAGCGCTTTATTAGTGCCTATCCATATACCATTAAAATCGTCGGCAAAAATATTGGATGTAATAACGGGACCATTGGGGTATTTGAGCACAAATTCAAAACGATCTAAAACAGCGTTGTACCGGTATAGTTGCTGAATAGTTGAAGTCCAAAGCTGACCTTCACTATCCTTTACAATATTAATAGCCTGTTTAAAACCGAAGCTTGGCTCCTGATTTTCATTGGGCAGGTTATAGTGAACAAATGATTTGCCATCATACCGGTCAATACCCGACATGGTGGTAAACCACAAGAAATGTTTATTGTCCTGTACCGCTCCAAATACAATATTGTTTTCAAGGCCGTCTTCCACCATAACGGACTGAAAATTCTGTTGGGAAAATGTCAACAAAGAACAGATACCTGACAGGCAGGAAAATATTAACCGCTTTATCATTAATGGCAAAATAAACGATATAGGGATAATGACATGAAAATTGCTTTCAAACTCCTTAATTATTTTTTATCATAAACACGTATATAATCTACCAGCATATAATCGGGCAAATTTGCCTTAAAAATGTTGACTTGCTTACCCCAGTCACCCACCTCATCAGAAATAATAATGTGCAACGGTACCTGGCAAACGCCGCCTTCATTGGTTTCCCACACTAATTTTCCGTCATAATAAAATTTATACATTTCAGGAGTCCACTCTACTGCAAAAGTATGCCAGCTTCCATCATTTAAATTCATACCGGTTACTACCTTGTTGGCTTTTTTGTGTGCGGCACCATACCCATCCCAATGCAGAGCAGCATTGATACTATCTTTACCCAAACCAATATAAGGCGATTCAAAGATGTCTATTTCGGTGCCATCGCGTCCTTCATCGCCCACATTGTTTACGCTCTTTGCAAACAGCCAAACTGCGCCCCAATGGCCCTGTTCTTTTTGCAACTTTACCCTGGTTTCGTAATAGCCAAAAGCCCTTTCAAATTTACCTTTGGTATCAATGGCTGCACCGGCATAAACGCCATCAATATTTGAAGTGCGGATTACCAGATTGCCGTTTTGAACATAAGCATTGTCCTTATGCCACCACGCATCCCTTCCGGCAGGATCCGTACGTCGTTTGCTATGTGCGATTTCCCACTTCGTCTTGTCTATTTCATTACCGTTAAACTCGTCACTCCAAACGAGTTTCCGGTTGACCGAGGTATCCGTTACCAGGCTTTCGGAAGGCTGTTGGCCGGGAACAGATTTGGCAGAGCATTGTATGATCAGGAATGACTGAACAATAATCAATGAATTTACTAAAATTTTTGCTTTCATATTCTGTGATGTACAATTCGGTTACTAAGAAAATATTGTTGATAATGCGTATGAGATCTATTTAATTCTTCCGTTAGGCCTTTGATTGATTTTTATTTCGTTTATAAAACTTTCGGCAGTTTTTTTAAGCTCAAGTGCTGTTTTTTTACGGGTATTAATGAGATTTATTTTTTCTCCCGGATCGTTCTTAATATTATAGAGGGCTTCCTGCTGTTGTTGCCGGGCAGAGCTGCCCTGTTTGCCATTGTTACCCTTTACTGTCACACTATCATATCCGTGAGCAAAATGGTATTTATAGCTACCCTGGCGTACAGCCTGCAGTTCGGTAGCGTTAAAAAAGTAAATGGGGTTATTATTAGGCGATGGTTTTTTTTCAGTGAATAAATAGCCTGCATTGTGCCCGTCAATTTTCAGCTTAGGCTGGTTTGCTCCTGCAAATGAAATTAACGTAGGTAAAATATCTGTTCCAGATAAAGGCTCATTGCAGGTAGAATTTGCAGGAACAGTACCTTTCCATTGGGCAATAAAAGGCACTTTGTGGCCCCCGTCATATGTTGTTCCCTTACCTTCTTTAAGCCCATAAGCCATGCCTGCATGATTGCCAAATTTTAGCCAGGGGCCATTGTCAGAAGTAAAAATAACCAGTGTGTTCCGATCAAGCCCGTTTTTTTCCAGGGTTTGCATGATACGTCCCACTGAAGCATCTATTTCATAAATTACATCGGCATAAAGTCCTTTTTTGGTAATACCGTCATATTTTTTTGATACCGCCAGCGGTACGTGCGGCATGGAATAGGCAAGATATAAAAAGAAAGGCCTGTGCTTATTTCGATTGATAAAATCGACAGAAAAATCGGTAAACGTTTGAGTAAGGCTGTCCAGCGGAAAGTTGATACGAAGTATCTTGTTGCCCTTAATCAGAGGTAGCGGAGGATAGAGGCTATCAGTTTGAGGTATCATATCGTGCGAATAGGGAATCCCCAAAAATTCATCAAATCCATGCTGCAAGGGCAGAAACCCGGTTTGGTATCCCAGATGCCATTTACCGGTACATGCAGTTGTATAACCGTTATCCCTTAGAAGCGATGCAATCGTTTCTTCGTTGGGGTTGAGCCCATGCTGGTTTTTACCTTTTATATAAGCGGGGCCTGTTTGAGGAAAAAGCACCTGCTCCATATTAATGCGCTGCGGGTAACAGCCCGTAAGTATTCCTGCCCTTGATGGGGTACAAACATTAGCTGCAACATAATAATTGGTAAATATGCGTCCTGTTTTTGCCATGGCATCAAGATGAGGCGTAACCAGCTTTTTGCTGCCATAACCATAACTGCCTACATCGCGATAGCCCTGGTCATCGGTCATAATGAAAATAATGTTGGGCTTTTGTTGTGCTGCTGCCTGCGGGCAGGTTAAAGAACAGGCAGCGGCAATTAAGGCCAGTATAGCGTAATGCGTTATTCTTTCCATAATACTTTTGTTTGATTACTGCTATCGGCAGATGAGCTTGCAGCATAGATGGTGAAATAGCCTGTTTCGGCCTTCCAACTGTGAGTGTTAATGTCCCAGAAACTAAGGTCTTTTTTAGTGAGGCAAAAAGTCAGCTGCCTCTGTTCACCCGGTTTAAGAAAAATCTTTTCATACGCCTTCAATTCTTTCACCGGCCGTTTTATACTGGCTTCGTCATCTCCAACATAAATTTGTACCACCTCGGCACCCGCTATCTTGCCGGTATTTTTTACATTAAGCATCACCATAATATTACCGTTTTTGAATGAAGTCCTTAAATCAGTTATGTTGAAACTGGTATAAGACAGTCCAAAGCCAAAAGGAAACAAAGGCTCAATCTGACTGGTGGTATAGTGCCTGTATCCCATAAATATCCCCTCTTCATAGGGGGTATCTATTTTACTTTTTGAATCTACAACACCATTTATTTTTTCATAAAAAGGTTTAAATAACGCGGGCATATTAGCTTCACTCGCATAGGTATCGTAGCTCTTAAAGGCCGGGGAGTCTTTCCAGTCTTTTTCAATGCTGATGGGCAGCTTGCCAGATGGGTTGATCTCGCCAAAGATAATGCGACCTATAATATGTCCCGTCGCATCACCTAAATACCAGGGCATAAAAAGTGCTTTTACTTCGTTGATCCAGGGCGAAATATTCACAGAACCTCCTGCATACAGCACTACTACAATATTTGGATTAATGGCAGCTACCTGTTGTATCAGCTTATTTTGGTCCTCAGGCAGGCTAAAGGGTCTGTCGTGGGCTTCACCCTCTGTTTTTGCATCGAAGCCTACCGAAATAAGTACGATATCGGCTGTTTTAAGTTTTTCAGCAACCCCATTGACATCTGTATTTTCAAAATAACTAACATTGATATTATTGCCTGCCAGGTGCTGTATTTCATGAAGCATATTTCTCTTGCGTCTGGCATCCATACCTGCAGCACCGCCACCATATGAAGGTGTTTCTACGGTAGCCCTGCCCAGTAAAACTATATTTTTGATATTTTTTTTAGCAAGAGGAAGAAAGTTGTCGCTGTTTTTTAAAAGTACGGTTCCTTCTTCGCCGGTACGCAGGGCAATACTGGCATGTTGTCCCAAATCAGGTGCCTGCGCATTTTGTTGCTCATACAAATTGAAGTACAGGCAGGTATAAAGTATCCTCCTTACTTTTTTATCAATATCCTCAACACTGATTTCTTTATTTTTAAGGGCCTTTAACATTTGTTCTTGCATCATTATCCGCGGTATAGGCATTTCAAGATCTACGCCGTATCGGGCCGTAGGAATAAGGTCGTAGTTGGAAAACCAATCGGAAATGACAAAGCCGTTAAAATTCCAATTTTTGCGCAGGATAGTATCTAATAAAAAGGCATTTTCCGAACTATGGTAGCCGTTCAAGAGATTATGTGCCGTCATTACCGTGGCCGAGCCGCCTTCTTTTACTGCCGCTTCAAAAGCCGGCAGGTAAATTTCGTGGAGTGTACGCTCGTCTAAAACAGAGTTAGATTTATAACGGTTAAACTCACTATTGTTAGCTGCAAAATGCTTTACATTGGCCAACACTTTTTGACTTTGCAAACCTTTGATATACGCTACTCCTAATTGGCCGGTCAGGTAAGGATCTTCTCCAAAATATTCGAAATTCCGGCCGTTTTGTGGTATCCGTACCATGTTCACAGACGGGCCTAATAATATATCTACCCCATTATACTTGGACTCGGAACCTATTGCTTTGCCAATTTCATAGAGTAAATGATTATTCCAGGTGGAAGCCATGGTCATTGCCGACGGGAACGCTGTGGCATTAATTTTTACGGCATCTTCACCTTCAGCCTGTGCCTTTATGCCCAAAGGCCCGTCTGACATACGAATTGGCCGCAGCCCTAAACGGGGAATTCCGTTAATCGTAGCTTTGGGGCCACCTGTAATAAAAAGCAGCTTTTCCTCCAAGGTCATTCGGACAAGCAATTTATTGGCTTGCTGCATTACCCTGGTATCAGGAATATTAAATTGTGTATAGCTTTTTAAAGCTACGCTCATCAGTAAGGAAAAAAATAAGGTACGGCAATGCATACTGGTTTGTTTTATCAGTTGGGTATACTGTTCGTCTAAAAATTTGAATAAGCCGGCCTTTTAGTTTTTGTACAGTTTCGGCATATGCCGGCTTTTCAATAAGGTTTTCGTCTTCGTCCCTGCCAGGCGGTATAATACCAGTAAGATAAACGCTATTTTATTAACGGTCATTATTCTGTTTGATTAGGGGGTGATTGCGTGTTGTCATTTTTTTGCAGGCAGGTATCCCAACTCACGTAAAAATCTGGCGGCCTGCTCCAATGTTTGATTATAATAGGGCGCCCTGTTAAAAAAACCGTGTCCTTGATCTTTGTACAAATACAAATCACAACGACTGCCAGCAGCTTCCATTGCCTTCTTATAATCTTCGGCTACGCTAACCGGGATCAGCTTATCGCTGGTACCCAAAAAAACAATGGTTGGTGCGGCCCCTTTTTTAATATTGTGATAAGGCGAAAATTCGGGATAACGATCGCCCACGGCCCTGCTGTCACTGTTATTCCCGAAGTTTCCAGGGCCATTGTTAAATACAGGATTGAACAAAACCAAGGCGTTGGGCCGGCAACTTACAGCAGAGCTCTCCGCCAATCCGGTACCTGTAAGATCGGTGGCAGCGGCTAACTGGCCGCCTGCAGAGCCACCTCCTGCAGCCAGTTTGTTTGGATTTATCCCCAGCTCATTTGCGTGCTCACGCAGGTACGCTACCGCCGAACGGGCATCATCAAGCGCATCAAAAGGAGTAGTACCATGATCGTTCCTCACCCTGTAATCTGCCGTCGCAGCAATCATTCCTTCTTTTGCAAGATATTTTGCCTGTCCTGAAAATTGATCGGGAGCAGCACTGTTCCAACCGCCACCATAAAAGAATACGATAGCGGGCAAAGGCGCACATTTTTTATTCTCCGCGGGATAACGGATCACCATTTTAAGTGCTACACTACCGGCCTTTTTAAATATCACTACTTTTTCTGTTCCGGAAACAGTTTTTTTACAACCCGCTTCTTTAGATTGCACGGTAGAACCGGCTGGTAATTTCTGCCAGTTAATGAACAGGGGGATACATAATAGGATGATTATTTTTTTCATTGCTGTTTAATGGTTATTTAAAAGTAAAAGTCAATATACCCGGCTTATAGCCAATGCGCTCCGCTCTGATGATCATTTTATCGCCTGCCTGCAGCGCGATGGGTATATTGTTGTAAACCTTCCAGTTGGCTGCATTATCCGGTGCATCTGCTGAATTGATCTTGTAACCAATGGATGCGCCTCTCGTAGCGCAGGTAATAACAATTCCGCTGGGGGTAACAGTGTACTGCGGCGTGGCAGTAGCAGGTTGAACACTGCTTCCGTTCCACATTTGTTGCACCATTTCTTTTTCGGGAATTTCGGATCTGTCCCCTACTTTGCTCATCCAGTCATTAAATGCTTTTCGGTATGTTTCCAATACTTTCCTGTATTTAGGATTGAAGGCCAGGTTATGAAGTTCATACGGGTCGCTCTTTAAATCGTAAAGCTCTTCTGATGGTTTGTCTTTTTCAAACCACCTCATTTGGGTTTTATTTAGCAGGTTACTGTCCCGCATATTTAGAATACGTTTCATCATCGGGATATTTTTCCGGTATTCTATTTCCTGGTAGCGTGGTCTTCCGGGGTAATAATTGCGTATATACTGGTAATGAGTATCTAGAACGGTGCGCACTCTGTCGTACTCGGTATCCATTCTATCCCTGCCGGCAAAAATATAGCGGCGGGGATTTACAGCCTGACTACCCAGAAACGCCTGCCCATGCATATAAGCAGGAACGATGGTTTGGGTTAATGATAGTACTGTGGGTCCCAGATCCATAAGGCTGATCATCTGCCTGTTTATACTTCCGGCCATCTGATTGCCGGGGAATTTGATAATAAGCGGAACATGCAGCCCCCTTTTCAGTACCTCACGTTTTACATAAGGCAGGGCATCACCATGATCAGTGTAGAAGAAAATAATGGTATTGTCGTATAACCCATCTTTTTTTAGCTGATTGATAATTTCCCCGGCCTGCTGGTCCATTATCATTACATTAGATAAGTGCCGGGCAATCCCCTGTCTTACTTCGGGCACATCAGGATAATAGGGTGGCACCATCACCCGGGCAGGATCGACCAACAGAGGCTCATTTTCCCGTTCCCATAATTTTGCCTCATGGGTAACTTCCAAATTAAATACCGAAAAAAAAGGAATGCCCTCTGGCCGGTTTCGCCAGTGTGCTCGGGGAGAGGATTCATCCCACATGGTAACCGGAGCGATAAACTGGTAATCCTGTTTGGCATTGTTAGAACAGTAATAGCCATTTAGGCGTAAATACTCGGGGAAACCTTTAACGTATTCTGGCAAAACTGCCGAATAAGGATCCGGTGCTTCGGGGTTTTTATATCCCGGCGGTCTGCTTAAAGTGCGCATATTTCCAGTGCCTATAGCAGTCTGGTACATCCCGGTAATCAGCGATGATCTGCTGGGAGCACATACGCCTGCTGTGGTATATACCTGCGTATATCTTACCCCATCCGCAGCCAACCTGTCGAGGTTGGGCGTTTTTACCCCATCATCTCCAAAACTTCTCAAATGAGAAGACATATCTTCGGCTACTATCCATACAATGTTAGGACGTTGAGGAAGCTCAGGTGGTAACTTACCTTGTGCTATGCGCTGCTGGATACAGCACAAAGCAAGCAGGAAACATATCTTTAATCTTTTAATCATCTCAGTAACCGGGATTTTGATCGCCTGGTTGTAAAGCTCTGTTATAGTTCATTTCACCATCCGGAATAGGCATAAGCATCAGTCTTTCATTTAAAGGGTAAACAAATTCGTATGCAGACCTCAGGTTGGGATAATCATTATGCGCTTTAAGGTAGGCCAGAAATTTGGTAACACCACGTCGACGTACATCAAAGTATTCATGAAACTCTCCCAGCAGCTCGTAATAGCGTTCTTCCATTATTCTGGTTCTAAAAGTAGCCTGATCCATACCCGCAAAGTTGGCGGGCTGTGCTGCAGCTGGCGAAACTGTATTTCTGGCCCTGGTCAATACCTTGTTTACATACTGATAAGCATTTGCCGGGCCGTTGATTTCATTTTCGGCTTCGGCCAACAGCAATAAAACATCGGCATAGCGCATATAAATAAGATTGCGGCCCCCGATGTCGATAACGTAACTCGGATCTTCATATTTTCTAATAAAGGGAAAGCCATTGGTATTATTGTTAAACTGGCCCAATGGATAGGTAGTTACATTACCATTTGCCCTGTTTTTATAGGTTCCGGCCACAAAAGTAGTAGCCAAACGTGGATCGTTAGGATATTGCGCTGCGTGCCTGTCATACACTTCTTTGTTTGGCCTTAACCATTGAAAATTGCGTTGTGCCAACGGTTGGGTGCTAATGTTGCCAGGCATAAAGTAATTGGTAAGCTGGCCGTTTGATGGGGTAGTGGGAATAAACTGAATCTCAAAAATAGATTCCCTGGTATTTTCGTTGGTGTAACTGAATAAATTGGCAAAACTGCTTTCCAGCGTATAAGCCGTTCCTTCCTGATTTACTACTTCTAATAATTCGTCTTTGGCTTTTTGCCAATAGGGCGATGGATTATTATCGCCTGCTAAAGTAACATATACTTTACCAAGCAGGGCATAAGGAGCATATTTATGAGGAAAGCCTTTTTCCTGTACGGCAGGCTCGGGCAATAATGTTTTAGCCTTTTCCAAATCGCTGATGACCTGCGCATACACTTCATCAGCACTTGCTCTTGGCTTGTATAAATTGCTCTGGTTAACAGGCTCCAGGCGCAATGGTACGCCGCCCCACATACGCACCAGGTTAAAATAAAGCATCCCGCGGATAAAATAGGTTTGACCTAAAATATTATTACTTACGCTAGCGCTTACCTTGCTGTTGGGCAGGTTAGCTATAATGGTGTTGGCCTGGTCAATAGCGGTATATGCCTGCCTGTAAACCATATAAATCCAGGAGCTGTTAGATTCGACCTTAAGCTCGGCCACTGCTCTTGACACAGCATGCGGCGAGTAAAAGCTGCCTGAAGCCTCGGAGGTAAGCATAATATAGCCCGTACCAAAGTAGTCGTAACCCGCAATGGTTGAGTAAAGGCCGATTAAAGACGATTTTGCGCCGCCGTCTGTACCAAAAGCACCTTCTTCGGTATAAAAGGTGGTAGGCACTTCTTTTAAAAAAGATTTTTTACACGCAGGCGCCACGAACAACATGAATACTATGCTAACTATAATGAATGATTTTGTCATGTGTATATTTTTTATTGTTTTTATTGCCACATGGAATTTTGCATAAAAAATTTTCATTGCTTTGGGTGTGAATTTGCTCGAAAATTTTTATGGTCATTTCATAACAAATTAAAATTTTGCATTAATACCAAATGTTACTGCTTTGCTATTCGGGTACGAAGCCCAGTCAACCCCAATACGGGAAGCATCCCATCCAAAGCTGTTCACTTCGGGATCGTAACCCGAATACCTGGTAAGCAGCCATAGATTTTTACCGGTTACCGAAAAAGTAATCTGCTTTAAGAATTTAGATTTCAATGGCAGATCATAATTGAGATTGACAGTTGACAGCCTTAGATAGCTGCCGTCCTCTACCAATCGGTCGCTAAAACGTGTTTCTTCATAGTTTAGCCGGGGATACTCATTACTGGGATTAGTAGCAGTCCATGCATTGTAATAGCTGCTGGCCAGAATGTTACCCAAACCATTTGTATTAGTTAAACGCAGCATATTGCCATTTACAATTTCATTACCGTAGCTGCCGTTAAAAAATGCATTGAGCGAAATTTTCTTATACGAGAAGTTAAAGCCGAAACCATAAATAAAATCAGGATTGGGGTTACCTAAAATCACTCTGTCATCGTCGGTAATATTGTTGTCTCCGTTTTGGTCAACATAACGGATATTACCAGGTACTATTGCTGTGCCATAATATTTCTGACTGGCTATATCGTCTGTGTTTTGCCAGATGCCCTTGCTTTGCAAGCCGTAAAATAATCCAAGAGGACGACCTTCAATAAATACATTGGCAGGCATTTTAAAGAACGGACTGTTTGAAACTGCCGCGCCATAATAATATGAAACGTTTGTTAAGGTTCCTAAAGTGGTGGGGGTTAAACCCAGGTCTAATATTTTATTGCGGTTAAAGCTAAGGTTGGCATTTGCTCCAAATTTAAAGTCGCCTTTGTCTATTATATTGGCGTTTGCCGAAAATTCCAAACCCCTGTTTTCTAAGCTACCATAGTTTTGGGCGATGGTGGCATAAGCCGCTGAGTATGGCAGGGTAAAGTTTTGAAGCAGATCCGTTGTTTTTTTATAATAAGCGTCAACTGTAAACGTCAGATTGTTACCAAACACACCTATATCTAAACCGGCATTTACCTGTGAAGTGCTTTCCCATTTCAAATCGGTATTCCCTACATTTTGGGGGCGCACTCCTATTAAAAAGCCACCGCCATTGGGGTTAGGATATTGGGTAGCGCCGTATTTAACAATGGTGCTGTAGGGCCTGATACCCTGATTACCCGTAATACCAAAGCCTATACGTAGTTTTAAATCAGATATTTGTTCTACATTTTTAAGAAAATGTTCCTGTTTTGCGCGCCAGGCAAACGAGGCAGACGGGAAATAGGCAAACTTATTACTGCCTGAAAATTTACTGCTGCCATCAGCCCTGCCGGTTAAGGTAAAAAGATACTTGTTATTATAAGTATAATTTAAACGGGCCAGCGCCGAAAATATCTCGATTACACTTTCGTCGGGAATGGTAAGAGACAGATCGCTGCCATAGCCAAAACCGTCGGTAGTAAGCTCATAAGAGAAAAACCGTTTGTTCAGGTACGCCGTGTTCATTAAATGGTCGTGGTTATAGGTTAACCCTACAGTGCCGTTGAACTGGTGCTTTTTGTTTCCTTTTCTAAACATCAGCAAGCTTTCGCCCGAATAAAAAGTTCTGTTCATGTTGCCAATACCTAATTGACCATTACTAAGCCCACCCAAATAGGTACTAGGGCCATACCAGCGCGCCCTGTCTTTATTACGGTTACTGCCAGCCATATTTAACCTGTAGGTGAAGGTTGGAGATATTTTATAGCTTAATGATAAATTTCCCTGGAAGCGAAGCTCTTTGCTGATATCGGCATAATCATTGATCCATGACGTTGGATTGGCCCACAAAGCTTCATCATTATTGCCGTCATCTGTTTTGGGTTTAAAAAAAGGTTGTGCATAAACCAATTGCTGTATCATACTGGATTGTGAAGAACCCAACGGCTCGGTACCAGAAGTCATATTGTTTACTTGGTAGCCCGAACTCAAATTGAACGTCAGATCAAGTTTTGAAGTGAGCTTTTGGGTAAGGTTTAATCTTATGTCACCTACTTTAGCACCGGTATTTTCTAAAACACCCTGGGTATTAATGTAACCGGCAGATAAATAATAGATCGTATTTTTATCTTTAGAACCACCCGAAACCGATATACGGTGGTTTTGGGTAATACCGGTTTTAATCAGTTGTTTTTGCCAGTTTACCGAGGTTACGGTATCTGGATCATACCTTGGAGCAGTATTGCCTCTTGCCAATAAAACATCGTTGATGTACCTGGCATAGCCAGGGCCATCTAGCACCTCGTAAAATCTACCCGGCATTGATAGCTGGGTATTAGTGGATAAGATAAACTGTGCATTGCCGGCCCTGCCTTTTTTAGTAGTAATAATAATAACGCCATTCGCACCCCTGGAGCCATAAATTGCCGTTGCCGATGCATCTTTAAGCACTTCAATACTTTCAATATCCTGTGTATTTAATCCAGAGAGCCCATTTTGAGCCTCCTGGCCATTGTTGGCCCCGGGACTCATCGACAGGTTATCATCTGTTACCGAGCTCATAATTACCCCATCAATTACATATAAAGGTTCATTATCAGATCGCAGAGAGTTGGTTCCTCTAATGCGCACTGATGCAATACCGCCCGGGGCGGAACTACTGGTAGTTACCTGTACACCGGCCGCCCTTCCTTTCAAAAGCTCATCTACAGTATTAAACTGTATGGCATCCTGCTGCGAGGTTTTTACTGTTGCAATTGCCCCGGTAAGATCTTTTCTGGCAACTTCGCCGTACCCGATCACCACAATTTCTGATAGGTCTTGTATTGATGGTGTCATGCTGAGGTTAATAATTGTTTTGCCTGCAGTACTTACTTCCTGGCTTTGGTAGCCTTGGAACGAATATACCAGCGTAACCCCGTTTGATGGAAGTTTGATGGTGTAATTGCCTTTTCCATCGCTTAGAGTTCCGTTGACAGAGCCCTTTATCTTAATGCTCACGCCGTGCATTGCAAGGCCTTGTTCATCTTTAATGCTGCCAGTTACAGTTTTGGTTTGGGCTTTAACCGTGATGTTCATTAAAACAAAGAGAATGCAGGTTAAATATTCCTTAGCAATCAATCGTTTTTTAAACCAATGTTTCATGTGCTTAGGTTTAAATGGTTTTTAAATATGACAAGTTTACATGGAACTCAAAAAAGAGTTACAATTCGAACAGGGGCAAATTTAACAGCATGTGCCCCTTTAGGGGGTTGAATCCTGGTTCAGTTTGGTTGAATTGCTGTTCAATTTCTGGCTTTGACGTATAGTTTAGCATAAAGCAGACAGGCAAAGAGCAATAGGATTTATTTTTTAAATTCTATGGTATCTGTAAGATCTTTTTATTTTTAGTATTCATTAATCCTTCCATAACGGCGCGCTGTATATTGCACAGATGCTGCCGGTGTCTGAAGCCATTTATTAAAAAGCCTCTAACAGCTCAGCAGGTAAGTAATTAAACTTTTCTTCCCCGCCATCATATTTTCTTTACGTTTTGAAAAAACAGGTCTTGAACAGATTTTACACTTTTTAGAACGATTGTTAAACCTGCCGGCCTTAATTGCTTAAAATTGTGTTGCTGAATGAAAGTATCAAATGAATCATAAGCTTAAAATAGAATTTGTTTGAAAAAAAGTAAAATAGGATGCAGTGTATACAGCTAAAATAGAAGCGCTTAAAAAAGAAATTAGATTATAGCTCCGCCTGCGTCGGATTATGATAGTTGCGACAGATTCCTACAACAGACCCCGCAGCCGGGCAACGCTTCAGTACCTCCTATATAAAAATGAAATGTTTGCTATTGCAGCTAAAAATATTCCTCTTTACTGACTGACCGTGCCTGTCCATACCTTTATCTCGCTCCCGGAGAGCAATATTGCCTCAGGTAACTGGTAAATAAGGTAGACAAGTGTTCTGTAGTGCCCTCTCCTTCTGATATGCTGTGCGATCGGTTAGGATAGCTCATCAGCTGAAACTGTTTATTGTATTTTATCAGTTCATTGATCAGCATATCGGCATTATTATAATGTACATTATCATCGCCGGTGCCATGTATATATAATAGATTTCCCTTTAAGTTTTTGGCATGTGAAACAGGAGAGCCTTTTATATAAGGCGTTTCATCCTGCTGCGGTATACCCGAATAACGTTCCTGGTAAATATTATCATAAGTACGCTGGTTACCCACTGCCGCCACCGCAATACCTGTTTTATAAATTTCAGGAAACTGGAACATAAGGTTTAAAGTAGTAGAGCCTCCACCACTCCAGCCCCATACAGCTACCCGGCTGCTGTCTATATACGGCCTCTTCAAAAGCTCTCTGGCCGCCATTGCCTGATCATGAATATTCAATATACCAATATTTTTATACAGCGATTTGCGCCATGCTCTGCCCTTAGGCACAGGGGTACCCCTGCTGTCAACCGATATATAGATATAACCGTCTCTTGCCATATCTCCATTATATAAAAAATTACGCCCTGCGCCGTAAGCATCTTTTACGGTTTGTCCCCAGGGCTCGGTGTATACATAAAATACTACAGGATATTTTTTTGAAGGGTCGAAGCCGGCAGGTTTTGCCATCCAGGCATCCATCTGTACGCCGTCTGCGGTTGTAATAGTAATAAATTCAATATTTGATTTCAATTTATCCGCGGCTGCAATAGCTTCATCCACTTTGCCGGTGCCTGCTATGGCTTTATGGCCGGGCAGCGTAATCCATTCTCTTACCGGCCGAATGTAATAATTGGAAAACTGGTGTACCGCGAACTTTGCACCGGGCGACAGCTCATAATTATTAGTACCGGTATAAGATAAAGGCGTTAAAAGCTCCGGGGTTCCTTTGCCGCTTAATTTAGTACGGTATAAATATTTTTGGGTGGCGTTTTCCGGCGAAGCATGAAAATAAATGTAACCGTTGGCTTCATCAATAGCTGCAATATCCATTACATCATACCTGCCACTGGTAACCAGGGTTTCTCTTTTCCCGTCCCTGCTTACCCTGTACAAATGACGCCAGCCGTCTTTTTCAGATGCCCACAGAAACTCTTTTCCATCATTCAGCCAGTCCCAGCCGCCGTTGGCATAATCTTCATCCCAGTTAGGAGCAATATCAATCCAGGCGCTGTCTTTTTCGGTATATATCGTTCTGACGCTTCCTTTTTCAACATCGCATAACATCAGGTTACTTTCATTCTGCTGCCGGTTCAGGTGCTGAATGATCAGTTCTTTATTATTTGCGGCCCATTCCATACGCGGTACATACGATCCCCAAACAGCATTATCCGGTACATTCATCCATCGCGTCTCAGCTCCGCTAACAGCAACTATACCAATCTTAAATATAGAGGGTTTTTCACCTGCAACCGGGTATTCAATAGGGATCAGGCCGGGATAAATAGAATCAGTATTATTGACCATATTGTACACTTTGGTATCGCCTGTTATTATTTTCCAGTAGGCGATCTTTTTGCTGTCGGGCGCCCATCTGAAACCATCCCTGCAAAAAAACTCTTCTTCATACGCCCAGTCGAACGTGCCATTGATATTTTTCCTGTCACCACCTGTAGTTAATGCCGTAATACGTCCCGTGGCCAGGTCTTCCACATACAGATTATAATCGCTAACATACGCCACTTTCGTATTGTCGGGGGATAGCTTGGCAAACATAAGAGATGACGAGGGCCGCCCTTTCCCCAACTGCTGCAAACGCGCCGACACCCTGTCATATACCCAATAATCCCCACGTGTATCCTGCCGCCACACTTTTTGTGTATTATTATAAATAAGCACTTTCGATTCATCGGCGCTTACCATGAAGCTTCTGATAGCAATAGCAGCGGCAGAGCCGGCAGGAGTAAGCTTTTCTTTAGCAACCAGGATGGTTTTTGAAAGATCAGGTAACGTAATCTTTACAATGGCGTTATCTGCTATCTCATAATAGGAGGACCCATCGGCCGACCAGTTAACTGACTGCGCAATACCCTGAATAAAAATAACCAGGAGCAGGCAAAGGGAATAAAAACGTTTGAACATGCAAAAATATTTTTATGAATGTGCGAAGCGAATGTACATATTGATCGATAAATATTTTTTATAAATTAATGAACGACATTGTTACCCGGTTGCCAATGATAAAAAATCATGTGCTACTTTTGCCGGAATGCAGCAAAAAACAGGAAAAATTTCTTTAAAAGATATTGCCCGTGAAGTAGGCGTATCAGCAGCGTTGGTTTCCTATGTGCTGAACAACCGTTTTGAAAACAGGATCAGCAAAGAGGTTGCTGATAAAATAAGAAAGACGGCAAAAAAACTACAATACCAGCCCAACCAGATCGCCAAAAGCTTAAAGACCCGCAGAACCTTTACTATAGGTCTGGTGGTGGCAGATATAGCCAATCCCTTTTCTTCTTCACTGGCAAGGATCATAGAAGATGAAGGGGCTAAATACGGCTATACCGTAATTTTTGGCAGCTCTGATGAAGATATCAACCGCTTTGAAAAGCTGATCCATACTTTTTTGAACAGGCAGGTAGATGGCTTGATCCTGCTGCCCCCTGAAGGCGCCGAAGAGCAGATCACCCGTTTAAAAAATATACATTTTCCTTTTGTAATTGTTGACAGGTATTTCCCGAAAATCGACGCCCACTATGTGAACGTAAATAACGTTAAAGCCGCCTATGATGCTGTAAAGCTCTTGATTGATAATGGCAAAAAAAGGATAGGGCTGATCAACTATAAAACCGAGCTCTACCACTTAAACGACCGCACAAAAGGGTATACCAGGGCTTTAAAAGAGGCAAAAATCACTCCTGATAAAAGCCTGGTAAAAAAGGTGGGGATCGATAATGACCCAGCAGAAATCATCAGGGCTGTGGCGTCCCTGCTCTCAGCACCTGCGGCAGATGCGATATTATTTGCCTCTAACAGGATTGCCGTACACGCATTGATGTACCTTCAGCAGCAAAGTATCGCTATACCCGCATCATTGCAGGTAATAGCCTTTGACGAGCAGGAGGTTTTTGATTTCTACCAGCCGCAGGTGACGTTTGTAAAACAGCCCATGCTGCAGTTAGGCCAAATAGCCACCGACCTGTTGATCGATAGTATTACAAAAAACAAAATGGAGCAGCAGGTTTTCATTCCGGCAGAAATTGTAAAACGGGGCTCCACAGGCCACTAAAAGTTATGCATACTTGCTGATAACAGGCGTAAATGCTATTGCATTATTATTGTTATTAGCGCTATAGCAGTCCCTGCTTTGCTGACCGTTCAGCAAAAGCTGCTCAATATCACCCCATGAATATACCCGCGTATGTTTGCCTGCATCAGCCAACTGGTTATGCGGCTGTGTAAACAATATAGTTCTGCCCTTAAAATAATCCAGGTTTTTGAAATGATCATCTATCATGATATCGGCACTGATCATTGTTTTTTTTCCGCAAAAAACCATTTGCTGCCAGTTAATAAAAGGGAAATGTTCGTTCAGCCATTCCTGTTTTTCTGTTAAGGATTGCGGAAACTCCGTAGCCGAGGAAACAATGAACAATTCATACGCTTTATTCAGTTTATATAAAACTTCCTGGCTTCCGGGTATTACCGGCATATTTCTGAAAAAACCCGGCTGGTAAAGATAGGTCCTTGCATGTTCAAAAGTTTCATCTTCTGTTCTCCCTACCCCATCCGCAACCGTTTTTCTGGTACCGGTATCGGCATATTCATAACTGATAAACTGTTCAAAACAATCGGCCAGCACTCCATCCATATCTACTGCTATTCTTTTCATGTTGCTTGAATTTATGAGTTCAAAATATTAAATTTTATTGATCAGAAACCCGATGCAAAAATACACATTTTGTTTAATCGATTAAACAAAATGTGTATTTTTGCATCCAATCAATAGCTAATGTTATGCCTGCCATTGTACAAAATGTTGATTATGAACAAAAAACTATTTTCGTTAGCATTAGGTGGCTTGGGCATTGGCACTACTGAGTTCATTGTAATGGGGCTCATGCAGGATATAGCCCGTTCCCTGCATATAAGTATCCCTATGGCAGGTTATTTAATTTCAGCTTATGCGCTGGGTGTAATAGTCGGTGCTCCGCTTCTGGTTGCAGTTTCTGTAAAGTATAATCCCAAAAAAGTACTGATCGGCTTAATGGTATTATTTACATTCTTTAATGGCATTTCTGCAGCTGCACCCGATTTTTATAGTTTGCTTTTTGCCCGGTTTTTTTCGGGGCTTCCCCACGGTGCTTTTTTTGGCATTGGTGCTGTTGTAGCTTCAAAAATGGCGAAGGCTGGTAAACAGGCTCAGGCCATATCCATGATGTTTGCGGGGCTTACTGTTGCCAACCTTGCTATGGTTCCATTGGTTACTTACCTGGGGCATGAGTACAGCTGGAGGCTTGCTTTTATTATAGTAGGTACGATTGGCCTTATCACCATTTTTTTTCTTAAAATGTGGTTACCTTCTATTTCCATGGAGGGGCAAAGCAATATAAAGGAAGAGCTTCGTTTTTTTAAAACCAAAAAAGCCTGGCATATTTTATTGATTACTGCTGTGGGATTTGGAGGACTGTTTGCATGGTTTAGCTATATTTCCCCGCTTATGACGCATGTATCGGGCTTTTCTATGAAATCCGTTTCTTATATCATGCTGATCGCCGGTGCAGGTATGGTTGCAGGGAACTTAATAGGTGGTATTATGGCCGATAAAATGGCTCCTGAAAAAGCCAGTGCGGTTCTGCTAATAGCCCTGGTAATAGCATTAACAGGGGTATTTCTGTTTTCGGACAACCAGGTTGCGTCTATGCTGCTTACCTTTATTTGCGGGGCATTGGCCATGGCAGTGGGCTCGCCCATCAATATATTAATGATACGGTCAGCAGAAAAATCAGCAATGATGGGCGCCGCATTTATGCAGGCCGCATTTAATATGGCTAATTCAATAGGCGCTTATTTTGGCGGTTTACCCATTGCGTTTGGACTGGGCTATAATTATCCTTCTTTTATTGGTGCTCTTATGGCTTTTACAGGATTTTTGCTCACTGTCAGATTCATACTAAAATACAGCCGCCATGCGAAAGGTAAATCACAGCTGGCCCTAAACTAATCCTGTATATTGCTGATAATGAGTTGCTGAACTTCTTTCATCTGTTCATCACTATACTTTAATTTAGGCTGTACAAAATTAAGGTCGTTTGCGTCATTTATAGGAATGAGGTGTACATGTGCATGCGGCACTTCAATACCCACCACACTAACACCGCAGCGGTTGCAGTCAAAAGATCTTTCAATAGCTTTTGCAATGGGTTTGGCAAAAATGAGCAATTCAGACAAATAATCATCCGGTACATCAAACAGATTGTCCACCTCGGTTTTAGGAACTACCAGTACATGCCCTTTACGTAACGGCATAATATCCAGAAAAGCTATAAACTTATCGTTTTCTGCAATCTTATATGATGGAATATCCCCGGCAATAATTTTTGAAAATATAGTCATTGTATATATTATTTGTACGATGAAATTACAATAAAAAAAACCGGCCTCAGCCGGTTCCATGTAAAAAAAATCAGGTCAGATGCTGATCTCCTCCACCCTGAACTGGATCAGGCCGGCGGGGGCCTGCACATCGGCTACCTCTCCGGGCTCTTTACCCAAGATGCCTCTACCGATAGGTGAGCTTACTGATATTTTCCCCGCTTTCAGATCAGCCTCCTGCTCACTTACCAATTGATAAGTAACTTCTTTTTTAGTTTTAAGATTAGTCAGCTTTACTTTCGTTAAAATAGAAACCTTGCTGGTATCGATAGTGCTCTCATCCACTATACGGGCGTTTGCCAATGCTCCTTCCAGGGCTGCAATTTTTGCCTCAAGAAGGCCCTGTGCCTCTTTGGCCGCATCGTATTCTGCATTTTCCTTTAAATCTCCTTTTTCACGCGCTTCGGCAATGGCTTTACTGGCAGCAGGACGTTCAACACCCTTCATGTGCTGTAATTCTTCCTTCATCTGTTCCAGCGTCTCTTTCGTTACATACTGAATAGCACTCATAACTGGTCTTTTTATATTAAACAAAAAAAATAACAACGCCCCGGAATGCTACCAGAGCGTTGCTATTAATTATTACAAATATAATGAAAGTTGCTGTTTAAACCAACAAAGGATTTGTTAAAGAAACTTTATATGAAACCCAGTTTTTCGAGTATTACGGTTGCCATTTTCAGGAAAGCCTCGTGGCTGTAACCTGCAATATGCGGGGTTACTATCACATTACCGAAAGACAGCAATTCATCTAATTGCTTCTTTTCAGCACTGGTGTAAGTATTTAGCTTTTCATTTTCCAGCACGTCAAGGCAGGCCCCGCCTATTTGCCCGCGATGCAAACCATTGATAAGATCGGCTGTATGAACTACCTTGCCCCTGCAGGCGCTCATTATAACCGGCTTCTTTTCTACCCGCTGCAAAAAAGCTTCGTTGAGCATATGATAAGTTTCGCTGGTCAGCGGCACACAAAAAGTAATTACATCGGCCTCCTTCCATATTTCTTCCAGCGATGCTTCTTTAATATACCCTGTCGCAAAACCACTTTTGTATTTATCATACGCCAGTACAGTTACCCCGAACGGCTCCAGCAGCTTTGCAAAAGAGCTACCTGTATTGCCAAAGCCTATGATACCTACTGTTTTCCCTTTCAGCTCGGTTCCCCTGTTCTCATTGCGCAGCCAGATACCCTGCTTCACCTGTGGGATGGCAATATTCATTTTATTCAGCAGCATTAATAGTAAACCCAGCAAATGCTCTGCCACGGCATTGCGGTTCCCTTCGGGGCTGCTTACACATACTATGCCTTTACTTTCTGCATAAGGAACATCTACCAGCTCCATACCACTGCCCAGCCTTCCTATCCATTCCAACTGCGGCATGGCATCAATCAGCTCCTTGTCGACCTTTATACGGGTAGTCAGTACCAGCCCCGCCACATCGTTTCCCGATGTTTTCAATTCATCATAGCTTATTTTGGGATTATACAAAACATCCAAACCTTTTTCGGTTAATACCTGCTGTAATACAGGATGAGCATTGCCCGTAATGATCACTTTTTTCATCTGATAGAAATTCTTATTTCATTTTAAAAGTAAGCGCTGCAAAATCTTTTACAGTCAGCTGCTCAGCCCTTTGGTTAAAAAGAGGATCGGTTAAAATATCTTCTTCAAATAATGACCTTACAGCGTTTCGTAATGTTTTGCGCCTTTGATTAAAAGCCGTTTTCACCAGGTTGAAAAAATGCTTTCTGCTTTTCATCAGTTCTACATCGTGTTTCCTGTACATTTTGATAACACCACTTTTAACTTTGGGAGGAGGTGTAAAACAGCTTTCAGGTACATCAAACAAATACTTCACCTCATAAAAAGCCTGTACCAAAACACTAAGAACCCCATACACTTTATTACCCGAAGGCGCTGCCACCCGCTGGGCTACCTCCTTTTGAAACATGCCTATAACCACAGGCACCTGGTCCTTCCAGTCTAACACTTTAAAAAGGATCTGGGTGGAAATATTGTAGGGAAAATTACCCACAACCGTAAACATTCCTTCAAAAGGCGGCTCGGCATCCAGGAAGCTTTGGTGAATGATTTTACCGGCCAGCTCGGGATAAGCAGCCAGCAGGTACGATACTTTCTCCTCATCTACTTCAATGGCCTTAAAATGAATATGAGTAAAATTTTTTAAATACTTGGTAAGCGCACCGCCACCCGGCCCTACTTCCAGTAGCTGAGATAAAGTATCCGGTTCCAAAGCCGCCACAATCTTCCGGCAAATATTCTCATCTTTAAGAAAATGCTGCCCCAAAGACTTTTTTAGCACGTACATAACGCAAAGATAACTGTATGAACCTGCCTAAAAAATAATGCTTATTTTTACAAATACTTTTTTTATATGAATACAAATAAACCGGTAATTGGAATTTCCTGCGGAGATGTTAATGGTATCGGCATTGAGCTGATCGTTAAAGCTTTTTCTGATACAAGGATCTCAGAAATATGCACTCCTGTTATTTTTGCTAATAATAAGGTGATTAATTTTTACCGGAAATCTGTTGGAGACGCCAATTTTTCTTTTAATATTCTAAAAGATTTTTCAAGGATCAACACCAGGCAGGTAAATATTTTTAATTGCTGGGAGGAGGATATTACCATCACCCCGGGCATATTGAACGAAACGGGAGGAAAGTATGCCGTTATTTCTCTGCAGGCCGCTGTTCAAGCCTTACAGGAACAGCATATTGCAGGTTTGGTCACCGCACCCATCCATAAAAGTAATGTGCAGGGCGCCGCGTTTGCTTATACCGGTCATACGCCTTATTTAAAAGATGCTTTTGAAGCAAAAGATGTGGTAATGATGATGTGCGCACAAAATATGCGCGTAGCGCTGGTTACTGAGCATGTGCCTGTTAAAGACGTGGCCAGCCATTTAAATGTGGCCGCTATTTTAAGCAAACTAAACCTCGTGCAGGCTTCGCTGCAAACAGATTTTGGCATAAACAAACCCCGTATAGCCGTGCTGGGGCTTAATCCGCATGCAGGAGATGAGGGGCTGATAGGCGATGAAGAGCAATCGATCATCATTCCTGCCATTAAAGAAGCTAAAAACCGTAACATGCTTGTTTTCGGGCCTTATAGCGCCGATGCTTTCTTTGCGCGGGGACATTATGAAAAATTTGATGCCGTGTTAGCTATGTACCACGACCAGGGGCTGATCCCCTTTAAATCACTTGCTGTTGGCGAAGGCATTAATTATACAGCGGGTTTACAGGTAGTGCGCACATCGCCCGATCATGGTGTAGCATTTGATATTGCAGGTAAAGGCACGGCCTCTCCCTTTTCTTTTTTAGAAGCTGTTTACAGCTGCGTAGATATTATCAGGCACCGGGAAGAATATAACAGCCAGCGCATGAATCCCATTAAAAAAGTAATGCCGGAGGTTACTGCTAAATTAGTAGATGAAAAAATAGAAGAATAAAGACGATTGTTGCCTCTTTTGGGTAACCGGGAGATGATTTTAATTGGCTGTGGTAACCAATGCACCGTTTTTTTCCTGGTTTACCGTATGCAGCACGCTCAAAACCGCCGGGGTAACAGAAGCCATCAGGAAATGCACGGTACTGCTTCTTACATTGGTTTTCCGGGAAATTTCCTCTATCGTATGCACCAGGCCAACACCGAATATCTCAGAGTTAATGCCTCTTCCCTTTTCTAGGATGTTCAGGTCGGGGTTAAAGACTGCTGCAAAGTTTAAAAAGGAGCATTCTTTTCCGATTCTGAAAAATTCATCGGCCTTTTTATGATATGAATTCTGGGCATGCAATGCCGAAACAGTTGCTTCAGTAATTAAATCAATTACTTCCCTGATATAGGTGGGAGGCTCTTTAAAATAGGTGCTGGCAGATGATATCAGGTCATTTTCTTTACTCAATTGTAATATAACACGGCTTTTAAAGTCCATAACCAGGTAATAACTGACATTAATTTGGTTGAAAAAGAAGAGGGGCGAACGTATGACCTGGAAAAGCCCCGTTGCCCACTCTAAGCCCTCTAAACCGCTGTAAAAGTATTGTGATACGAGGTATTTTTGGGTCAATATTCGATGAACTGGCTGGTTTTCAAGATGAATGACCCTTTTTTTTAGATTAAGGAGTTTTAGAGGGCATCAATATCGGGCAAAACGGTCCAATAAAAAACAACCACTCTTCTGCGTTCATCATTCTCTGTGTAGTCGGTAATATTTTTAAACGGCAATGCCTGGCCCCTGCCATAGCTGATATAGCCGATATTCAGCCGTTCAGGACTGGCAAATTTATTGGCATTGTTCCTTATTACAATTTTCAGATTGCGCAGCAACTCCTGGGCCCGCAGATCGGAAAGAGCCAGGTTAAGCGCTGCATTATCGGGCTCAGGAAGTGCCAGGTACTCTTTCAGTTCCGTATACAGTTTCGTGGAGGGATTTACAGGAACCCCATCTGCATAGCCAACAATTACAAGATGTGCAGTACGCTTAATATCGGTATAACGGTTAGATAGTGCAGCCATTGAGTCTATAGCCGGCATAAAGGCACTGCTTACCAGGTTAAAGCCAGATGGCAAAATTTTATACACCCCGGGCTGGAAAAAAGCGCCCATACCATATTTCTGAAAAGCATTGACCTTTACAGCTTCGCTTAACAACTCATAAATACGATCTCTGGTACCGTTCTTTAGATAAAACGAATCCAGCCCTTCAACATGCGGTTGCACATGCTTCCTGTAATTACTTTTTGTAAAGTTCGATCGCTTATCCAGGAAAAACGCCACGGCCGCAATTGTTTTCTGATTTTTTTCAAGGTCTCTGCGCAAACTGGAAATTATTTCAGCAAATGTGCCACTGATCAGACTATCAACGGTTTGATTGTCAGTCTTTTGCCGCACGCTCTCCTGTAACTTTTTAAGAGATTCAGCATCTTCACGAACAAGATTTTTAGCTTCCTCCACATTTTGGTGGATAGCAGACATTCTTTTTTGTATGCCACAGGAAGCCACCAGTATGCCTGATAATAAACAGATATATAAATATTTCCTATCCATATATTACTGGGGTAGCGGTTTAATTGTAAATCCGTGGGTAGTGGTGGGCGTTGCGTTTATTTTATTGATTTTATTTTTTAAGATCCTGGAATAAACAAGCTTCCTTTCGGGCGTTGTATTTACAGCAGTATCTGTTGTTTGCAGGTTGCCCTCGCCTTTCCTGTTTAATGTAATATTAATTAAATTAACGTTTTCACCAATCTGGAAGTCATGGGAGGACAATAAAAGCTCATCGGCAAAAATATTCTCTGGCATCGATAGCAGGCTGCCTGATATGGAGCGGTCCGTATCCGGTGCCTTCCAGCCATACAGCATTACCAGCAGCAGGAGTATAGTGCCTACCCATAAAACAATCAAAGAAGAAGATGCCCCTTTTTCATATAATGCTTTATTCTTTAACATCATGGTGCAAAGTACTGTGAATTAATACATCCATTTCCTCAATAAACCCTGTAGCTTCATTTGTGTTTATTTCGTTATCATGTATCAGGCTACGCCCTTTTTCCATTAATATTTTATATACCTCGTGATCGGGACCCAAAGAGGAAAAGGTAGATTTCATCCGGTGCAGGATACGCCCTGCCTCGTCTTTATTTTGCAGCCTGCAGGCTGCAAACAGATCATTTTTATCTTTACTCCATTGCAGGTTCATCTCCTGCAGTATCTCGTTTAATACCTCAGGATCATCGCCCACAATTTCCCGTAAAAAATCCAGGCTGCTGCCATTTTGATTATTGCTGATGCTCACTGCTTCATTTTCTGTATTGTTAAGAAAAGACAACATTTTCTGAATTAAAAGTTGTTCATCCACAGGTTTTCCCATGTAATCGGTAAAGCCTGCATCCAAACACTTCTGCACTTCACTTTCAGAAGCATATGCCGTCATAGCAATTACCGGCGTTTTTAAATACAGCTCGTTTCTTAATAAGCTAATAGCCGTATAACCATCCATTACGGGCATTTGGATGTCCATAAGAATAAGATCGAAAGATTCTTTTCTCAAAATAGCAACGGCATCCTTCCCGTTATCCATCATCCGGGGCTGCAAATTATGTTTGCTGAAAATATGCTTTAATAATATCTGGTTGGCCTTATTATCCTCTACCACCAGCACTTTATAATTTTTAAACGAGTAAAACGTATCTGCTGCTTTTTCCGGCTTTTGCTCAATAGCATCTGACTTCTCCAATATACAGGTAAAATTAAATTCAGAACCCTCATTAACATGGCTGTATACAGAGATAGAACCACCCATCCTTTCTACCAGGTTTTTTACAATTGTCAGTCCCAAGCCCGTACCTCCATGCTGCCGTTGCGCTCCATGCTCCAGTTGTTCAAATCTTTCAAAAATGGTTTCGATTTTATCTTTAGGAATGCCTATACCACTATCTTTTACCGTAAAGCTTAATTTATAGTACTTTGTTTCTTCATCTATCCATACAATTCCGGCACTTACCTCGATACCTCCTTCGGTTGTGAATTTTATAGCGTTGCTGATGAGGTTTACAAAAATTTGCTGCAACCTGTCCGGATCACCAATTACATATTTTGGAATACGCTCGTTAATACTATACTTATATGAAAGTCTTTTGTCCTGCACAGAAGCAGAAAACATTTTCTGCAGGTTGCCTAAAAGATCGTACAGATTAAAAGGCCGGTGCGCAATGGTAAGCTTCCCAGCTTCTATTTTAGAAATATCCAGTACATCGTTAACAATATACAGGAGGTTATAACCGCTTGATCTTATTATCTCCACATATTCTTTTTGCTGCTCGTTCAGGTCTGTTTTATCAAGCAGGTTTCCAAATCCTATTAATGCATTTAAAGGCGTTCTCAGCTCATGGCTCATATTAGCCAGGAACTCCTCCTTGGCATTTTTACTTTTAAGCGCTGCCAGCTCCGCCTCTTTCAGTTCCTCTATCAGCTTAAGCTGCTGCGATTGCCTGCGTATAATTATAGTGGCCAATGCAAGAATAGCAATAATAGAAAACAAAGCCAGCACCCTGTTTAATATTGATAACTTACCTGCCTGCTCAGAATTTCTATATAAAGTATGCTGAAGATTATTATTGAGCGCTTCCTGCAGCTTCAGGCAGTTTTTATACACCTTATCCCCCGGCCCCAGCGACCACAACGAATCCCTGAAAAGTTTTAACTGCGCACTATTTGCATTTCGCATGGCAGCAATTATTTGCTCAGAAATATGTACCTGCGAATCAATAATCTCATTTATAGCTTCTGACGTGCTTCCTTCCTGGAAAGTAGCAGTACTTAATATGCTGGCGTTATAGCCCAATAAGAGCAGAGAGTCATTAACAGACTGAAAGCGGGATTTTCCCAGCAGCTCATTTTTTTTTAGCTTGCTTTCCAGATCAAAGGAAAGATTTACTAATTCCTGGATCTTATTGTTTAACCGGAAGGTTTCTACCGCTTTACGGTTTCCTGTAGTTAATGCAGTGGTGGATGTATTGGTAAATATCTGGGTGACAACTATCAGCGCTATCAATGTTAACGCTAAAATCACTATAAAAAAGAATGAGACGCCTCTTTTACTCATTTTAAAATTCATTAAAGCAATTGCAGGCTTTTCAGAAGCGCATCTTTATTCGATTCCGAAATAGGAATGGCCTGGCCATGTACATATACGATCCTGTCTTCGATATAGTCAATCTTATCCAGGGCTATAGTATAGCTTCTATGTATACGCATAAAATTTTGAGAAGGCAGCTTCTCTTCAATTGTCTTTAAACTGCCATGTACTACATAGCTCTTTTGCGGAACATGAATTTTGATATAATCTCCTTTAGCCTCAATCCATAAAATATCATTCATGTTCAGCTTCCGGATCACCTTATTATCTTTTACAAAAACAAAATCGGTCGACTCCCCTTTTCCTAATTTTACGTTCTCATTGCTCAGCAGCTCTTTGGCCCGCTCTACCGCATGCAATACCCTGGCCAATGTAAAGGGCTTTACTATATAATCGACCACATTCAGCTCAAATGCTTCAACGGCATATCCCTGTTTGCCTGTTGTAAAAATAGTTAATGGCCGCTTATGCAGCATTCTTAAAAGCTCTAATCCCGAAAGACCCGGCATTTCGATATCGAGAAATAAAATATCAATATCATTATGCTCTATAAAAGTTTTTGCCTTCAGCGGATCATCAAACTCTTCAATAATAGTAATACCATCAATCTTTACCAGGATCTGTTGCAATAACATCCTGGATACTTTGTTATCATCTACAATAAGGCAATTTATGGGGCGTTCCATATTCAGTTTTAATATGGCTAATATACGTATTCCAAAATTAATCAGAACAACACAAGCCTTGCTCGGCGGAACAAGGCTTGTGTAAATAAATCAGTTAAATATTCACCGGAAATATAATGGGGCCATACCTTCCCGCTTTTTGAATGAAATCCGGTAAATTTTATTGCTTAAGCTTTTTTATACTGGGGAATCAGCCCATTTGCCAGCTCTACCATTTGTTTAATACCCTCTTCAGGCAGATTTCCTTTTTTAAATTCAGCCATCACATCAGGCAATTTATTTTCCATTTCCATCAGGAAATGATCTTCAAATTCTTTCACTTTATTCACAGGCACTTCCCTTATTAAACCGTTAGTACCCAGGTAAATAATAGCTACCTGCTTTTCTACAGGGAACGGAGCGTACTGGGGTTGTTTCAAAATTTCAACGTTCCGGGTCCCTTTATCAATTACATTTTTAGTAGCGGCGTCCAGGTCGCCGCCAAATTTCGAAAATGCCTCCAGCTCGCGGTAAAGCGCCTGGTCGAGCTTTAAAGTACCCGCCACCTTTTTCATCGATTTGATCTGCGCGTTACCACCCACACGACTTACCGAAATACCCACATTAATAGCCGGGCGGATACCAGACAGGAATAAGCTCGATTCAAGGAATATCTGGCCGTCTGTGATTGAAATTACGTTGGTAGGAATGTAGGCCGATACATCGCCTGCCTGGGTTTCAATAATGGGAAGTGCTGTTAAAGAACCGCCGCCTTTTACCAGGTGCCTGATAGAATCGGGAAGATCGTTCATATTTTTAACGATCTCATCGTTATTGATCACTTTTGCAGCTCTTTCCAGTAAACGGCTGTGCAGGTAGAACACATCCCCAGGATAAGCCTCACGGCCCGGTGGGCGACGTAATAAAAGAGATACCTCGCGGTAAGCTACCGCCTGTTTTGAGAGATCATCGTAAATGATCAATGCAGGACGCCCGGTATCGCGGAAATACTCACCAATAGCCGCACCGGCAAATGGCGCGTAGAATTGCAATGGAGCCGGGTCAGATGCAGAAGCGGCAACGATAGTTGTATACTCCATAGCACCATTGTCCTGTAAAGTTTTCATAACACCGGCAATAGTAGAAGCCTTTTGCCCGATGGCTACATAAATACAATATACCGGCTTGCCGGCGGCAAAAAATTCTTTTTGATTGATAATGGTATCCACCGCAATAGCCGTTTTACCGGTTTGGCGGTCTCCAATGATCAGCTCCCTTTGACCACGGCCAATAGGGATCATGGCATCGATAGCCTTAATACCTGTTTGCAGTGGCTCTTTTACCGGCTCACGGAAAATCACCCCCGGAGCTTTACGCTCTAAAGGCATTTCGTACAACTCCCCGGCAATAGGACCTTTTCCATCAATAGGCTGGCCCAAAGTATTTACAACGCGCCCGGTCATACCTTCGCCTACTTTAATAGAAGCGATCTGGCCGGTACGACGCACTTTAGAGCCTTCTTTTATCTCTTTGCCTTCACCCATCAATACCACCCCTACGTTATCTTCTTCCAGGTTAAGCGCAATGGCGCGAACACCATTTTCAAACTCAACCAGCTCACCATAACGTACGTTTCCTAACCCATATACACGGGCAATACCATCACCCACCTGCAGCACTGTTCCTACTTCTTCTAAATCTGCATGAGCATTAAAATTGCTTAACTGCTCCCGCAATATGGCGCTTATTTCGTCGGGTTTAATTTCTGGCATATACTTAATTTAAAAATGGTTTTTTTTATGGCTGTTTTCACAGCCCTTGTTTTCAGGGTGCAAAAGTAGGATATCAGTAATTTATAACAAAATAATAGAACGGGATAGTTCCTTTATTCCTAAAAATGGAAAAGCACCGGCTTCAAAGAAATTATTTCACTACCAGCACGCCGTCTGCTAAAAAACGTATTTGTTTTTGTGGCTTTTTGATAGCTGCTATTTCTTTCTTGCTTTTTTTGGCGTCTTCAGCGTAATGCTGCAGTTCTTCTACAGAAGTTATTTCATTAAAAGCAATCCCTTCCAGAACAATTGTTTTGCCCGCAATATCTGTTGGCACAAAAAAAGCATAATCCTTAAATTTTACAAACATTTTACTTTTATCAGCCAGTTCCACATCCATCCAACAGCCTTTTTTAGGACATGATGCTAAAACTTTACCGCTAACCTTCGCAACAACCGTGTCTTTTTTGGACAGCTGCCGCGTCAGGCTGGCAAGCGGAGTAACGTTATCAGCAGTCAGGGCTTCTCCATAAATATTTCCCGGTGCAGCAAGGCCTGCAGGAGGCTGTGCCATGCCTAATTTAGCTGCAATTAATAAAAAAAGAGTAATAATTTTTTTCATTTCCTTTATGATTAAGAGGACAAATTTATGAAACTGTCTATTTTTGCAGCAAACAGAATCTGATATGACTAAAATCAATACGCGGATAATCATACTCGCCGTCCTTATATTACTTGCAGCATTCAGCCGGCTCCTGCCCCATCCTTATAACTTTTCGCCGTTAGTAGCCATAGCACTATTTGGCGGTTCCCGGTTCGATAAGAAATGGCAGGCATTTATAGTTCCTGTAATTGCTTATTTTATATCAGACATAGCGCTTCTGGCAAGCGGAAAAATGGGCATTTATAGTTTTTCTCAGCCATTTGTTATCATTTCCCAGGCATTTGTGTATGCAGGCATAATCCTGGTTACGCTGCTGGGCACTACTCTGCACCATCCCAAAGCCGTAAATATTTTAGGATATTCCCTAACAGGTTCTGCTGTTTTCTGGATCATTTCCAATTTAGGCGTTTGGGTAGGCAACTATTTTGCGGCAGGCACCCTTACTTATGAACCAGGGCTTACTTTAGATATGACGTACCTGCGGGCACTGCCTTTTTACAATACCATGAGCACAGAAATGTTTGCCAATGCCTTCCTGGGCGACCTGTTTTATTGCGCAGTGCTTTTTGGCCTATTGGCCCTGGCGCAAAAACGCTACCCGGGTTTACAGTATTCAAATAGCTGAATAGCAATCAACAGTTTTTTGCAGTTAGCAACCTCACTTAAATCTTAATAAATTGTAAAAATTGCATTTATTATAATTTTATACCCACCTGCGCTTGATTTACATAAAACTTTATATACCTTTGACCCCCCAAATCGGCTGATATGAGCTTGTTTGGAAAATTGAAACATTATTTTTTAACGCCTTAAATTTCTATTTAAAATGGCAGCTAAAATTAGATTGCAAAGACACGGCTCTAAAAAAAGGCCCTTTTATTTCATCGTTGTCGCTGATGCCAGAAGCCCCCGTGATGGTAAATTCATCCAGAAACTGGGTACTTACAACCCCCTGACTATTCCTGCTACTATTGAGCTGGACCGTCAGAAAGCATTGGAATGGCTGAACAAAGGTGCTACACCTACAGATACTGTTCGCCGCATACTTAGCTTTAAAGGAGTATTATATCTGAAGCATTTGCTGCGTGGTGTAAAACTGGGTTTATTCGATGAAACCGCGGCTATGCAGAAATTTACAACCTGGAGCGCAGAGCACGAAGAGCATATTAAACGGCGCCAGCAGAAAGCTATCGACGAAAGAAGAGCTAAACGCAGGGTAGCCAGTGCAGTTCCACGCAAAGTAGCTGAACCCAAAGCTGAAACTCCGGCACCAGAGGCAAATGCTGAAGGTACCGAAGCATAATATAGCTTACGGAACAAAAAATTAAAAGAGGCCGTCTCAAACCAGAAACAGCCTCTTTTTTTATGCCTGCCTGTTGCCAATAGGTCTGCTTTTGCGTCTATCATTCAAATATGAAATACCCTATAACTATTTATGCAATAATCTTCTTTTCATTTATATCGTTAAACTTTCAATGTGGTAAAGACAAGGAACTACTGCCTGCCAAATCTGAAGAACCTCAAATATTTGAAATGCTGCTGGAGATTGATCCGGTTAAGAAAAAATATGCCATTGGCGATACAATTTGGATAGATGCCAGCCTGCCCCATAAAATGCTCTCCAATGTAAAAGATCACACAAAAATCCTGGTTGATACTGTTGGATATAATGTTCCGTTTATTTTTAAAGTTCTTACTAAACAAACATTAGTTCCTGGTGGGGGATTTTGCGAGTTTGTCAATCCGCAACAATTACAGTTAGCTACTTCATCAGGTTATTATGACCCCAGGTATAATGTATACTGGAATTATAATACCGGAATCATTCAGCATTTCGGTTGTAACGAAACTCAATATAAATTTAAAATCGGTATCAGGCTAAATGCCAGGGGAGCTTTTTACATTGGCATATCAGGAAGTCAGTTAATGAGCTGCGTCAATAATGAAAATTTCCACCACAACAGATACCTGTCGTTTAAGTTTAATACAGCAGATGTAAACGAGGACGTGTACAACGATTTGCCGAAACTTTCGCAAAAGGACCCTTACTGGATCGGTTTTGATATAAGCTCCTTAAACGATAAAAAAGCATTCGTAGTTCAGGTAGAATAGTTTATAAATTTCTATAGACCCAATATTTCTTAAATCTTCATCAAGGTGTGCCTCATTATTATTAATTTCGGCTGATGAACACCATGAAGGAATACATAAGCATCGGAAAAATAGCTGGCACTCACGGTCTTAAAGGTGAGGTGGTACTAAAGCATGCCCTGGGCAAAAAAACAGCTTTTAAGGGTCTTAAGGCCATTTTTTTAAAAGATAAAAGCGGCAGCTTTTTACCATGGTTTCCCGAGGAATCAAAGATCAAAAGCGACACCGAAACCTACCTGAAGCTGGAAAGTATTGACACCGTTGAACAGGCAAAAACCCTTCATCAGAAAGAAGTATGGCTAGCCCAGGCAGATTTTAAAAAATATGCATCCGGTTCGGCACCTATCAGCTTATTAGGATATACAATTATTGAAGGAGACAAAGAACTGGGCACAATAGAAGAAATCATAGAACAGCCCCACCAGGTTTTATGCAGGCTACATATTGAACAGAAAGAGGTTTTTATTCCCCTGCATGAAGAAACTTTAAAAAAAGCAGATGCAAAAAATAAAAAACTTTTTGTGGAGCTGCCTGACGGGTTGCTGGACATTTATTTAACCTGATAACTTATATAACACCCCACCCTTTTAGCTATGAATCTTAAAGAATATATAGCCCAGCACCTGATGGATGTACATAGTGGCAATAACTGGACGGAAGTAAACCTGAGCCATACAATAAAAAATATCAGCTGGCAACAGGCCATAATCATTACTCCTTTTTCACCTAACAGCATTGCCATGCTGGTGCACCATATCAGCTATTGGAACAGGGCTGTAGCTCAGCGAGGCACAGGTACCCAGCCTGTTATCAATAAGGAAAACGGAATGAATGTACCTCCTATTACCAGCGAAACCGAATGGGAAAAGCTGAAAAAAGACAACCTTGTTTCGGCACATGAGCTGGCAACTGTAATTGAAGGTTATGATGAGGGAAACCTGTTCAGCCCCATATTAGCTAACCACTCCAGCGCCTACAAAAATTTCCAGGGGCAGGTGGAGCATGTGCATTACCACCTGGGCCAGATCGTAATGATTAAAAATTTCTTACTCTCCGCTTCAAAAAAAGATAGCCGGCCGGTGTAAAGCGTTTTACTTCTTAATAGAATCGCCATATACCTATACCGGTAAAGATTAAGGATTTTATAATAAGCGGTGTGCATTTTATTGAAATAGCCGCCCACATATGGTTTGTACCTGCTCATATCCATCGACTAAGGCTTCATCAACAGTTCGACGGGAGTTGTCATTTATGTTGCGCCTTATTGGAACAGGTCATCGATCATCAGCTCACTTTGCACCAGGTTGGTATAGTAAGCATTCTTCTTAACGCCGTAGGTGGTGATCAGTGTCAGGAACAGGGTTTTCCTGGTTCGGGTATTGTCCCGGAATACCTCTAGTTTATTGGACAGTTTTGCTGCATAGCGTTTGTCTATTGTAAAGCCCGATTGTGAAAACTTTATTTCACAAATATTGATACACTGGTCTGCCCGGTCTATTAACAGATATGGATCAGGTAAGTTTTTCCTATACGCCGACGCCCGTAAATGGCCAGCAGCTCCGGTTCTCTCGACTGCAGCAGCCGGTTCAGGGTCGCTATCTCATTCTGGCGGCCTATAATTATTTTCTTCATAGCGCAATATTAGCTGCCAAAACTAGGTAAAATAATGAGTTATGGCGGATAATAAACAGCCCGGCACAGTACTGATAGCGACAGGTATGCCCGGTACATGGCTCTGTTGCAGGCCCTGCCTAAGAAAGGTTGCTCTGTTTATCTTTACCCAGCTCAGTGATTATACTAACTGCCTTTCATTGCGTGCTGGAAGTACCTCAATAAGGGTTGGTTTATCAAGATGATCTCAAACACTACTATTTATGAAGTTCGTGGTTGCTTTAAATTTTATACTTTATGCACCCCCGGGCAATTTTAATTCGTGAGATCCTTGTCTTTATTGTTATGTAAAGCAGAAATAGAACAGATTATACCATAAATATTTGCTGCAACCTTCATTAGAAGAGCGGCACACCCAAAAGAAAGGCTAATTCCTGCTGGATAAGGTACATCGCTACGGAGTTCATTCCTGTCTCATTTTTTTAGTAACTACTCTAAAATAAATTGTTACAGGGCAAATCGTATGACAAAGCACAAACAATAAAATAGCGAGTATTTAGTTTAATTGTGATAAAATACTTGCACTTCTGCAAATAGTTATTATCTAGCTGCTTAATACCATAAATGCGCTGAACATATACTCTAAATACTATTCGCTATTCTTTATTAATTTATTTACTTTTAATGTATCAATTCCTGGCATTTTACCCTTATCGAATTATTGATTATAATTGCCTGAGAGTTTTTTGTAACAGTTTTTCTATGGTAAAAGAGCAACAAATAGAGGAAGGTTTAATTAAAAAGCTAACAGATTTAAAATACATCTATCGTGGAGACATCCGGGATCGTAATGCCCTGGAAGTTAATTTTAGAGAAAAATTTGAGGCACTCAATAGGGTTCGGCTTACAAATGCTGAATTTGCCCGCTTACGGGATGAAATTATAAATCAGGATGTTTTTGCCGCTTCCAAATTATTACGGGAACGTAATTATTTTCAAAGGGAGGACGGCACCCCCCTGTATTATACGCTGGTAAATATTAAGGACTGGTGTAAGAATGAGTTTGAGGTGATCAACCAGTTGCGCATTAATACAGAAAACAGCAGCCACCGCTACGACGTAATTATTTTGATTAATGGTATTCCTGTTGTGCAAATAGAAGTGAAGGGCCTGGACATAAGCCCGCGTAAAGCAATGCAGCAGATTGTGAGCTACAAAAATGACCCGGGTAACGGTTATACCAATTCACTCCTCTGCTTTATGCAGTTGTTTATTGTAAGTAATCAAACCAATACCTACTATTTCGCTAATAATAAAAACCAGCATTTCAGTTTCAATGCAGATGAGCAATTTTTGCCGGTGTACAAATTAGCAGATGAGAAAAACAACAAAATCTCTCACCTGGATTCTTTTGCTGATAAATTTTTATCCAAATGTACGTTGGGCGAAATGATCAGCAAGTATATGGTACTGGTAGAAAGCGAGCAAAGGCTGCTGGTAATGCGCCCCTATCAGATTTATGCAGTGAAAGCTATTGTAGACTGCATTCATCAAAACCGGGGCAATGGCTATATCTGGCATACTACGGGAAGTGGTAAAACATTAACTTCATTCAAGGCCTCTACACTTTTAAAAGACAACCCGGATATTGAAAAATGTTTATTTGTAGTGGATCGTAAAGACCTCGACCGGCAAACCCGTGAAGAGTTTAACCGGTTCCAGGAGGGCAGTGTGGAAGAAAATACCAATACAGAAACATTGGTAAGGCGCTTACTATCTACCGACTATGCCGACAAAGTAATTGTTACCACCATTCAAAAACTGGGTTTGGCATTAGATGAAAACAGTAAACGCAATAAGAAAAAAGAAAAAGAAGGCAAAGAAACCTATAAGGAGCGGTTAGAACCTTTGAAGGATAGCCGGATCGTTTTCGTTTTTGACGAATGTCATCGTTCCCAGTTTGGTGATAACCATGATGCTATTAAGGAATTTTTCCCTAACGCACAGCTTTTTGGCTTTACCGGTACGCCGATCTTTGATGATAATGCTATTTATACGCAAAGGGATGGCGAATCCGGTTTTTATAAAACCACTCAAGATGTTTTTGAAAAACTGTTACACGCATATACCATTACGCATGCAATAGATGACAGGAATGTATTGCGTTTTCATGTTGATTATTTTAAGGTAGAAGGTAAAGTGAATGCAAAACCCGGTGAGGCCCTGCCCGTCCGGCAGGCGGGTATTACGCAGCAGGCCGTGGTTGAAGCCATTATTGACAAACACAATGCCGCCACCAATTTCCGCAAATTCAATGCTATATTGGCAACTGCCTCTATCAATAATGCCATTGAATATTATAAACTCTTTAAGGAGGTTCAAAAAAAGAAGCAGCTGGAAAACAAGGAATACACTCCACTCCATATCGCCTGTGTGTTCTCGCCACCTGTTCAGGCATTAGATAAGGATGGCAAAAATGCTGCGGATATAAAGCAGTTGCAGGAAGACCTGGAACAGGAAAAGGAGGACAATAAACAAAACCCGGATGAGAAAAAAGAAGCGTTAAAGAGCATTATTGCTGATTACAACAAGCAGTATGGCACCAACCACTCCATCAATGAATTTGATTTATATTACCAGGACGTGCAAAAACGCATTAAAGATCATAAATACAGTAATACCGACTATCCGCATAAAAACAAGATTGATATTTTAATTGTGGTGGACATGTTGCTTACCGGTTTTGATTCCAAATACCTGAATACGCTATATGTAGATAAAAACCTGAAGCATCATGGGTTAATACAGGCTTTTTCCCGTACCAACCGGGTGCTGAATGATACCAAGCCTTATGGTAACATACTGGATTTCCGCCATCAAAAAGATGCGGTGGATGAAGCCATTACCCTGTTCTCCGGCGAAGATCCCGGTAAGGCCCGTGAACTTTGGATGGTGGATCCGGCGCCCGTGGTAATTAAAAAATTTGAAAAAGCGGTGGAAGCATTGGACTTATTTATGCAGGATAGTCATTTGCTTTGTGAGCCGGAAGCTGTTTATAACCTGAGAGGCGATGCTGCCCGCATTAACTTTATCAAACGCTTTAAAGAAGTACAGCGCTTAAAAACCCAGCTGGATCAATATACGGATCTGGATGAAGTACAGCAGGCTAAAATAGAAGCCATATTGCCCGAGGTAATGCTGCGTTCCTTTAGAAGCTCTTACCTGGAAACGGCGAAGCAGCTCCAGCAAATACAGCAGCAGGAAGGCGAACAGGCACCGCCGGAAGTGCAGCAGCTGGATTTTGAATTTGTGCTTTTTGCTTCCGCCATAATCGATTATGATTATATTATGAACCTGATAGCCGACAATACGCAAAAGAAGCCGGCGAAGCAGCAAATGACGAAAGCGCAGGTGATCCGTTTAATTAGTTCCGATGCGAACCTGATGGATGAGCAGGAAGATTTAACGGAGTTCATTAATGGGCTGGATTGGACAAGAGGGTATAGTGCAGATGAACTAAAAGCAATGTTCAACGCTTTTAAAGACGACAAATACAATAAAGAGCTGGCTGCCATTGCCCATAAAAACGGATTGCAAACGGCAGCCCTGAAAGCCTTTGTAGAAAAAATAATGAGCCGGATGATTTTTGACGGTGAAAAGCTTACTGACCTGCTAGAACCTTTGGAATTGAGCTGGAAAGAACGCAGGATAAAGGAACTGGCATTGATGGAAGACCTGGTCCCCCAATTAAAAAAATTAGCCCAGGGCAGAAAGATAAGTGGGTTAGCGGCTTATGAATAGTCTTAAACCGTGATTAAAAAGATGATAGGATTGCTTGATTATGATAGAACAAGCACTAACACATAAAATTATCGGTGCAGCAATGGAAGTACATAAACATCTTGGAAATGGATTTCAGGAAGTAGTGTACCAGCGGGCGTTGGCAATAGAAATGCAGTTGCAAAACATAACTTTCAGCAGAGAGCACGAAATGCCTTTGCAATACAAAGGTTATAATGTAGGCACAAGACGGGTAGACTTTTATGTAGAAGATAAAATAATGGTTGAAATTAAAGCCATCATCAATTTGGAAGATGTGCATTTGGCACAGGCGATGAACTATGTGGAAGCTTATAATTTAGAAATCGGACTGTTGATAAACTTTGGATCAAAGAGCTTGCAGTTTAAGCGGGTTCATAACAACAAAAAATCAAGTAATCAAAATAATCCTTCAAATCAAGGTTCAGACAAATGAGCGATATAGAAACAGTAAAATACCAATCATTATTAGGCGACATAAAAACCGTTATACAAAAAGCTCGTTTGAATGCTGTACTTGCTGTAAACACCCAAATGATATTGTTGTATTGGCAAACAGGCAAAATGATAGCCGAACGCCAACAGCAGGAAGGCTGGTCAGCAAAAGTAATTCCACGCCTGGCTGTAGATTTAAAAAACGAGTTTACGGACCTTAAAGGTTTTTCGGAGCGTAACCTGGGTTATATGTTGCGTTTTGCACAAGAATATTCCGAAACGTCAATTTTGCAACAACCTGTTGCAAAATTACAAAGCACTGATAAAGAGGTAAATATAAATTTGCCGCAGACCGTGGCAAATTTGCAACAGGTGGTTGCAAAAATACCCTGGGGACACAATATTTTACTGATGGAGAAAGTAAAGGATAAAAATGCCCGCCTATGGTATGCACTCCAAACCATTGAAAAAGGCTGGAGCAGAGATTGGCTACTCAACGCCATAAAAATGGACAGTTACGCCCAGGCGCACAAACAAATCAAATCCCACAATTTTAGCGAAACGCTTCTCAGTATCCATTCAGATTACGCAACTGAAGTGTTTAAAGATGCTTATAATCTCGGCTTTTTAGGAATTACCGAAAAAGTAAAAGAGTCGGAGTTAGAAAAACGATTGGTAGAAAAAATTAAATCCTTTGTACTGGAATTAGGCAAAGGTTTTTCATTTATCGGCAATCAATACCGGTTGGAATATAACGGCAAAGAATACTTTGTAGATATGCTTTTCTTCCACAGGGGTTTACAGTCGTTGGTGGCTATTGAATTAAAGATTGGCAGCTTCAAAGCTGAATATGTAGGAAAAATGAACCTCTATCTTTCTTTGTTGGATAAATTAGAAAAAGGAGAAAATGAGAACTCGTCCATTGGCATTATCCTCTGCGCCGATAAAGACCATTTGGATGTGGAAATTGCCCTGCAGGACATTAATAAACCCATTGGCGTGGCGGAATACCAATTGTTATTACCTAAAGAGGAACTGCAAACCTTAGTATTGAACGAAATAAACGCGACGGAGGGAGCAAATGAACAAGAATAAAAAATTGCGTTTTCCTGAGTTTGCGAAGGAGGGCAAGTGGAAGGATCTCTCCGGCGAAGGTTTTTATGAGCCAGGCTGTAGTGCTTGTGGCGGCTTCGTTGTGTCACTCAACTTGTGCGGCGGAATACGCATCAGCTATCACTAACCCAAAGGGGCCATCGGCCCCATACATAGCATGTTCTGTCTCCCTGGTCTTACTGTCCCCCGAAATAGTACCCTTTTTGCGCCGGCCTCCCGGCCGGTGTATACCCGTAATTGGGCTGCTACCTAAAGTCCTTCTGTAATTATCATATCTGTAAAATGGGTTAAGCTAAGTAACAACGCCGCACAGGCCGGAAGGCTGGCGCGCGTTTGGGCGTTACGAAAAAAAAGATCAAGAACGATAATTTTTTTGCGATTCCGCATGAGTTTAATAAATTCAGGATATCACAATTATTTTTTTAAGAAATGTTTATTGATTACGTTCATCTGGTTCTAACTGAGTATGAAAAACTAAGGTCTGCAAATAAATTGTCGCTCGCATTAGTAAACCCAACGCCTGCCAGGATAAAGAACGAGTGTTTACAGATATGCCAATCACGGTATAAACAGGATGACGAAAGAATATTAAGAGATTTTTTTGGCTCAACGGATGGGCAGTATTCCTGTGTAAGGGCCATAAATCGTTGTGATGTTGACCGTTTCAGGCCTTTAGTAAATTATCTAAATAGAAAAGTAACCAATACAGATCCAAGAAACATTGAGTTATTAGCTTGGCTTATTGATTTTAAAGAAAGGCCATTCAAGCTTGGTAAACATTATGTAGAATTAGATGACAAAGCATCTGCAAAGTTAGCAGAGCCTAAAAATAGCGTTATCCAGGAGGTTGATGAAAACACTTACTATTCTGAAGACGCTAATTCCATTATGGAGCCAGCTTCTTTCTATGGCAATAAAGAACGCTTTTTAAGTAATATTAATCCCGGTAGGGAAGATTCTGATGCTTTTCATAAGTTTTCTTTGGAGTGTTTAACCAAAATTCTGGGGAGCAGACTTTCCCACCCTAAAAGTGAAGTAAAAATTAATGAAGGAAGAAAACGAATTGATATTGTATTTGATAACAATGATACAAAAGGCTTTTTTCATATTTTAAATCAATTTCATCATATAAAATGTCCTAAAATATTTATTGAGTGTAAAAATTATGGGCAGGAAGTTGGAAATCCGGAAATTGATCAACTCTTAGGGCGGTTGGGTAATAAGAGAGGGAATTTTGGCATGCTTCTATGCCGTTCGATTGATGATCGGCCTTTGATGATTAAACGATGTAAAGATGTTCTGAATGATAAAGATGCCTATATTATAGTGCTAGATGATAATGATATCAAACACTTATTAAAGCTAAAAAGCAGGGAAGGTGAACATTTGATTGATAGATTTCTTTTATCGAAAATTGATGAATTAATTATGTAGTATATAAATCCCAAGGCTGAATATCTTTGTTAACAACTAATATATTTTACTTAAATGTTTTATTAAGGGTATGGAAGATGATATCAAAACTACATCAGGACAACTTTACTTAGATAAGGATTTTAGTGTAGAGCTAAATTACAAATTCTGGACAACAAAAGGTGCCAGATTTGTGGCGAGCCACCGATTAAAGAAAATGAACAGATTATCTTCTTATTCGATAGGTTTTTTGTCGGGATATTTGATAATAGTTGGCTTGCTTAGCGTTTTTAAGATTGAGACTAAAGTTGTTATAACACCCGATCAATTGGCCTTTATCTCAACAGGTCTGTCAATATTAATTTTGGTTTTTAGTCAACTTGAAGGTGCGAATGATTATAGACTGAGAGCCGAAAAACACCATGATTGTGCATTAGAAATTGGTGATTTATATAACAAACTCAGATCTCTAAAGACCAGTTCTAAAACCGCGGAAGAAGTAAATAAATTATCTGAGCAACTTTCTGAAGAGTACTCAATAGTTTTGAAAAAATATGAAAATCATCATTTTATTGATTTTCTGAAATTTCAGACAACTAAAAATGATTATTTCAAATTAAGTAAGGTTGATGTCCTATTTATAAACCTTCGGTATTATTTTAGCTCAATATTTCTGTATCACTTTCTGATTATAGTTCCGCCAATATTAATATATCTAATGGTAAAATAACCAAGACCGCATTTTTCATTAATCCAGACCGCTCAATGCTCATGGTTTACTTCTAATTCGGATATATTGGTTGCCATTTTAGACAGGTTATGTACAGAAAGATTTCTGCAAATGCAATTTTTTGTTAATCAATATACTTAAACTGAGAAGCAATTTTTGTCTAACTGGTTATAGGTTGGTTTTTCTATTGAGGCAAACTTAGCAATCAATGCTCGTGCTTCACTTTTGAGGCGTTTAATAATTTTCTTTTGTTCTTTTAAATCGTCAATATCATTTAAAAAGGCGTTTTTATCAGTGATATGCCAACGAATCGAAAAATGCCAAAAATTCCATTTAGTCGGTGTATGCACAACTTTACATATTGCCTTAAATGTACCAACCCTATCACCAAAAGAATATTCTGCTATCTGATCTTGTATTGCATTAATTAAAACGGTCCAAAATCCTCTTTCATTGTTTGGGATAAAGTGAGTGCTGTATACAGGTGGAGTAACTTCAGTATTCGGCGCGCAATAGTCTGCATATTCATGCTTTCCTGCTGAAGTTAGCTCTATTGAAATGTGCTTAGTCTCAAAAATACTTAATATTTCAAATCAATAGTCAAAGCAATCCGGTATAGCCTATCATTTCTTCCCCGTCACCAGCAACTCACAAACCTCCACTCCCAGCACTTCCGCAATCTTAAACAAGGTTTCAACCGTAGGTTGATTTCTATTAGTACACCATTTAGATACTGCTGTGGTAGTAACTCTTATCTGTTCTGCAAGCCAAAGATTTGTTTTTTCCTTTTCAATAAGGACAATCTTTATTCGGTTAAAACGTTTCTTTTGTGCAGCCATGATCGGTAATTACAATACTAACAAAAAAGCAGGCACTTACTTTTTCGTACTTACTAATAGCTCACGTACATCGACTTTCAATATTGCAGCAATATCAAACAAGGTTTCCAGTGTAGGCTGCTGATCATTAGTGCACCATTTTGAGATGGTACTTTTATTTTTCCCCAACTGTTCAGCAAGCCACAGGTTCGTTTTGTCCTTATCGGCCAACACACTTTTGATTCGGTTGAGTATTCGTTTTTCCGCCATAATTAACTTTTCTTCCCCGCCACCAACAACTCACAAACTTCCACCCCCAGCACTTCTGCAATCTTAAACAAGGTTTCAACCGCAAGCTGGTTATCATTGGTACACCATTTAGACAGTCGTTCTGCTTACGCCTAATGCTTCGGCAAGCCATATATTGGTCTTTTCATTTTCTAACAGCACTATCTTTATCCGGTTAAAACGTTTCTTTTGTGCAGCCATGAGCGGTAATTACAATACTAACAAAAAACAGGCACTTACTTTTTCGTACTTACTAATAGCTCACGTACATCGACTTTCAAAATTGCAGCAATATCAAATAGGGTTTCCAGTGTAGGCTGCTGATCATTAGTGCACCATTTTGAGATAGTGCTTTTATTTTTTCCTAATTGTTCAGCAAGCCACAAATTAGTTTTATCCTTATCAGCCAGTACACTTTTGATCCGGTTGAGTATTCGTTTTTCCGCCATAATTAACTTTTCTTCCCCGTCACCAACAACTCACAAACCTCCACCCCCAGCACTTCCGCAATCTTAAACAAGGTTTCAACCGTAGGCTGATTATCATTGGTACACCATTTAGAAACAGCAGCTTTACTAACACCTACCTGTTCTGAAAGCCAGATATTTGTTTTTTCTTTTTCAATAAGGACAATCTTTATTCGGTTGAAACGCCTTTTTCGTGCAGTCATGAGAGCTTTTTTCAATAAGCGAATTATTTATCCCAAGCAACTAACGGAAAAAATAGCAATAATAGGTAAAAAGAAAAATTTGGAATATTTAAAATTAATTAATTAACTTTAAGTAAACTTTTCATATATTTGCTCAACTAAAATAAACTTGAAATGATTCTTTGGGATTCTTCATAAACGATACTTTACATTTGCAAGCACATACTTTATTATAGCGTGTTTGCTTTATTCTCGTTCTCCGAAACTACGACCTTCGAAATGAACCGGGAAATAAGGTAAATCGCTCACGTTGTTGCGTGGGCGTTCTTATTCTGGTTCAGGGTGTCGTAGCCCTCGGAGACGGTAAGGACTAACCCACGCTTCTTTTATGCGCTGGGTGGTCGGGTATTTTAATTTTCCAATTGCTAAAAACCATCGCTATGCACGCCGTTACTACACCTGTAAACACTTTTAAAAAACAACAAGGGCTACTCGTATGTATAGCTATAAGAGATGCACCAACCGGCAACCGCTACCGCGCCGGACCAGGCTAAGATCTATAAGATTTTGAAAACCTTATAGGTGTGCCCGCTCTTATTTCTGTTTCTTCGTTCTTTGAATTCCGTAAGGTGTTTCATCTTCTGCAGCCATAGGCAGTTGGTGCCTTAATGCCAGCTCAGCACAAACATATTCTAACAGATCGCCGGGGTTTACATCTATAGCCAGAGCTATCAGGTACAGCTCTTCTACCCTTAAGTGGCTGCGGTCGTTCAGCGTAAGCTCGTTCATACGCGCTTTTGAAAGACCGGTTCTGCGGGCTACCTCAGATTTGTTCACCGATTTTTGTGCCAGGTACAAACCAAGTTTAGTCATTGATTATTAGCGTTTTCTATACAATAATACTATTTAAAGATACTAAAATATAAAAAAAACACATGATTTATTTGGAATATTAAAATACTATCTATACTTTAGTACTGGTTTTCTATACTTCTGTTTGTTAAAATACCACTAACACCTGTGATTGTTAATCATATCGTCATCTAATCCTTTTGTCACAGGCGATCGCTAATACCCTGCCGCCTACACGCGGCATCTTTTTACAGAAAAAGAGAAACTTATACAAATAAAATAACTGGTCATGCATCAATGCAACACACCGGCTGCCCGGCATTTTCTCAACCGGCTGGCTATGGACACTGGCGAAGACCCGGCAAAAACAAACCCGCTTTTAAAATTACGGTATATTTTTGAATACACTCCCGTGCAGCAACTACTGGAAGAGCTGAACCTTATTTGCTCGGCAGCAATGAATGAAGCCTACACCTGGCAGCAAGGCAGCCCGGGAAACTGCCTGTATTACTTTAGCAGGCTGGAGCTGCTAACAGAATGCTGCTACCTGGTTAAAGAAGGTTGTCTCAAAAAAACATTCAAAAGCAGGAAAAACCCTGTTCCTAAAAAGCTGCTGGTAAAAATGCTGCCAATGCCACTTACAGCCCGTGAGTTTCGCCACCCGCTACGGGTCATTAAATCTTTTTTCCGCCATGCACCCTTACCGGAATGGAAGCGACAGTTACTGGTATGGACAGAAAACGCCCTGTCGCGCAGCAGTGTAAAGGATGAGCTGGAGCCTGAAACGCTGCTTCCATTTATAGACCATATGCGTAAACTGGTGTATGCCGCATACCTGCTGTGCCAATTTGTATACCCCGAAAAAAACATGTAGAAAAATTTATATGCTGGGGAGCGCCTTTTATGCAATTTCCGGATATAGAAAATGAATGCCTATTTTTTCACTCAATAATAAAACACATGAAAAACTACATTAGCCATTTAAAAGGCAAAGAGCAAAATGCCGTGCATTGTATTAAAAAACTTATTACAAACCAGCTGCACGCACAGATCATTTACTGTTTTGGTTGCCAAACCGTAAGCACAATTAAACGTACCGCTTTCAGTAAAAAGCAACTTAACGAAGAGCGGCAGTTTACCTGCAACCTGCTGATCATTACGCCCGATGCAGTACCAATCAGCCACGAAAAGATAGCCGAAGTACAGGAGCTTACGGCGCATTTTGGACAGGTGAACATGACCATTCATCCTATGGCCTTTATGCTGCAGCAACTAAACAAAGGCAACCTGTTTTTTAACTGGGTTCATAAAAACGGGATGTTGCTATACGATCGTAACAATATTACCCATTTATTGCCGCCGCCCGTGGAGAATGAATACTGGCCACAGGCTGAAGCGTTTTATACAAACGACCCGGAAATGACCAGCTATCTCGAAGTAAGCCTGCAGCCCATAGTAAAGCCAGAATCGAAAAAGGGAAAAGTGCCAATGCAGCCTCTTGAAATACGGCTAATGCTGACCCCGCAACAAGGCTGGCAGCCTGCGGTAAACACAGCCATTGCTACCCCCCAAACCCCGGAACATTAAATACGATCAGGGGAAAAGCCATCTTTGCAGCAGACCCGGCAAAAATTACCGGGTCTGCTTTTGTTTTACAAGGTACAGGTGCGGGCCAACTGTTATTTCATTTCGCCAAAAGTTTTACATAGATATGATTATACATTTTCCCACCGGTATTTTCTTGTTCTATTTTGCAGGCTTTCTTCCAGTCATGCCTTTTTGATCGATGATTTTTGCGTTGGGTTCGAAAACGGTTACCCGTAATTTGTATTCGCCTGCTTCACGCCAAGCGCAAAGGCATCATTGCCCCAGTTTTTTGGTAAAATGGAACAAAGGCATCAGCTTGTATGCTTTTACCATTGCCGGGCAGGTCGCTTTGGGAATTGCTGGCAGCTGCAGACAAGCTGATAAGCGGGCCCATGCGCGTATGTGGTGTTGCGGGGTTGCTCCCGGAAGCATGCTGGTTCAAACTCCTGAGCTCCTGCGCAAACAGTATATTGCCACTGAACGCCAGTAAAAGTATTGCCATAGCTTTAGTTTTCATTGTTTTGGCAGATCAACAAGCGGGTGCATATGTCACCTCTGAATTTTTAATTGCCGGGATACCCGCATTTTTTTTAAAGCGCAGCAGCGAAATAAAAATTTTACTTTTGAAGTGTGAGCCAGCCTCTATCCTATATCGCCCATTTCGATCTCGATTCTTTTTTCGTTTCGGTAGAGTTGCTGCTAAGGCCGGAGCTAAAGGGTAAACCGGTGATTGTTGGCGGTTCGGTGAACCGCGGGGTTGTTTCCACCTGCAGCTACGAAGCCAGAAAATTTGGCGTTCACTCCGCTATGCCCATGAAAACAGCCATCAAGCTTTGCCCGCAAGCCATTATATTAAAGGGGAATTATCACGAATACCGTTATTACTCCAAAAAAGTTACTGATCTCATTGCTTCAAAAGTGCCGCTGTTTCAGAAAGCTTCTATTGATGAGTTTTACTGCGACCTTACAGGGATGGACCGTTATTTTGACGTAAGCAGCTATACCCGCCAGCTACGGGAGCTTATTATAAAAGAAACCGGTCTTCCTATTTCCTGTGGTTTATCATCTGCCAAATTCATCAGCAAAATGGCCACTAACGAAGCCAAACCCAACGGATTTTTAGCAATACCACATGGTAAAGAAAAAGATTTTCTATGGCCATTAGGTATAGAAAAAATAAATGGTATCGGCAAACAAACGGAACCGCGCCTGCGGGCGATAGGCTTGCATACCATAAAGGATATTGCCAATACTCCTGTTGAGATACTGGAAACAAGGTTAGGCAAATGGGGGCGCGACCTGTGGCGCAAAGCAAACGGGATAGGCAGCGCGGAACTGGAAACGGAATGGAACCAGAAAAGTATGAGCCACGAAACTACCTTTCACGAAAATCAAACCAATGTTGATTTTTTGCATGCCCAACTGGTGAAACTTGCCGAACAAAATGCTTACGGCCTGAGACAGGATGAAAAACTTACAGGTTGCCTTACCGTAAAAATAAGATATGCTGATTTTGAAACCACAAGCAAGCAGGAAACTATTCCTTATACGTCTTTAGACGATGAACTGATTGAAAAGGCGAAAGAAATTTTTGATAAATTTTACCAGCAGGGCCGGCCGGTAAGATTAATCGGCGTACGTTTCAGCCAGCTGACAAACAGCGGTATGCAGATGAATCTATTCAATAGCCAGGATACAAGGCTGAATCTCTACAAAGCCGTAGATGATATTAAAAACCGTTTCGGAGACAAAACTGTTACCAAAGCCGTGGTGAGCAGGAAAAAAGCTGAATAGCATCCTTCATTTCTTGTCTGTTCCCCAGTTATTATGATTTTTAAGGATCATAATCCCAAAATATTATCATTTTCAGGGATCGTAATCCCCAATTATAATCGAACCCCAATGCGAAATTAAAAGCCTATCATACTTTCAAAGACACTTATAAGGCAGGTATCAATTTAATCAGCAGGCAAAACTTCAGGGATTTTGTTTAAAGGGGCAAGGCCTATGAGATCTTTATTCCGCGGCAAACAGACCTCACAGGCCTCCTCATGTTTTCCTTAAAGCTTGTGCAACCGTTTGCCCGAAAAACAACCTGCATCGTATGCCAAAAATGAATTTATTTTGTATACACTCCCAACACCATCAAAATTTATAAGATTATGAACGAAAAGTTTACGCAACGTATCGCCAGCGAAGTGGAAGAAATAAAAGCTTCCGGATTATATAAATCCGAACGTATCATTAACAGTCCGCAGGGAGCTGAAATAGAAGTAAATGGTAAAACCGTTTTAAACTTTTGCGCCAATAACTATTTGGGTTTATCGTCTCACCCGGATGTAATAAAAGCAGCGCATGAAGCTATTGACACGCATGGTTATGGCATGAGCAGCGTGCGCTTTATTTGCGGTACACAGGACATTCATAAAGAACTTGAAAGAAAGATATCTGAATTTTTGGGCACAGAAGATACCATACTTTATGCGGCAGCTTTTGATGCCAATGGCGGTGTATTTGAACCACTGTTTAGCGACCAGGATGCCATTATTTCAGACGCATTAAACCATGCCAGCATTATCGATGGCGTGAGGCTTTGTAAAGCACAGCGCTTCAGGTATGAGCATAATAATATGGAAGACCTGAAGGCAAAACTTGAGGAAGCGGGGGGGTGCCGTAACCGGATTATCGTAACCGATGGTTCTTTCAGTATGGACGGTACTATAGCACAGTTAGATAAAATAGTGGCGCTGGCTGAAAAATATGATGCAGCAATTATGATAGATGAATGCCACTCTTCGGGCTTCTTAGGGAAAACGGGTCGTGGTACCCACGAGTACCGGGGAGTGATGGGAAAAATAGATATTATTACAGGTACCCTTGGCAAAGCGCTGGGTGGCGCATCAGGCGGGTTCACATCCGGGCGTAAAGAGATCATCGATATGCTGCGCCAGAAATCGCGCCCTTATTTGTTCAGCAATACAGTGGCTCCATCCATTGTAGGCGCTTCTATTGCTGTGCTGGATATGCTTTCGGCGTCTACACATTTGCGTGATAAATTAGAATACAACACTAAATATTTCCGCGAAAAAATGACTGCTGCCGGGTTCGACATTAAACCCGGCGACCACCCGATCGTTCCCATTATGTTGTACGATGCTGTATTGGCGGCCAATTTCGCGGCTAAACTGTTAGATGAGGGGGTTTATGTTATCGGGTTCTTCTTCCCGGTAGTACCCAAAGGGCAGGCGCGTATCCGCGTACAATTGAGCGCTGCCCATGAGCAGGAGCATCTGGATAAAGCAATCGCGGCTTTCACTAAAGTAGGTAGAGAGCTGGGGGTGCTGAAGGTTAGTTGATAAGTTAACTGGTTGGCAAGTTAACAGATATCATCAACCTTCTTTTATAATGCAATGGTTACATATTTCAAATATATGCTGTTTGTTGTTTGTACTACAGCAACTTTGTCGTCTGTTGCGCAAACGGCGCCCCAAATGGCTCAATATCCATCGCCTATGAAAGAAATAGTTCGCAGGCACGAGCGTATTGCTTTCGACACTAAGCATGGAACTGTTATTACTTTGGATATTGTGTTGCCTAAGCCGGTGGTCATTTATTTATCGCGGAAAATAAAGAAAACAAAAAAGGCCGATCTACTGATCCATTTTCACGGAAGCGGCAATATTGTTGCATTTGCTGCAGAAAAGTATAAAGGTAATCTGATTGCGGTAACCGTTAACCTGGGTTCCGGTTCGGGCGTCTATTCCGATGTTTTTAAAAATGACTCAGCATTCGCGCTGCTTGAAGGCGCAATATGGAATACTGTTGCTGCAAAACCTGGCGCTACACTTCGTAAAGGCAACATTATTTTAAGTGGTTTCAGCGCAGGCTATGGCGCTATACGCAGCATCCTTTCCCGGCCGGAATATTTCAGCAAGGTAAATGCGGTATTGCTACTGGATGGCTTGCACACCAGCTACATACCTGAAAGAAAAGTGTTAGCTGATGGTGGTAGTATCGATTCAGCCGGGTTAATGCCATTTATACATTTTGCTAAAGAAAGCGCAGATCAACTACACGGGAAAAAATTTTTGTTCACGCATTCCGAAATTTTCCCCGGCACATTTGTAAGCACTACAGAAGCCGCTGAATATTTACTAAAAGAGCTGCAGATGAAAACAGCTCCTGTTTTAAAATGGGGCCCTGGTGGTATGCAGCAGATCAGCGAAGCATCAAAAGGAAATTGTAAAATACTTGGTTTTGCGGGCAATTCAGCCCCGGACCATGTTGATCATTTGCAGGGTTTATACTACTTCCTCAACAAACTGTAATATGTTTTATTGCCGTCCATCTGTAAATGCTTGGTAGTCATTCTTAAAATGATTAGGTTTGAAATATTCCTTATTTGTAAAAAATATTTATGCTTAAAAATATTATTTGCAGCTGTGCCGCATTGATCATTATTACAGGTGTTAATGCGCAATCTCCAAAACCAACAGAGCATCCGGGCAAACCGGAAAACAGTACTGAAAAAAAGACCGGCTCCAGTGATCTCAGCTTCAATCCGGATGCAGTAATTGTTACCAACCATACCGTAACCATTAACGGCAAACAGGTTCCTTATAAAGCGGTGACCGGCACGCTGCCGGTTTGGGATGAAAATGGAAAAGCCATTGCCGGGTTGTTTTTTACATACTATGAAAGAACAGATATTAAGGATAAAAGTACCCGCCCGCTTACCATTTCTTTTAATGGCGGCCCCGGCTCTGCATCTGCATGGATGCATATTGGCTATACGGGCCCTGTATTGCTGAATATTGATGATGAAGGATATCCTGTGCAGCCTTATGGCTATAAAGAAAACCCTTATTCCATTTTAGATGCAACAGACATTGTATATGTTGACCCTGTAAATACCGGCTACTCCAGAATTGTTGGCAATGCGCCTAAAGAAAAGTTTTTTGGAGTGAACGCAGATATAAAATACCTGGCAGAATGGATCAACAGCTTTGTAAACCGTTATAACCGCTGGGCTTCGCCTAAATTTTTAATAGGCGAAAGCTATGGAACCACACGTGTTTCGGGCCTTGCATTAGAGCTGCAACAATCGCACTGGATGTACCTGAACGGTGTGATACTGGTATCTCCAACTGATCTGGGCATTGAGCGGGGTACCGCTACAGAAGCAGCCTTACTGCTGCCTTATTATGCAGCAACCGCCTGGTATCATAAAAAACAACCGGCAGACCTGCAGCAAAAAGATCTAACAGCTATGTTGCCCGAAGTGGAAAATTTTACTATGAATGAGCTTATTCCTGCCATTAACAAAGGCAGCCTTTTAGATGATGCCACCAGGCAGGCCATTGCCGCTAAAATGGCACGCTATTCGGGAATAACTGAAAAGATTATTTTGCAAAACAATCTTGCTGTCAGCACTAATTTATTCTGGAAGGAATTATTAAGGGATGAAGGTTTTACCATCGGCCGCCTGGACTCAAGATACAAAGGCATTGATAAAAAAGATGCCGGTCTTAGCCCGGATTTCAATGCAGAGCTTACGGCATGGCTGCATGCTTTCACGCCGCCCATTAATATGTACATTAAAAACGAATTGAATTATAAGACAGATTATCCGTATAATATGTTTGGGAATGTATGGCCCTGGGACGACAAAAATAACAGAACGGGTGAAAACCTGCGCCAGGCAATGGCCATCAATCCTTACCTGCATTTACTGGTACAATCCGGTTACTATGACGGGGCCTGCGATTATTTTAACGCGAAGTATAATTTATGGCAGATGGACCCCTCAGGTAAATTGAAAAACCGCATTAGCTGGGAAGGCTACAGAAGCGGGCATATGATGTACCTGAGAAGAGATGATCTAAAAGTAAGCACCGGGCATCTTCGCGAGTTTATCAGTAATGCTATTCCAAAAGCCGGAATGCCGGCTAAGTATTAGTTTACCCGGTAAACCGGATAAGTCAGGTAATCGGGTTCTATCCAGGGAGAGTTTTTAAAAACAGAATTCAACTGGGCATCAGCGCTTTTTGCAAAGGCTGTATCCTGCCTGCGTTTGGCCTCCAGTTCAGCCTGTTCAGGTCGAGGTTTTGGGCATTGCCCCTGAAACCAAACGCCTGCGGCCCGTTCTGGTCAACCCGATATTTTTCACTCCGGTTTAAGCATCCCCCGATATTGTAAACGGGAATGACAGCTAACACTACCTTATCGTTCAGTTTTATTTTGCCTGAAACAATATCTTTTGCCAAAAGCATGCTGGCATCTATTCCGTCAGGCTCACCGGCATGGATGCCATTGTTTACCAGTATCACCAGCTTATTTTCTCTTCTTATTTTCTGAAAGTCGGCCAAACCGGTATTTGATATCACTACCAGGTGCAAAGGCTCACCGGCATCTGTCATCCCCATGGTGAGCATTTTAATTTTTGAAGATGCAGCGTCCGCTCTTTGCCACCAATCTATAATCTCAGGATAGGCAGGGGTTTCTATGCCCTTCGTTCTCTCAAATTTTGTAGCCGGTAGTTGTGCCAATGCCATGATGGAAAAGATAGGACATACTAAAAAAAAGAATAACTTTTTCATCTGCTCGTTATTATCAATTATCTCCTTTGCCCAGCAGGTGGTAAATGCCCGCCACCCATTTGCGGGGTAAGGCCCTTATTACATTAGATGCAAAGCGGGAAGTGGTTCCCGGCACAATAACCATTTTTTTTCTCAATGTTTTCTTTACAGCCACTTCTCCAACCCGCTTCACAGGCACTTCCATCCAGTCGCCCAATTTGCCCAACCTTTTTTTCGTTTCTTTTTTAATCTCAGGCTTGGTGTAAACAGGTCCCGGGGCCAGGCAACTGACGCTAATGCCTTTTTCCTTTAGTTGATATCTTAAGGCGTAACTAAAAAATAATAGCCCTGATTTTGAAGCTGCATAAACACTTTTAATGGGTATGGGCCCAAAAGCTGCCATGCTGGAAACATTCAGGATATAAGCCGGTTTATTTTTTTCCAAAACAGGTAATAACTCCTGTACCATGGTTACCGGCGATTCCAGGTTGATTTTTATCATATAGCGCAGGCTATCAGCCGGCAGCTTTAAAAAATCGCTGGAGCCACCCATGCCGGCTACGTTGCATAGTATTTTGAGCGGTAATTGATTGGCTATACACCATTGGGATAATTGTGCTGCTACGGATTCATTGGTCAGGTCAGCTGAAAGTATTTCTACCTGTATGCCGTATGCGGATTCCAGTTTCTGTTTTGCATCCTGCAGTGGCTGTTCATTCCTGGCTATTAATATTAAATTATATTTTCTTTTTGCAAGCGCTTCTGCAATAGCATACCCAATTCCCTTGCTGCCTCCTGCTACAATGGCAAAAGGCTGGCTGTTTTTGTAGATCAATTCTCCTGATAAGGTTTGTGCTGCCGTAGTTGTAAAAGACAAAAGAATAGCAGGTATTATTGCTGTTTTTATGGATATGGGAAAAAAGTTAAATAATATTTTCACAGCAGCGCTTTTTACAAAGATTGCTTTTTATTTTAAACTTTGTTTATATTAATTACTTTTGTCGCCGCTTTTCAACGGTATGGACCACTTAATTAGTCAAATAGATAAAGAGAATTTACCCAGACACATTGCTATCATCATGGATGGTAACGGTCGCTGGGCACAGGATCAGGGAGAGGATCGTCTTTTTGGTCATTACCACGGTGTGGAAAGCGTAAGAGACATTGTAGAAGGCTGTGCGGAGATCGGCATAAAATATTTAACGTTATATGCTTTCAGTACTGAAAACTGGGACCGGCCCGAATACGAGGTGGTTGGATTAATGGAGCTTTTGGTAGCCACTATCAGGAAGGAAATAGAGACCCTGCACAAAAATAATATTCGCCTGCACATTATAGGGGATATAAGCATGTTACCCTCTTATGCACAGCAGGAGCTGAGCGAGGCATTGGAAATTACCGCATGCAACACCGGCCTTAACCTGATTATGGCATTAAGCTACAGCGGCCGTTGGGAGCTCTTAAACGCTGTTAAAAATATTGCTAATGAGGTAAAAAACAACCGGTTACAGGTAGAAGCCATTGACCAGGAAGTGCTGCAGAAGTACCTTTGTACCAGCAATTTCCCGGATCCGGAATTAATGATAAGAACCAGCGGGGAATACCGAATCAGTAATTTTTTACTCTACCAGTTAGCCTATGCAGAACTGTACTTTACCAATGTAAGATGGCCGGAGTTCAGAAAAAACAATCTTTATGAAGCATTGATAGATTATCAGGGACGGGAACGCAGGTTTGGCAAAACCTCCAAGCAGATCAAAGAAGCCCGTTAAAATGGAAAAAAATTGCAATTATAAATTATATCATTTCTTTCAGCGCAATATGCTCACCATTCTATTTTAACATGAGTTTTCCAATTTTTACCTTTAATTTGCCGCCGCAATAGGAATATAGTGCAGTAGCTTGGTGATAACTATTTAACTTCCTGCTTTTGCAAAAACAAAATTGATTACCGATATTTAAATCCTTTATGCGTTTTTTTCTTTACAGGTTTTGCGTTACAATCATCGCTTTTACAACGGTAAACCATGTTTTTGCTCAAACGGATACGCTTCCGGGCAAGCCCCTTTCTCCCGAAATGGAGGAGTGGCAAAATCCCAGGCAACCCCGGGAGTATACAATAGCCGATCTAAAAGTTAGCGGTGCCAGTTATCTGGATTCCACTATTATTCTTTCAGTAGCCGGCCTGCAAAAAGGACAAAAATTTACCCATCCGGGGTCTGATATTTTTGCCCGCGCCATTCAAAACCTGTGGAGGCAGAAATTAGTAGCTGATATCCAGATATATATCACCGATATTGTTGGTACTAATGTTAGTATTGAAGTGGCTGTGAAGGAAATGCCCAGACTGGGTGATTTTAAGTTTGAAGGAGTAAAGAAAACCGAGCAGGAAGAGCTGGTTAAAAAAACAGCTATTGCGAAGCAGACTACTATTCTCTCAGAAAATACACGGCGTAACATTACAGATGTCATTAAGGCTTTTTACGAAGAGAAGGGATTTCATGATGTAGGCGTGGAACTACTAGAAAAACCTGACCCTGTTTTTAAGAACTCTAACTCACTTACTATTAAAGTAGTCAAAGGCAAAAAAGTTAAGATAGATGGGATCCATTTTTTTGGTAACGACAATATAAGAAGTGTAAAACTTAAAAAACAAATGAAGGGTACTAAGGAAATGACCAAGATGACCCTTTACCGTTCTGACTATACAAGCACATATGGCCCTATTAAAACCTACAGTTTTAATGAGTACCTGAAAGACTGGGGATTTCTTACCCCTACCAAATCGCTTGAAGTGCTGGATCCTTACTTCCGCTTTAAGTTCTCTTCTTCAAAATTCAACCAGAAAAAATACACAGAGGATAAGGAAAAAGTGTTGAATTACTTTAATGCCAAAGGTTATCGCGATGCACAAATACTGGCAGATACCCAGGTAGTAAAGGACAACAAAATGTACATCGACATTAAAGTGAAAGAAGGGCATAAATATTATTTTGGTACCACTACCTGGAAAGGCAATTCTGTTTACAATGATACTATACTAAACCAGATATTGAGTATTAATAAAGGCGATACGTACGATGCCAGCATCTTAAATAAAGCCTTGGGGTTGGAACCCAGCCAGGATGCCCAGGATATACAAACGGCTTACAGGGATAAGGGGTATCTTTTTATACAGATAGTACCAGTAGAAACAAAGATATATAACGATACCATAGATCATGAAATAAGAGTAATTGAAGGCCCGCAGGCGCGTATTAAAAATATTAATATCCGTGGTAACGAACGCACTAAAGAGCATGTTATACGCCGGGAAATGCGTACTTACCCGGGTGCCCTGTATAGCCAAACCTCTTTAATGCGTACCATTCGTGAGCTAAACGCACTGAACTACTTTGAGCAGGAGTCTATTAACCCGCAGCCTGTACCTAATCAAAATGACGGAACAGTAGATATTAACTGGAACCTCAAAGAAAAATCTTCGGATCAGCTGGAGCTTTCTGCCGGTTGGGGCGGCGGTATTGGCCTTACAGGCACCCTGGGTGTTACCTTTAATAACTTCTCTATAAAAAATATATGGAAGAAAGAAGCGTGGGACCCGCTACCTGTGGGCGATGGTCAAAAGCTGAGCCTGCGCGTACAATCCAATGGCCGCGCCTTCCGCTCTTACAATTTCGCATTTACCGAACCCTGGTTAGGCGGTAAAAAAAGAAACTCACTGATATTATCATATAATAACAGCAAGTATTATAACCTGGCAGGGTTCACATCACGCGGAACTTATGAATACGATAAGAATAAGTCTCTTACCGTTAACGGGTTCTCTGTAGGTTTGGGGAAACAGCTGAACTGGCCCGATGACTATTTCTACATGACCTATACGGCAGCTTTAACCCGTTATAATGTAAAGGAAATGGGTTATATCTATAGCCTTCCTTTCAATACCGGTATTTCCAATAATCTCAGCCTGAAAATCGCCATACAGCGCAACTCTGTATCTGATCCTATTTTCCCGCGAAGCGGCAGCGACCTGATGTTCAGTGTACAGGCCACTCCTCCTTACTCACTCTGGGGCTCTAATACAGACCAGTATAAATTTGTAGAATACCACAAATGGCGCTTCAACTCTACCTGGTATGTACCATTGGGCAGGGGCAAAGGAGAGAACAAAGACCGGCAGTTTGTAATGAAGCTGGCGGCGAAATACGGCTTTATGGGAAAATATAATTCCAAACTGCAATATTCACCCTTCGAGCGCTTCCAGCTGGGCGATGCCGGTTTGAACAATACCTACTCTCTCACCGGCTTTGATATTATTGCGCACAGGGGGTATCCTATTTACAATACGTCTGACCCAACTATTAATCCAGACAATTCCGGTAGCGGCAATTATACCAACTTCTTTACTATTTTTAACAAGTACCAGGCAGAACTTCGCTACCCGGTGGTAACCAACCCCAGCAGTACTATTTTTGGTCTGGCATTTTTCGAAGCGGCAAACGGATGGAAAGATTATAAAGATTATAACCCCTTTAAGTTGCGGCGCAGCGTAGGTTTGGGTATGAGGTTTTACCTGCCGATGTTTGGTTTATTAGGGTTTGACTACGGTATTGGCTTAGACAGGTTAACCCCTGGAGGCGGCCTGAAAGGCGCCGGTAAGTTTACCTTTATGCTAGGATTTGAGCCGGAATAATATTTATATAAAGACAACGGAATCTTTATATTTAACGTCACATATCAAACATAAATAACAGATATGAAAAAGATTTTGATTATTGCAATTATTGCTTTATTCGCATCAGTAAATGCTTCTGCCCAAAAATATGCGATCGTAGATACCCGCTATATTTTTGAGAAGATGCCCGAATACCAGCAGGTTCAAAAGCAGGTGGAATCGCAGGCTGCTGCCTGGCAAAAAGAAATTGATGCCAAGCAGGCTACTCTGGACAAACTGTATAACAGCTATGATGCAGAAGAAAGTATGATGAGCGAAGACTTAAAAAAGAAAAAAGAGGAGGAACTGTTCAATAAAGAAAAAGAGCTGCGCGATCTGCAAAAAAAACGCTTTGGTTTTGAAGGCGACCTGTTTAAAAAAAGGCAGGAGCTGATGGAGCCTTTGCAGAAGAAAGTAGCAGACGCAGTAAGCAGGCTGGCCAGGGCGAATGGATACGACCTGGTATTGGACAAAAGTGAGGACAAAACCATTATCTTTGCCGACCCAAAGCTGGATAAAAGTGAAGAGCTTTTGAGAGAGCTGCGGCTGAAATAAAACAATAAAACAATTATTTTTTAAAAAAGAAGAATGAAACAAGTAAAATTTCTCGCAGTTGCTTTAGTACTGGTAATTGCAGGTTCGTTTGCAGGTAATGCTCAAAAAATCGGGTATGTAAATATTGATGGATTAGTATTTGCACTGCCTGAAGCGCAAAAGGTTCAGCAGGATTTTGAAAAATGGCAACAAGACTCAATAGGAGGAACGTATACAAGGCTGATGAATGAATACCAGGAAAAAGACAGTCTTGCTAAAGCAGCCACCAATGCATCGGTAAAAAGTGCTTTGCAAAACGATGTAAACCGTATATTGCAGATATTAAACAACTGGCAGCAGGAAGCGCAACAATGGTCGCAGCAAAAGCAGGGACAAATGTTCAGTCCTTTATACAAAAAAGTGACTGATGTAGTAGATGCCTATATAAAAGAAAAAGGATATACTTATGTATTGCATTCTGATAATATTTATAAGGCGCCAGACGCAGATAATATAAGCATGGCAGTGGCTCCCAAATTAGGTATAAAGATAAACAGCCAGGGCACTGCAGCACCTCACCAGGGAGCAGTACCGGCCGCAGGAAAATAAATAAATATCATTAAAAAATATTAACCGCCCCAAATTGGGGTGGTTTTTTTATTTTTGATATAACAACTATAACGAATGCAACAAGGTGCTCCTATTGGCGTATTTGATTCAGGTTACGGGGGGTTAACGGTATTGAAAGAGCTGGTAAACAGGCTTCCCCAGTATGATTATCTCTATCTGGGCGATAATGCCCGCGCTCCTTATGGAACCCGGTCGTATGATACTGTTTACCGTTATACACTGGACGCTGTAAAATGGTTTTTTTCCCGTGGTTGCCATTTGGTTATACTGGCCTGTAATACGGCATCGGCAAAGGCGCTGCGTACTATTCAGCAGAACGATCTGCCTCATCTGGCTCCACAAAAGCGGGTTTTGGGCGTTATACGGCCTACTACCGAAATAATAGGGCAATACTCCGAAACCAAAGAGGTAGGCATTTTAGCAACCAAAGGCACTGTAGCCTCAGAGTCGTACCCTATAGAAATTGCCAAGTTCTTCCCGGGCATCAAAACTTACCAGGAAGCATGCCCCATGTGGGTGCCGATTATTGAAAATGACGAAATGGATAATCCCGGCACGCACCACTTTATTAAGAAAAACCTTCATGCACTCTTTCATAAAGGAGAGAATATAGATGTCGTTTTGCTGGCCTGCACCCATTATCCCCTGATGCGCAGGCAAATTGAAGAATATGTACCGGTACAGGCTACACTTTTAACCCAGGGCGAAATAGTAGCAGCGAGCCTTGCCGATTACCTGCAACGCCATCCTGAAATAGAAGAAAAATGCAGCAAAAACAGCAGCTTACAGTTCTTCACCACGGATTCGGTTGAGGATTTTAATGAGCAAGGGTCGGTGTTTTTCGGGGGTGCGATACGTAGCGAACATATAAATTTGGAGGAGACCTAAACTTTTTAAACCCGCAAACGGCTAAACTTTTAAACTTTTCCCTACCTTTGCCATCCTTTCACAAACAGGGGATGTGGTGATCTTCTGTTCCGGAAAAATTAAACAGGCATGTTCTCCCATGCAATTAATGAAGTGAAAAATTAAAATAAGATGAAACGTACTTTTCAACCGCATCGCCGCCGCCGTAAAACTGTTCATGGTTTTCGTAAGCGTATGCAAACCGCTAATGGCCGTAAAGTATTAGCAAGCCGCCGTGCAAAAGGCCGTAAAAAGCTGACAGTATCTGACGAAAGAAGACTGAAATAAGATTTTTATAGCTTTAAACTATTGAGTAGCTCCGTTTTCGGGGCTATTTTTTGTTCTGCCAATGCCACAACAGCATACTTTTCCCAAATCGAAACGCCTTAAAAGCCGCAAAAAACTACAACAGATTTTTGCAGAGGGGAAAAGCGTGCGCACTACTGTTGTAAGGCTGGTGTATCTTACAGAAAAAACAGCGGCTCCTGAAGTAAAATGTGGCGTAGGATTAACCACTAAATATTTTAAAAAGGCAGCAGACCGTAACAGGATCAAACGCCTGCTAAGGGAATCGTACCGGCTCCAGCAGCACATACTTAACAGCTATGCAGTCGATTCCGGGCTCCTTTTTTCCGTATTTATCCTATACACAGGAAAAGAACTGCCCGAATATAAGACCATATATGAAAATGTTGGGGTAGCTTTACAGAAATTGCTGAAAATTTTACATGCGGCTGGTGCTGAAAATACTTAGCTGGCCTTTTATAGGCCTGATAAAGATATACCAATGGGTTATTTCCCCCTGGTTAGGTCCCAAATGCCGTTATACGCCTACCTGTTCGCACTACGCGGTGGAAGCTTTCAAAAAGTACGGGATATTTAAAGGATTCTGGCTATCTGTAAAAAGAATATCGAGGTGCCATCCCTGGGGCGGAAGCGGGTATGACCCGGTACCTTAAAACTTAAATAATCAACAACCAATGCTCAATCAATATTCATTGGGCATTCGTTTCAGATATCAATTGAACGTTCCTGAATGATTGGTTGGAGGTAAAAAATGTCATCCTGTATGCACAAATATCAAATGCTAAATATTAAATAATGATAACGGGTATTGGATTGGACGTAATTGAAGTAGAGCGGGTGCAGGAAAAGATAGAAAAAGAGCAGGGATTCCGGGAGCTTGTTTTTGGAGAAAAAGAAATTGCCTATTGCGAGCGCAAAACACATAAATATGAACATTATGCGGCCCGCTTTGCAGCTAAAGAAGCTTTATTTAAAGCTTTGGGAACCGGCTGGATGAACGGAACAGCCTACAATGAAATATTGATCCTGGGAGATGATGCAGGCAAACCGGAAATACATCTAACCGGTGAAACTGCCGAGACTTTAAACGATCTTGATCTTTCAAAAATAAAAATATCCATCAGCCATCTTAAAAATATTGCCGCTGCCGTGGTAATTATAGAAGGTTAATCTTTTTGTGCCGGTTAAGACTGCTTATTGCCGGTATTTCCCCTGTTTTCCTTCCGCTTGTGCTGCTGCCCTTTACCCGCGTTGTTGCGCTGGATCTGTTGCGGCCGGTTATTGCCTCCGCTTTTCCCCTTTTGCTGTCCCTGGTTCTGGCGGACTTCGGTTTGCACCGGCTGTGACGGACTGTTTTTATGCTGCTGCCTGCGTTTTTTATCTGCCCGTTCCAGGGCGCGCAAAGAGGTTTGGCCCACAACATCTACAAATTCGGCCTCCACTTCCACTGCCTTTTTAGATACCAGCTCCACCGCTTCCAGCTCTTCCGGAATAATATTTTGCCGGTTAAGTGATTTAATCTTTTTAACCCGTTCGATCGTTAAAGGATACTGCTTATTACTGTCGGGCAACGAATACCACATCAGGTTTTTGAAAATATCTTTTTTAATTAAATAGGCTCTGCCTTTGGTTACCTCCAGCTGATCGCAATCATTGGGAAAACCCTGCAAAGCATCCAGATAGGTATCCAGCTCGTAATTCAAACAACATTTCAGGCGTCCGCACTGGCCGCTTAGCTTGGTTTGGTTAATCGATAAATTCTGGTACCGGGCGATAGATGTATTTACCGATTTAAAGTCGGTAAGCCATGTAGCGCAGCAAAGCTCCCTGCCACAGCTGCCAATACCCCCTACTTTACCGGCTTCCTGCCGGGCTCCTATCTGGCGCATTTCTACTTTTACCTTGAACTCGGTCGCATACACTTTGATCAGTTCCCTGAAGTCGACCCGTCCATCTGCGATATAATAGAAAGTGGCTTTTCGCCCGTCTGCCTGCATTTCTACCTGGCTTATTTTCATATCCAGTTTAAGCTGGCGGGCAATAGCGCGGCTTCTGATTACTGCTTCAGGCTCTCTTTGTTTATTAATAGTTCTTTGTTCAAGATCACGCTCAGTGGCTATGCGCAACACTTTTTTCATATCGGCGTTCGTTTCCTTCACGCCGTATTTTTTCATCTGCAGGCGTACAATCTCACCTGTAAGCGAAATTTCACCTACATCAAACCCACTTACTCCTTCTACTGTTACCAGGTCGCCCTTCTCAAAAACGTGAACCGTTGTATTTCTGAAAAAATCTTTGCGTGTACCTTTATTAAAGCTAACCTCTACTACATTGCAATAACTATCCATATCCGCAATCGGCAAATTGCGCAACCAGTCGTACGTATTCATACGATTACAGCCCCCGGTGCTACAGCCACCATTACTTTTACAACCACCCGGCTTGGCGCCATTGGCAGTACCACAGCTTGTACAACCCATTGTTTGTAAATGTTCTTTAAATACGGAAAGCGCAGGCAGATCTACAGCGTATAATGACAGCCGGATAGAGAATATCCTGCCGATAAAAATATAAAAAACTGTTAATCAGTTTATTATGAAAACCCTTTCAAAAACAGGGTTATAATTTATTCGCTCTCACCTTCTTTTACACAACTGGCTTCCCCTCCAAAAATATAATATGCCCCACTAAAAATCTAGCGCCTCAATCATTCAAAAGTACAACATTGTCCTGAATGATATGATAAATTTTAATGGTAAGTGCCATAAAAAGTATCTTCCCATTAGCATTTCTTTCTATATAATAAGCCGCTTTGTCCAGCTCTTCAATTATGGCCTGCTGCTTTTCGATACTGGTAATACGGTTTAGCCGCAAGGCGAAATCCTTTTCTTTTTCGGGATATTGCACCGCCATTTGCGGCATTACCTCTATACGCAGCGCTAATTGTAATAAGTGGCCAAAATACCTGAGAAACTGCTTTTGAGCTTCTCGTCCCAACTGTCCTATTTCATCCACCCATTTAGCCTGCGCTATAGGGCCTGTTTTCATAATACTGTTCAACCAGTCGCGCAGCAGGTTCTGCCAGTCCTCATCAGAATGTTGCATTACCTGCAGCGCTTCGCGATAATTACCCCCGCTGATAGCGGTTACCCGTGCTGCAGTTGACTCATCGGCCATATTCCGGGTAATCAAGGCGTCTTTTATCTCCCTGTCTAAAGGCTGTGGTATTTTGATGAGCTGGCAGCGGCTAAGAATCGTTTGTAAGACCAGGCTCTCATTTTCTGCTACCAATAAAAAAACGGTTTTTTCAGGAGGCTCTTCTATCAGCTTCAGCAGCTTGTTACCTTCATTCCCCAGGTATTCGGGCAACCACATAATCAATACCTTGTAGCCTCCCTCAAAACTTTTGAGGTTTAGTTTACGGATGATATCATTGCACTCATTAGCAGTTATATTTCCCTGCTTATTTTCTGCACCTATAAACTGCAGCCAGTCGTATACATTTCCATAAGGATGACTTTTTATAAACTCCCGCCATTCGGTAATATAATCGGTGCTTAACGGCGGGGTACCTGCTTTTTTAGTGACTACCGGGTAGCTGAAATGGATATCGGGGTGTGCGAGTTCGGCAGCTTTCCGGCAGGCAGCACAAACACCGCAGGAATCAGGTCCTTTCCCAACCTCCTCCGAAGCCGGAGAGGGGGTAAGATCGCCGAAGAGAGTGTTCGCTCCATCGGAGGCCGGAATAATGCCCGTTCTTTCACAAACAATATACTGGGCAAAAGCTAACGCAAGAGGCAGTGCACCGCTGCCTTCTTTCCCCAGGAAAAGCATAGCATGGGCCAGGCGGTTCTCCTGCATCAGTTCTGTAAGCTCTTTTTTTAAATGCGACTGGCCAATAACGTCTTTAAACTGCATAGCTGCAAAATAAGGCTATTTGAAAACAATCTGCTAAAGTTTCGGGCATACCTATACCACTAATTTATTTCTTATGATTGAACTGTTGATCAAAGGAAGCAGCAGGGCGATCATTGTTTTTTCACCAACAACACTGCGAACAATAATGAACCAACCACCAGATAAAACCATTGAGGTTCATATTTCCAGGAAATGACAAATTTTGCTTTTCATATTTGATGAATGCCAGGAGGCAAGCCGCCTGGCCGATAGCACCCCGGGACGCCTCATACAGCGTTTTCAAAAAACAGGTTTTACCTTACACCGCGTTCGGGTTAATTATGATTCTGCGGCCTGTAATTCAGCATATTATCCGACTCAACAACCGGTTTCCCTTCTATTTCTTTATTATACCAGTATACCCACGCGTTAATAATATCCCCATTTTCCAGGGTGGCATTAACCAGTTCACGCTTATAGTAAACTTCTTCACCTTCGTCGGGGTAGAGGCCCTCATAATCGTCCAGCTGAGCCAGCACAAAAGACAGCTCTTTGGGATTACGGATCGCGTAAAGCTCCCCCTTTATAAGGCGGCCGGTATCATTGGGCACTCCTACGGGAAAAGTTCCCATATCGTAAATAGTACCTTTAACCACGGCACTCCCTTTTAGTTCAAAATACCTCGAAACATATTCGTAAGCAGGGCTTTTAAAGCCGCTAAGCAGGGAACCATATACAAAAAGAAAATTACTTGGCGCTTGCATAAAATTGAGTTGAAGGGCATTATTATAAGGTTTTATCATCAACGAGGAAAACATATACCTCTTTAGGCCCGTGCACACCTACTACCAACGTTTTCTCTATATCTGCGGTGCGGCTGGGGCCGGTAGCAAAAGTTATCAGTGAAGGTAAGTGGGCTCCATATTTGTCCTTAAGCGCTTCCAGGGCATCTTTTACCTCGTACACCAACTGGCTGGTATAGGCAATGCAAATATGTACAGGTGCATAAACGCTGGTATTGCGGCCGCTGGGCCCGGCAGCGCTCATTACGATACTGCCTGTTCTTGCCACAAGATATTCGCAACCCGTTACAGCTGCATCGCATGTGGCCAGGCTGTTTAAATCGTTCAAAAACCCGAAGCTGCCGTTAAATAGGCTGCTGATCTTTGGCTCTACGCAATAAACCGATTTCCAGCCCCGGGCTACAGCCAGCTGATTCAACTGTTTTATAAGGTCTTTTTCATTAAAACAAAAGGCAAATTGGCCCTGCAGGGCCGTAAATACTTCTGCAAACTCTACTTCAATATCCTGCTCCAGGGGCTGAAATACGGAAGACTGTCCTTCACTTTTAGGAAAAGGAAGCGGTGTTGGCTGTGTTAACGCCTCCCGGATTTTTTTCAGAATATTTCCTTTTGCCGATTGCACGTTATTGTTTATTCCGGATTGGTTGACGCCGTATTAGCATTGTTGCTGTAAGGAGGCAGTGCGCTTACGTCGGCATCTCCGCTGGTAGTCGGCAACACCACATCGCTCAATGCTTTCTTTTCTTCAAACGGTCTTTTACCTATCAGCCGTTCCAGGTCATCTTTAAATAACACTTCCTTCTCCAGCAATTCTTCTGCAATAATTCTAACAGCTTCTTTCTTTTCTTCAATCAATGCCTTCGCACGTGCATAAGCTGTATCTGAAAGCTTTTTAACTTCTTCATCAATCAGCTTACCTGTTTCTTCACTGTAAGGTTTCTGAAAGCTTCCCTCATTTTGAGGGTCATAAAAAGAAATATTACCGATGCGCTCATTCATTCCATAAATGCTCACCATGGCATAAGCAGTGCGGGTTACCTGCTGCAGATCGCTTAATGCCCCTGTAGAGATCTTTCCAAAGAAAATCTCTTCACTGGCTCTTCCGCCAAGGGTCATACACATATCATCTTCTAGCTCTTCGGTAAGGGTCAGGTATTTTTCTTTGGGCAAATACTGGGCAAAGCCCAGTGCGGCCGTACCTCTTGGCACAATGGTTACTTTTAATAACGGATGCGCATGTTCCAAAAACCAGCCAGTAACGGCGTGGCCTGCTTCGTGATAGGCGATCACCCGTTTTTCGTCCGGTAAAATGATCTTGTTCTTTTTTTCCAGGCCTCCTATAATGCGGTCAATAGCATCATTAAAATCCTGCATTTCAACCTCTGCCTTACCATTCCGGGCGGCTATAAGGGCGGCTTCGTTACATACGTTGGCAATATCCGCACCGGCAAAACCAGGAGTTTGGGCTGCCAGCTTGTGAATGTCTAGATTTTGAGAAGTTTTGATCTCTTTAAGATGTACTTTGAAGATCGCTTCACGGCCGGCAAGGTCTGGCTTATCTATAGATATCTGCCTGTCGAACCGGCCCGGGCGCAACAATGCAGAATCCAATACATCGGGGCGGTTGGTTGCCGCTAATACAATAATGCCGGAGTCGGTACCAAAACCATCCATTTCCACCAGCATCTGGTTCAGGGTGCTTTCACGCTCATCATTGCTCATCATCGCATTCTTGCCACGAGCGCGCCCAATGGCATCAATCTCATCAATAAAGATCACACACGGCGCCTTTTCGCGTGCCTGTTTAAACAGGTCGCGTACGCGGCTGGCTCCTACTCCCACGAACATTTCCACAAAATCGGAGCCGCTAAGGCTAAAGAACGGCACCTGCGCTTCTCCGGCCATTGCTTTGGCCAACAGGGTTTTACCGGTACCCGGAGGGCCCACCAGTAAAGCCCCTTTAGGAATTTTACCACCGAGACTGGTATATTTTTTAGGATTACGAAGAAAATCTACTATTTCCATTACCTCCACTTTCGCTTCATCTAAACCTGCAACATCGGCAAATGTGATATTGACCTTGGTACCTTTATCAAACAAAGTAGCTTTTGATTTGCCGATGCTAAAAATACCACCAGGACCACCGGCGCCGCCAGCGCCGCCGCTCATTTTGCGCATCAGCAAAATCCAAACCCCTAACAGTAATACAAACGGAAGTAAATAACCAATGGCTTTCCCTAAGAAATCGCTATCGGTATCTGCTTCAGGTTCCATTTTTGCAACGGCAGGATGCGCTTTATAAAAGTCATCCATCTGCTTTACGAAGGTGGGACCGTCAATGATTTTAAAATAAAACTGCGGCATTACATTATCACCATTGCCTACCAGCGTTTTATCAATATTAGGATAACGGGAAATAGCTTCTTTTTTAACCCATACGCGTACGACATCTTTATTTCCGATCACGGTGTATTTATCTACATCTCCCTGCTCGATCATTTTCTGAAAATCGCTGAGCTTGATCTCCTGCCTGCCTGCAGAACCCAGTGGATTTAAAAACTGAAAGGCCAGCATAATGGCCAAAATAATGATAAATGCCCAATAACTGCCAAATTTGGGAGCTTTCTTGGGCTCACCGGGAGTAGTATTTTTATTATTTGTAGAAAACGGATTATTTCTCTTTTCCTGCTTCGCCATTTTTTCTGTTTGATGATAAGGTGAAAACCTTGTAAATTGTTTGTTAAGTTGTTATAAAATTACTGGTGCTCTTCTGCTACAGCATCGCTCCACATCTCCTCAAGGCTGTAAAATTTGCGCATATCGGGATGCATGATATGTACTACCACGTTTACAAAATCGATCAGTACCCATTGCAGATTTTGAAAGCCTTCTTTATGAAAGACGTTCTCTCCGCAAATTTCCTTTACTCTATCTATTACATTATCCCCAATAGCTTTTACCTGCGGCCCGCTGGTGGCTTCGCATATAATAAAAAAATCTGCTACGGCTTCAGGGATCTTTCTTAAATCAAGCGACACTATATTTTCGCCTTTTTTTTCCTGTATGGCGGCAATAATGGTCTTAAATAATTTAGATTTTTTAGTAAGTTTTACAGATGCAGTATTCCTGCGTTTCGTTAGCGAAGCTAATGGTTCCAAATAAAAAGCGATTTTAATTAATAAGAAGACATTTATACGTAAAATACGGAATATGACAAATGGTAACTGATGCAGATTTTCTGCTTTCTTTATTCATGTATCAGAATTCCTTATTTAATTTGCTCAAAAATAACGAATATTGGCACAACAATCAACAGATAATTGCGCCCGCCTGCCGGAAGGACAGGCTGCTCCGCCCTTAATTGAACTTTTATCAGTTGACAGTACCAATAATTATGCCCTAAGCCTTTTAAAGCCTCCTAAACTGACGGAGCGGCAGAAAATTGCAGGGCACGGGACGGCTGTTTTTGCTCATGAGCAATATGCCGGCAAAGGCCAGCGTGGGAAAATATGGCAATCAAAAAAAGGAGAAAATATTCATTTAAGTGTGGTACTTGATGCCCGAAAAATAGGTTTACAGCAACAATTTATTCTTATTGCAATAGTTGCACTGGCGGTACGGGAGTTTTTTGACCAGTATGCGCAAAGCGATATCAGCATTAAATGGCCTAATGATATCTATTTCAGAGACCGGAAAGCTGGTGGTATTTTAATTGAAAATATCATCAGCGGCAACGAATGGAAATGGGCGGTGGCAGGCATTGGTCTTAATATTAACCAGACAGGCTTTGCACCTGATATTACGAAAAAAGCGGTTTCGCTAAAACAGATCACGGGCAAACATATGGATTGTTTTGAGCTGGCCCAAACGCTGAGAAATGCAGTATTGCTGGCATACGATAACTACAATGCAAATGCTGCCGGTGTATTAGCTGAATATAACAGGTTTTTGTATAAAAAGAATGCAAAGGCGGTCTTTGAAAAAAACGGTCAATTATTTGAAGCAATCGTAAAAGAGGTACTGCCCGGCGGTCAGCTGGTAGCCCGTGCAGACAGGGAACTAAGATTTGATTTCGGAGAAGTAAAATGGATAAACGGTTAAACCATCTTTGTTGACTGATTTCCTACTTTTGCTCCAAATTAAAATACCTGATGAGAAAATGTTTATTGCTTGCAGGATTAATGAGTACTGCGATGGGATCCAATGCGCAAAAGTATACCGTAAGTGTACAGGCAGGCGGAAATACTTCTTTTATTTCAAAGTTTGTTAACGCATATACTTATGCCCAAAAACCCCTGGAATTCGACTACGAACTCGATCCGGGTATGGGTACGGATAATTTTATCCGTGGCGTGGAGATTAAAGATACAAAGACCAGAAATAAACTTGGCTTTTTTGCGGATGTGCAAATGGAACGCAACCTTAAAAACAATTGGGGTATCGGCGCGTCTTTGGGTGTTAATAAAATAGCCTATAGCTATGAAACCCCGGATTTTGGAATCACTATTGCCGACCCAGTCCTGAATAATGAACTCAGCAAAATGGGTAATGTCAAACTGCTCTATCTTACAACACGCCTGGTCAATATTTCCAAAAGGTGGAACCGGTTCTCCCTGATTGCCGGACCGGAGTTAAGTTACCTGCTCAGCAAAAAATATGTTACTACAGTAACCTGGCAATGGCAGTCAGTCCAAAACAGTAAGCAATACATATCTTCTGTGAGTGATGCTAAAGGAAATGCCAGCCAATTACTCATTGGTGCTGTATTAGGAGCTCAATACGATATGGGTAAACGTTTTTATGTAAGAGTGAGCAGCCAAAAGATCTTCACTTCTCTTTATAAAAACCAAGAGCCGCTCAACAATTTTTATAAAACCAATGTTCATGAAAAAAGCCGCCCATTACAGGCAGAGCTGGGCCTGGGCTTCCGGGTAACAGGCTTTTAATGTGGTATTTAACCCATCTACTAAAAGTCAGTATTCAATAACTATATCTAAAGTGGTCTTTATTAAGAAGCAGCGGCGGAGGTTGCAGCTATAGTGCCTGCCATTGCAGCAGCGGAACTGGTATGATCCTGTGCGGAAGCACCAGGATTTGTATTGGCAATACTGATAAAAGCATAGCCCCACCCTTTCAATTCGTTTTTCCAGATGAGCGAGCCATCCCTGGCACTTAAGCAAAACAGGATGCCTGAAACACCAATTATCAGCTTATCGCCTTCAAGCACGATCTGCCCTACAGCATAACTCAGACTTGCTTTGGTATATTGCCTCAGTTTTACTTCCCAGGCTATTTCGCCCGATTTTTTATCGATTGCGGCAACCCGGCCATTGCTCAGAACAAAAAATTTATTATCGGCTCTCATAGTAATTTTTATTTGCCCAGCTTTTTCAACAGCAGCTCCGGCTCATTGGTGGTAATAAAATTGATACCCTGCGCTAAAAGATCGTCCATTATTTTTTCATCGTTTACGGTCCAGGCATTGGTAAGCACTCCCAGTTTTTTAGCGCCCGCGATCCAGTTTTTATCTTTTTGAAAAACGCTGTAATGATAATCTGCATCCAGCTTATCGGCCTTAAGCTTTTCTGCCGAAACATCGCCGTTTAAATATTGCACAGGCGCATTGGGCTCTATTTCTTTTACTTTTTTACACACATCGTAATCAAACGCTATATAAACCACCTGTGCTTGCCCTTTCAATTTATGCACCATGTCCACTACCTTTTTTGCAAGGCTCAAAGAGCGCTCTTTACTGATCGTAGAGGTTTTAATTTCTGCTATAAGCTTTGTTTTATTTTGCTTTAAGCCTTCTTTTAAATAAGCCTCCAGCGTTGGTATTTTTTCCCCGTTTGACAGTGTTTTGGTAAGCAGATCCCGGTAAGTATTGGTTTCTATTGCCATTCCTAAAAATTTATCATCATGATTCACTACCAATACCTCATCACTTGTCATATGAATATCAAACTCGGTTCCGCCGCAGCCCATCGAAATAGCCGCTTTCAGGGAGGCTATGGAATTTTCGGGAGCGCCGGTATTCTTAAACGCGCCGCGGTGTGCAATCACTTTGTTCATAAAAGGCGTTTGAGTGGCTGTCGATTTGTTTGCAACCTGGCAACTACTAAAAATAATTACAAAACAAAAAAGTAAAAATACAATCCGGCTCATATACTACTATAATTAAAAAAGCTTTAAAATGAACAGCAAGTTAGCGTTTTACTCTTGAAAAAGAGGGATATTTCCTGTATTACTTAATTGTAAACCTGCCAATAATCGTTTCATCATTTTCTGCCTCCCGCGCTTCGCACTCCAGTCCGCACCTGTAATATCCTACTTTTATATTTTGCCATAGGTATATAAAAATAAAGCGGAAAAAGCCTAACCGTTCGTATTGCTCAATATGCTTTAACTCGTGCCGCAGCCAGCGCTTATCAGATAAAAAATCAGTTTTCGGCACTCCATACAAATGAATACAGCTACCAAAAACAATAGCTACTCTTTTGCTGCTGAGCCGGCGCGCAGCAAGCTTTGCGACAAAAGAATTTTCTTTGATGGAAAACAATTTCATTTTATATACAGGGTCTGGCCCTGCTATGGCGAAGATAGGATAGCAAAAGAATATTTGCGATGGGGCAGCTTGCCATAATGTAAGCGTACGTATTCGGCATGGCAGATTAAGCCAAACGATAAAATAGAAGTGTCTGACCACAAAGGCTTTTTTGATTGTCATATTGAGAGCTTCCAGCATATAGACGATCAAGAAGTCAGCCTTCGCGAAGCTGTTAATAACAAGTAATGTAGATCAATGAAAGTCAGCGCCGCCCCTGAGCCTGAAGAAGGACATTAATATCCATCGCTAAAGGCTTCGTCAACAGCTCGACAGGCTTACTGTGACAAATCTGCAGAGCGCCGCTACTGTCATTTTAAAGAACTTAATTTTCCTATTACTTCTTTTAGTTAGCCAGCACAAGTATCCGGCCAATAAAAAAGGCTGCCCTGAAGCAACCTTTCCTGTATAATATAATAGCTAGATTAAGCTTCTTTTACCAGCTCTACATTTGCATGCAATTTTACATCATCGCTTACCACAACGCCACCAGCTTCGGTTACAGCACCCCAGGTGAGGCCAAATTCTTTACGGTTGATCTTTCCGCTTATTTCGAAACCTGCAACAGTCTGACCATACATATTAGGACCTACACCGCCAAACTCTACATTTAGAGTAACCGGCTTTGTTACGTCTTTAATAGTAAGATTTCCTGTCAGTTTATAATCATCACCGTCTTTTACAATTGAAGTGGATTCAAATGTCAGCTTAGGGTATTTCTCCGCTTCAAAAAAGTCAGCAGACTTTAAGTGCCCGTCTCTTTGCTCAACACCGGTATCTATACTATCTACATCAGCGCTGAAAGAAACTGTTGCATCGGCAAAATCATCTTTTGCTGATTCTACTGTTCCTTCAAAAGCTTTAAATTTTCCTGAAACGGTTGAAATTACCAGGTGTTTTACTTTAAACCCGATTTCGGAGTGCATTGCGTCTATTGTCCAGGTTGCCATAAGAATTTTATTTTTATTGTTTTTTTAATAGTACAAAGCTACTACTCATTGTTACAACACCAATTAATATAGGTTAATTTTCCGGTAATTTTTTTAAAATGCTTGCACTTATATGATGTGCCGGATGCCTGCCGCTACTGCAGGGCATTGTTAAAAAAAGTATTAAGTGGCTGCAGGGTTTCGAATGCGCTAACCACTTTTTTAATGAGTAATTTGCTGGTTAATTCAGTATCGTTAATATTTAATATAGCAATAAAGCTTTTGTGTTTTAAATATTCCGAAGCGGGATTATCCGGCTCATAGCCTTTAGGTACACGGCTTAACAATTGCCCGTCTTCCACGGCAAGCCCACCGTATGTGGCTTTAAATTTTTTGCTGTTGAGGACCTTTTCAAAATCTGTAAGGTTATAATCTATTTCCTGTCTTATTTTGGCCAGCATATCGGCCGGGGGCTGCCATATGCCGCCACCGGTAAAGCTTTCACCGGGAGATAAATGGAAATAGTATCCCGCCGTCATCGATTTCTTCCCCTCACTGTTAATGAAAGCTCCAAAATTGGTCTTATAAGGCGTTTTGTCTTTTGAAAAACGAATGTCGCGGTTAATACGGAACATACAATCTTTTGCTTTCAAATGTGCCACAGACGGATCTTTTCTGCCAAACTGTTCGATCAGCGTATCAATAAACGCAGCAAAATCCTGCTTAGCCGCTTCATAAGCTTTACGGTTTTCATCGAACCAGGGTTTGTTGTTATTGAGCTTAAGGTTTTTTAAGAATTGAAAAGTGGACAGTTGTATCATAGCTAAAAAGTTTCAGCTAAGATAACACCAAAACAAAAGCCACCTTACTGTTTAAGTTTTTTCACAAGGTTATAGGGCGCATTGATAACCGACTCATCAGAAATACTGCCGTTTAATGTATCTACCGCAGTCTTTTCATTAATATTAAGCCTGGATTGCTCTTTTAAACTGACCTGCAGATTTTTGACAGCGCTGTTTTCATTCAGGTCAATTTGTGAAGTAATTGCATCAATTACTATTTTAGGAAATACTGCTTTGCGAATATCTGAATTTTCTGCCCGACGGGAATCTGCATTTACTATGTTCAATAACGTATTGTCAGTAAGCGAAAAGTTTAAAGTGCTGAAACGTGCCGCACTGCTATCCATATTTACCATAGCAGCACTGGCAATTATGGGCATCGTTTCAGGAATAGTAATCTCAACTTCAACACCATAATGGTAATTGTTTGCTTTTAGCGCTTCATTTGCCCTCACTCCGTAGCTGATAACCAGGGTATCTCCGGCTAAACCTATCTTACAGCTATCTGACCTCCCCTCTTCAAGCCGCTGCGGATCATAATTATTAAACTTATATCCATATTTATCACCATACCGGATATTACATTTCAGTAACTTATCCCGCGAATCTCCATCCATCTTTATAACCTTAAAAGGCCTGAGATCTTTAAAATCTGAGACACTATTTCCGTAGGTGTTTTTCACCACATATTGATTGTTTTTTATAGCTGCTTTGAATCCCATTACTGTCATCAGTGGAATTAAAAATAACAATACCAATAAGAGTATTAATAGCTTGCTGCTGGTTTTCATTCGTAAATTTTTTGTTGTTTAACTCGGTCGAATGGAACTTACCATGTATAAAATTTTCATTAGTAAATTTTTTAACCGTATTGCTTTTTAAATTTCTCGTATTTCGTTTTCAGGTCGTCTGGCTCTATACCCAGCAGGTACATATTCCTGAAGAACAGGGGCAGCTCTTTTTCAAGAAATTCCTGTTTCCGGTATGCCGATGCATTTTTAATGCCTTCTGCTGTTATAAAATAGCCGATGCCCCGTTTATCATAAATGATATCCTGCTGCTTTAAAAAATCATAGGAACGGGCAACAGTATTAGGATTTACCTCCAATTGCATGGCCAGTTCCCGTACACTGGGTATTTTAGCATCCGGCGGCCATTCTTTTAAAAGTACTTTTTCGTACACATAATCTGCTATCTGTAAATAAATAGCCTGTGCATTATTATTGAATTGCATAAATAATATCGTTTCTGTATGTTAATAATTATAGTTGCTTTTCCCTAAGCTTAAACCAAGTAACAAGCCATAAAAACGGCGCCAGTAAAAACTTAAGGAACAGCTCTATGAATGCTTTTAAAGAGGCATTAAGCTCATACTCTTTGTAAGTGCCATTTTCATAGTGGGAATGAAGCCTGAATGGATTAAAATTATATTCATTCCCAAAAGTTATTTTCCCGATCTTGAAAGAGTACCAGCCGAGAAGGAAAAGGGTCCCGATAATAACTATGGTGGTAATAATAAAAGAAAATCTTTTAAAGGAAACTGAACCCAACAGGAACGCCGCCTGAACAACAAAAAAAGCATAGCAGAATACAGGAATCGCTTCTGAGAATCCTTCGCTGCGAGACCAGTCTATCTTCCTGTACGAATATAATCGCTGACCATTTTCAATAAGATAGTTAATATAGGTTTCGCTGATCAACTTCAATACAAAAAATAAAGCCGTATATACCACGGTAAAGACCACCACATTGAAAAATAAAGTTACCAGGAATTTTTCCAGATGGCTGGCAGGAAAGCTGATCCAGTAAATGCCCGTATCTTTTGCATTCAGCATATTGTATGTAGTACTTGCAAAAATGGCCCCTGTAATAAACAGGCCAATCAGGCCAAATATATATGCTGACTCTTCATTATAGCGGGTACCAGACATACTTAACCATAAAACAAAAGTAACGCCCAAAATTCCTGTCAGTGCCAATACAGACATGCTGTATAACCTGCGGTTTTCAACCCATTGCTTTTTTATTAACTGCCCGGTTCTTTTAAAACTAAAATTGCTCATAAGAATTCGTTTACTGATTAGCTGATTTCGTGAAAACCTTATTGAGTGCATCGCCATTGGTAACAATTGCTTTGTATAACATTTCAAGATCTATCTTACCTTCCCCGCCGGAAGCATTGGGGACAATGATGGCATTACCCTTCAGCGATTCTTCTTTATAAAACGCAGCCCTGGTTTCCTCATCGTCAAAAGATATTTTGAAGGATAATGCGGTACTGATAGCATCAACGTTCTGGTCAAACAATATCTTTCCTTCATCAATGATCGTAACGCGATCGATCAGACTTTCCAGGTCCTTTACCTGGTGTGTGCTGATGATGATGCATTTGTTTTCATCAACAGCGCCAGCGATCACTTTCCTGAACTGGCTTTTGCTCATAATATCTAACCCGTTCGATGGTTCATCCATAAGCAGTACAGAGGTATTGCAAGCTAAAGCAAAGCTGATCAGCACTTTTTTCTTCTGACCGTAACTCATTTGCTGCAGGCTGTTTCCGGAGGGAACATCAAACTCCTGCAAATAGTTATTAAACTGCTGCCTGTTGAATTTTGGGTAAAAAAGCCCATTACAAACCACAAACTTTTCAATGGGAACATCTGGCAGGTAAAACTCCTCCGGCACTATAAATACATCCTGCAAAAAGGCCGGCTGTCTTTTACCTGGCTCAAACCCCAGTACGTTAATACTTCCTTCACCAGGAAATAAGGAACCAATAATGTTTTTTAGCAAAGTGGATTTCCCTGTTCCGTTTTTTCCAAGCAAACCGTAAATGTGGCCGGGAGCAAAAGAAAGCGACAGGCCATTGAACACTTTTTTCTTTTTATAAGAAAAATGAAGGTCTCTAATATTAATCATAATTAGTTATTTAGTGTACTATTTAAGTAGTACACAACAAATGTACTATTTGTTATCGAAATCCAAAATATTTTTTTTAAATCTTACATTTTCCATTTCACGGTATATCAGTTAACTTTGTCCACCATTTTAATAGGATAAAGGATGAGTGAAGATTTTATAAAGTCGCTTTTTGAACGTAACTCCAGGTGCTTTTCAGGCTTTCCTGATAAAGGTGCTGTAGAAGGATTTATAGATGAATTATATACGCTGTTATTTCTACCCAACGATATTGACCACAAATGCGAAGCACAGTTGAGGGAGCAGTTTATTTCCCTGAAAAATAAATTTGCGCACCTGCTGCGCAACGTGATACAGGAAGATGAACGGATATATGCCATCAGCGGCCGCTATTTCGAAGTGCTTCCCTCTGTTTATACGATGTTGCTAAAAGACGCTGAAGCCCTGTTACGGTCAGACCCCGCAGCAAAATCGCTGGAAGAGGTGATGGCCGCCTATCCGGGATTTTATGCAACAGCGGTGCACCGCCTGGCACATGAGCTCAGCGAGCTCGCTGTTCCTGTAGTGCCCCGGCTCTTCAGCGAATATGCACATGGTAAAACCGGTATAGACATTCATCCCGGTGCCACCATTGGCCCTTCATTCAGTATAGACCATGGCACAGGCGTTGTGATCGGAGAGACTACTGTGATTGGTAAAAACGTAAAAATTTACCAGGGTGTAACCTTAGGGGCATTGAGCGTTACCAAAGAGCTGGCCGCGAAAAAGCGGCACCCCACTATTGAAGATAATGTAGTGATCTACTCAGGCGCTACAATTTTAGGAGGAAATACCATAATAGGCCGGGACAGTATCATTGGCGGTAACGTATGGCTTACTTATAGCGTTCCCCGCAACTCGGTAGTGTACCATAAAAGCGAGGTTACCGTAAAAGATATGTTACCACTTGATGAGAATGTATTAAATTTTGTAATCTGATTCCGGAAAGCAGCTTACAAATGAGCGTTGTCAACTGCTACCGGTCCACAATTAAAAATAAAAAAAGTGAAAGCACAGAACATCCTGCAAACAATCGGCAATACGCCACATGTAAAGATCAATAAGCTTTTTGGAAACAACCATGAAGTATGGATCAAACTGGAAAAATCAAATCCCGGGGGCAGCATTAAAGACAGGATAGCCCTGGCTATGATAGAAGATGCCGAGCAAAAGGGCCTGCTTCATAAAGACTCGGTTATCATTGAGCCCACCAGTGGAAATACCGGTATCGGCCTGGCCCTTGTAGCAGCCGTAAAGGGATATAAGCTGATCCTGGTAATGCCCGAAAGCATGAGCATAGAGCGCAGAAAACTAATGGCCGTGTATGGCGCTGAGTTTGTACTTACCCCCCGCGAGAAAGGGATGAGCGGCGCTATAGCCAAAGCCCAGGAACTGGCGGCTGAAACCCCTCATTCATGGGTTCCCCAGCAATTTGCCAACCAGGCCAATACTGAAATACACCGCAAGGCCACTGCCCAGGAAATATTGAATGATTTTCCCGAAGGCATTGATTACATGATCAGCGGGGTTGGCACAGGCGGACATATCACCGGCGTTGCAGAGATCCTGAAAGAAAAGTTCCCTAATCTTAAAGTGTTTGCGGTAGAGCCTGAATTATCACCCGTTATCAGCGGCGGCTCGCCCGGTCCTCACCCGTTGCAGGGCATAGGCGCAGGATTTATTCCTGATATTCTAAATACATCCATTTTAGACGGAGCTATACAAGCCGGTAAAGATGAGGCATTTGATTATGCTAAAAGAATCGCCAAAGAAGAAGGTATTTTTGTAGGTATCTCCACCGGGGCCTCGCTGGCTGCAGTGGCTAAAAAGCTTCCCGAAATACCGGAAGGCGCACGTATTCTTACTTTTAACTATGATACAGGCGAAAGGTATTTAAGTATTGAGGGCCTTTATTAGAAAATAGCAAAGGAGCGATCACAGTTGACAGAAGAGAACTGTAATACACAGGCTGTCAACTGTGATCTTACAACGATCCGCTACAACCTTCCTTTCACACTCATAGCATCCCGCAGGCCGTTACCTAAAAGGTTAAATGCGAGTACCAATATCATAATGGCAAAGCCCGGCGCTAACGCCAGTACCGGGTTTTGTGTGATGATAAAGTTGTAATTCTCTTTAATCATCAGTCCCCAGCTGGGTGTTGGAGGCTGCACGCCTACGCCCAAAAAGCTAAGTCCGGCCTCAATTACAATAGCCGATGCAAAATTGGCCGCAGCAATAACCAGCACCGGCCCCGTAATATTGGGCCAGATGTGGCCGGCGATGATACGAATGTCTTTAAAGCCCAACGCCCGTGCCGCTTCTACATATTCCAGCTCACGAACAGCCAATATCTGGCCGCGTACGAGCCGGGCTACATTCACCCACATTGTTAAACCCACCGCAATAAACACCTGCCAGAAGCCCTTTCCCAAAGCCAGGGTAATGGCAAAAACCAGAAGCAGTGTAGGAATACTCCAGATTACATTAATAAACCACATGATCACATGATCTGTGCTGCCGCGATAAAAACCCGCCAGCGATCCCAGTACCAGGCCTATGCTTACCGATATGATCACTGTAATCAATCCCACGCTTAAACTAACTCTTGTACCCACTATCAGCCTGCTCAAAATATCACGTCCGTAGCTATCTGTGCCCAGCCAGTATTTATTGGTAACCACAGGCACTGCGGCTAAAGATGTTTTAGCAAAGCTGGTACGTTCACTTACGGTTTCATCAATATATATATCAGCAATTATACTATCCCCGGCCACCTCATACCAATTGATGGGAATGTAGCTATACCCGTCAGGTTTGCCGCTAATAAGCCTGTCAAAGAACGTTACTTTTCCCGGCGCGTTTTCTTTTTTTACTTTAATAAATTGTTTGGTAAATCCCGGTTTTTCTCCTCCTGTTTCAAGAATAATCCGATTAGAATAAGGAGAGGGATCCGGTGCGATAAAATAACAAAAAACAGCAACTATAACAGAAACGAGAATAACTGCCAATCCCGCTAATGCTCCTTTGTTTTTTTTCAGCCTTTGCCAGGCCGGCCCTTTAAAAAATGCTGCCATTACTACGAAAATATCAAATAAGAAGTTTCAGATGCTGAATTATTTCACCTTCCTTCCCTTCCATTCATATTTGCCAAAGCTACCGAGAAAGCCTGCAACAATGGTATAAGCTATATGTAATGGCTGAAAAAAGAAAAAATATTTCATCAATTGCTGCAGGTTAAAAAACTGACTTACGGAAGATACAAAACGGTATTCCACTATTGTTTTTAAAATCCAAAAGCCTAAAAATGCATACCCATAGTTCAGGTTAAAGAATGATGCCGCCAGCAATACCAGGAAAGATAAATTAAAGAGATACACCAGCAACAAAACGGCAAAGATCCTTTTATCGTCATAACTTTTAGCCTTACTGGCCCAGCGTATGCGTTGGTTAATAAATGCTTTCCATGTAGGGGCGGCTTCTGTTTTTACAATTGCCTTTTGAGATTTCAGGTAAGCCACCCTGTCAGGGTAACGATTCCATATTTTATGCATCAGTAACATATCGTCGCCGGAAGCAATATTATCAATACCTTTAAATCCGTCTACTTCATAAAACACATCACGCTTATAAACCAAATTGGCGCCATTGCACATATTATGCTTTTTAGTATGTACAGACGCGGCTGTTATACCCTGTAAGGTTAAAAAGTCCAGTGCCTGGAAGATAAACCTCACCCCTAACCCTTCTCCCGGGCGAGAAGGGAGAGAAAAAGCAACAGGAGCTGCAATAAACACCGGATCGTTATCCGCAATGAATGAAGCAAAAGTCTGGAGCCACTCCGCACCTACGATACAATCCGCATCGGTACAAACGATCCATTCGTTCTGAGCTGCTGCAATACCACGTTCAATTGCTTTCTTTTTATAAGAATTGATACCGGAATCTGTAAGTTGTATCAACTTTACCTTTTCGAACTTCCTAACTATACCAGCGGTAGCATCTGTAGAGTGATCGTCTACAACTATTATTTCAAACATCTCCTCCGAATAGGTTTGATTGGTGAGGCTGTTTAGCAAGTGTTCAATATTATGAGCTTCATTCCTAGCCGGGATGATCACTGAAAAGCCGGTATTGGGAATGATTATATTTTTAGGCTGATAATCGGGCATGGCACGCCAGCTACTGTTGTAGTAATATATTACAACGGTGTAAAAAGCCCATAACAGCAACACGGCCAATAATAAAAATACCATGTAGCAAAACTAAGCAGTATGGTTTTGTAATTTGAATGATTTTACGTAGAAAGCTGGTCTGGCCATCCCGGCATAACCAATGGTAGCGGTTATGCAGGATGCCATATGCAACGCAAGTGAAAAGTGTGACACAAAACCGATGGGATATGTTCACTGCCGGACACCTAAGCAACATCAATCTTAACCCCGATCAATAAAAATCTTTAAGCTTTTGTAATGGTGAAATCTTACTAACTTTAATTAGTTGTCAAAACAACTATATGCCAAACAACCAATTAAAAAAAAGCGAGTTATATAGTTTTATAACAGGAGTTGCGAACACGGCTATTGCCAGGCGGTTGCAAAAGAAGTTTAACAGTGCAGGTTTATTTCTTACGATAGAGCAATGGAGCGTGTTGTATCATTTATGGAAAGTGGATGGCAGCAGCCAGCAGGAACTTTGCCAGGCCACCTTCAGGGATAAACCCAGCATGACCAGACTGGTAGACAACCTGGAAAAAGCGGGGCTCGTAAGCCGTGTTGCCTCAACCACCGACAGGCGTAAAAACCTCATCTACCTTACGGATAAAGCGAAGGGATTAGAGGAGACCTGCCATGCTTTTGCTGCAGAAACAGTAAACGAAGCCCTGGCAGGTGTAAATGCGGCTGATATTGAAGTATGCCGGGCCGTACTGAAACAGGTGTATGAGAATTTGAGGTAGCCTGTCGTTGTCATAGACATGTATAAAATTTTGATACAATTAAACCACCATACAATGAGCGCTACAGTTGTGCCTACAGAAATAATTAAAGGAGCCGAATGGCTTATCAAGGAAGCGCAGCCGGCTGAAACCTTTACCAGCGAGCAATTTGATGAGGAAGAGTTAATGATACGTGATATGTGTACGCAGTTCTTAAATGCAGAAGTATGGCCCAAATTAGACCGTATCGACAGCCTGGAAGAAGGTTTAATGAAATCCCTTGTGGAAAAAGCAGGCGAACAGGGACTTTTGGCGGCAGCCTTTCCTGAGGAATATGGCGGTTTAGGAAAAGACTTTATTACCTCCACCATCATTAATGAATACCTCGGTGCCGGACATTCTTTTTCTGTGGCTATTGCAGCTCATACGGGTATTGGCACTTTACCTATTTTGTATTTCGGAACAACAGAGCAGAAGCAAAAATATATACCCCGGCTCATAACCGGTGAATGGGTGGGCGCCTATGGCCTTACCGAACCTAACGCAGGCAGCGATGCTTTAAGCGCTAAAACAACGGCAACGCTCAGCCATGACGGGAAATACTATATTTTGAACGGACAGAAATGCTGGATCACCAATGGCGGCTTTGCAAAGGTATACACTGTCTTTGCAAAGGTAGACGGGGATAAATTTACAGCATTCATCGTAGAAAGGGGAATGGAAGGTTTTACCAATGGACCGGAAGAGCAAAAAATGGGTATTAAAGGCTCTTCTACTGTGCAGCTTTATTTCCAGGATGCAAAAATACCGGTAGAAAACGTACTGGGTGAGATCGGTAAAGGACATAAAATAGCTTTTAACATTTTAAATATCGGGAGGTTGAAGCTTTGTGCAGCCGCATTGGGTGGTGCTAAAAAAGCCTTTGCAACCAGCGTGGAATATGCTAAAACACGGGAGCAATTCAAGCAGCCTATTGCTAATTTCGGTGCGATCAAGCATAAAATAGCGGAATTGGCGATCCGCATATTTGCAGCAGAATCGGCTTTATACCGTACTGCTAAATGGATCGATGAGCTGGAAAGAAAATTGCTTTCAGAGGGCAAGCCCTTTAACGAGGCTTTATTGGGCGCTGCCGAAGAATATGCCATTGAATGTGCCATACTAAAAGTGTATGGCAGCGAACTGCTGGATTATGTGGTGGACGAAGGAGTACAGATCCATGGTGGTAACGGGTTTAGCGATGAGTATAATATTTCCCGCGCTTATCGGGACAGCCGTATTAATCGTATTTATGAAGGAACCAATGAAATTAACCGCCTGCTTATTTTAGATATGACGCTGAAACGTGCTATGCAGGGACGCTTAAACCTGATGGGCCCGGCCATGGAAGTACAAAAGGAACTGATGAGCATTCCTGACTTTGGAGGCGGAGATGAAGCACCTTTTGCAGCAGAAAGAAAACTGGTAGCCAACTTTAAAAAAGCCATCCTGATGGTGGCAGGTGCAGCCATACAAAAGCTGATGAGGCAGGTTGAAAACGAGCAGGAACTGCTAATGAATATTGCTGATATGGCTATTGAAACTTTTCATGCAGAAAGCGTGCTGCTCCGTACTATTAAAATCGCTGAAGAAAGGGGTGAAAAAAATGCCACTCTTTATACAGACATGATGCGCACTTTTTTATACGATGCTGCGGATAAAATAAATAAAAACGGTAAAGACGCCATTAACGCATTTGCCGAAGGCGATGAACAGCGCATGATCCTGATAGGGTTAAAACGCTTCACCAAAGCCGAGCCATTTAATACAAAAGCAGCACGGAGAAACATTGCAGATGCGATGTTTAGAACCGGCAAGTATCATTTATAGCATGATCATCATAACCTGAAAAGTAAAATCATTTTTACTATGAAAAAATTTCAGGCGGCTTCTTCCTGCTGCCCCAAACTGATAGTATCAGGTATTTCCGATAAGTTGGGTCAATACGATATATCGTATCATGTAGAGGGCACTAAAATAAAAATAATCAGGAGCTATGAAAGAAACAGCGGCAGATTTCCGGCAAGCGATTATAAAAGAATTGGCACCATTTAATAACTCAATTTATAAAGCCGATAAAGCGCGAATGGTTTTTGTAAAGAATGAGCGATAAGATTGGAAGCGATCCTGCTTCCCTACTTTCTGGCTTCCGGACTTATCTTTACTCCTCAGGGTATGCGTTCCCTTTATGGCAGGTATTACAGCTGATCCTGGTTAAATATGCCGGATGAATTGTAGTGTCATAATTAAAATATTTCTGGTTAATATCCATAGTAAGCCGCATCATTCTCCGTGCTTCTTCTTTCACAGGGTTATTGTCAGATGCAAAGTTGAGTGTGGTATCCCCGCTTTTTACTTCCTGTGTATGGCAAAAATCGCAGGTTACACCGAGCCCTTTGTTATAGGTTTCCATCAGGCTGTCCAGTTTTTCTCCGGTAATATCAGCGGGTAACACTTTCAAATTTCGCCGTTTCAATGGTTTTGTTTTGATAAAGCCCACCATTATAAGCGAAGCGATCAGCAATATTACCAGGAACATTTTATTTTGAAACATGTAGCAATTTACTGAAAAACGTCATGTAATTGTCATTAACAATAGTAATCCCCGTTAATATCGTAACTTTGCGCTCGATTTTAAAAAGATGTCAGAAGTTTTAGTACCCACATTAACAGCAAAAGATTTTGCCACTGACCAGGAGGTACGCTGGTGCCCCGGCTGTGGCGACTATTCCATACTTGCCCAGGTGCAAAGAATTATGCCGGGCCTGGATATTCCCAAAGAAAATATTGTTTTTATTTCAGGTATTGGCTGCAGCAGCCGCTTTCCCTACTATATGAATACCTATGGCATGCACTCCATCCACGGGCGGGCCACAGCTATTGCAAGCGGCTTAAAAGCTTCAAGGCCAGAGCTCAGCGTCTGGATCGTGAGCGGGGACGGAGATGGACTGAGCATTGGGGGTAACCACACCATTCACATGCTACGCAGGAATTTCGATGTAAATTTCCTGTTGTTCAATAACCAGATCTACGGGTTAACCAAAGGCCAGTATTCCCCTACCTCTGAAGCCAATAAGATCACCAAATCCACACCGTTCGGCAGCATCGACCATCCTTTTAATCCTGCTGCCTTGGCATTGGGTGCAGATGCCAGCTTTGTAGCCAGGAGCATGGACAGGGACCCCAAACACCTGCAGGCGATGCTATTGAGAGCGCACCATCATAAAGGCGCTTCCTTTCTTGAAATATACCAGAACTGCAATATTTTCAACGACGGCGCTTTTGAAATATTTACAGAAAAAGGTTCAAAACCTGCAGAAACCTTATTCCTGGAGCAGGGCAAACCTCTGGTATTCGGGGCAGAAGGCAATAAAGGTTTACGGCTGGACGGCTTTAAGCCGCAGGTAGTTACTATTGGATCGGGCTATAGCGCTGATGATCTCTGGATACATGATGAGCAGGATATTTACAAAGCACAGATCCTTACCCGTATTTTTGATGATCCTGATATAGAAGGACATTTACCACGCCCTTTTGGCGTATTTTATGAAGCAGACCGTCCTTGTTACGAGGAAATGATGGCCCTGCAGCTTGAGGATGCTATAGCCCGCAAATCACCCGACCTGAATGCGCTGCTGCGGGGTAAAGAAACATGGGAGGTACAGTAGCCTGTTAAAAGCTGGATATACAAGTTTATATATATATGGTTTTAATGAAGAATGGTTTTGAGATGCTTCAAAGCATGGCAATTTGAAATGAAAAGTAAAAAAACAAGTCTTACCATGCCTGTAGTAGAAGCTGAACCCCATATATAAACAGATTATTCAATAATTTTCCAATAGCCTGTTTTATCGCTTCCGGCCCCGTTGTATTAAACCAAGTTGTTTAAGTTTATTTATTGCACGTTGTACTGTTTTTCTATTTCGCTTTATAATTGAAGCAATGTCATTGTAAGTTACGCTTGTATTGTTTTTAATAAGCTCTAAAACTTTTTTTCTGTATCATTTACAGGGACATTTTACTTCTTCAATAGTAATATCACCCTCAATGTTTCGCCTGGCCGTTTCAATGAGATAGTGGTAGGTAACCGGAGCGTATCAGTCGAAATTAACACAAAAATTAATAGCAGTATAATTATTGAATCCATGACTGTTAGTTGCCTGATAGCATCTCTGCCAAACGAATGATAGTACCTCTGTCCAGCGTTTATCTTTGTTGAAGATAAAACAATTGCGAAAATATTTATTTAGCCCGAACCAGAATTGATTGGTTTCAAAAGATTGTACAAAAAGCGCTTTATCACACCGTTAATCATTTAACTTCTCAACTTTAATTAACTTTGACCTATGTTACTTCATATCCATCCCAAAGATCCGCAGGAAAGGTTGATTAAGCAGGTGGCTGAAACATTGCGAAAAGGCGGTATTATTATTTATCCAACGGATACCATCTATGGGCTGGGATGTGATATTTATAACACCAAAGCCATTGAGCAAATATGCCGCATCAAACAAATAGATCCTAAAAAGGCGCAGCTTTCCTTTATTTGCTGCGACCTGAGCCACCTGAGCGATTTTGCCAGGCAAATATCTAATACTACCTACCGTATGTTAAAAGAGCATTTGCCGGGCCCCTATACCTTTATATTGCAGGCGAGTAAACAGGTGCCCAAAATACTACAAAGTAAAAAAGATACGATCGGGCTGCGCATACCCGATAATAAAATAGCTTTAGCGCTTGTTGATGAATTGGATCACCCTATTTTAAGTACCTCTTTGCCAGGTGACTTCGTAGAAGACTATACAGATCCGGAGATCATTTATGAAAAATATAAAAACCTCGTTGATATAGTAATAGACGGAGGGCCCGGTGGTAGTGTTCCTTCTACCATTATCAACTGTGTAAATGACGATTATGAAGTAATAAGAATGGGAGCAGGAGAATGGGAATGATCGGGAACCTGTTTAAAAAATTCACTTCTCAAAAAACACTGTTGCGTTTGCTATTGATTTACCGTCTTTTATCTGAATACTTTTTATATTAGTTAAACCCCCTGTTTTCAAATGTGTCATTACAACCCTGTACGAGGATTTTTAGTTTTCCTGCTATTACTTTTATCCATAAGTTTTTTTGCCTGCACTAATCCACGGTATATCAATTCCCCATCAGTACATAATGCCGCGTTTTTAAGACAGCAGGGCGATTTTAAGTTTTCTGCAGCAGGAGCCGCTAACCCGGTAGCGATGCTGAATAAAGTCGATGATGCCAGCGATAACGAAACCCTGGATCATTCTTATGGTTTTGACGGGCAGGCAGCAGTAGCCGTTACCAATCATTTTATGCTTACTGCATCGGCCATGGTAAGAAACGAAAAAGATAAATACAATGAAGATGACCTTTCGAATGCAGATGGCAACACCCTGGTGTCTTACAAAAGATCTATGATAGATATAGGCGCTGGTTTTTACTCGGCCATGGGAGCAGGTAAAAAGGCGTATTTTAATGGTGTGGCAGGAGTTGGTTTTGGTAAGATGTCATCGGCAGATAATGCAGCGCCCTATAATGTTGAAAGGCACCGGCATTATGAGGCAAATACGGTAAAGTATTTTTTCCATCCATCTTTTAATTTCTTTTTTAACGATTACCTGCGTATGTCTGTAGCGCCGCGTTTTTCGTTATTGAAACTAAATAATATAAAAACCAGCTACAGCGAAGATGAAGAGCTGAAACTGGGGTATTATTATGCCCGCAGCAAAACATTCGGACTGTTTGAGCCCGCCGTTTTATTACAGGCCGGCTTTAAGAATAACGACTGGCTGAAGCTGGATATGGGTTTTAATTTTTCTTCAGATCCTTTTACCTCCGGCACACCCGATAAATACGGTAATCGCAATGTGGATCATTATAATGTTCAATCCCGTAATTTTCTATTTTCCCTGGGGCTGTCGTTTTACCCGCAGATAAAGAAATAGCCAGGGATGGTTTTTTATACCCCAGGCTTATTTTACCAGCAATTGCTGAAAGGCAACTATATCTCCGTTAAAGACATTAAAGTCGACCTTAGCGTCAATACCGCTTACATTACCACGGTCATTATGCTGCCAGAAGGTCCAGGCCCGGTTAATGCGTGGTTGTTTCTTTTCGTAATAATGGGCTACCCATAAGGGATAGTCGTCAAACTCAGGCCCCATGTATCTTTTATAGAAGTCGGCATTGGTATATATAATGGGCTTTATTTTATAATGCGCTTCTATTATATCCAGCCAGGTTTTTATTTTTTGACGGTACACATTTACAGGGAAAATGCTGGCGACCTCGGCATCCAGTACAGGAGGAAGATCTCCAGGCTCCAGCTTTACCCTGGATATAAAAAATTTTGCCTGTTTAGCGGGATCTTCTGCAGGAGTAAAAAAATGATAGGCGCCTCGCGCTATTTCCTGCTTTTTGGCATTGCGCCAGTTATATTTGAAAGAAGGATCGGTAAGTGTTACGCCTTCTGTGGCTTTCATAAATACAAAATTGAGCTGGATGTCTGCTACCCGCATTTCCTTTACGCCCAGCCATGCAATTTTTTTCTGATAGCGCGACACATCAATACCATGAATAGAATAAGCTACCGGCATATCAATACCAAAAGCATCATAATGTACAAATTTTATTTTTTGAGACTGGATCCATTGCAGCAGCAAAAGTACCAGCGTACCTATTAAAAGCGCTGAAGCAATTAATTTTAAGCTGTTATATCTGTTTCGCTTTTTCTTTGCCATTAACTATTTGCAGGTACAAATATATTGGCTGAAGCTAAAGAGCCTGTTTAAAATTTATCCGATAGTGCTCTTACAGCCCTTTAGCTGCCACTTTATTCTATTTTCAAAATAACAGGCAGCGTGTAAACCATTGATCGAAAACAGCTACTTGAAAAAACATCGAATCCCGGAGCGATAAATATTTTTGTAAGAGGACGAAGTCGCTGCATGCGTCTGGCTAAGGTATGGCTAAGATTGGGATTGATGATTGTAATTAGTCCTGAACCCATTTTTCCGGCTCTCAATTTCGTACAGTTCATTTTCTACTATTGCGGGGCAGGTAATTTTTACCAGCCCGGGCAGGCCCTCGTAATCTCTTGCAGAACTATAAATATAATCAGAAGGGTATTGTACCACCCGCTCCTTAACCGGGATACTGTGTATAAATTCAAGCTGCTCTGCCATGCCTTGGGGCTGCTGCATATCTATTTGGGATGTGATTTTTAAATCCCCCCAACAGGTTTGGGTTATACCGTAGGAAGTAGGTTGTTGAAAATGTTTTGATAACCAGGTATTACGCTCGGTATGTTCTTCTTTTATCGCTTCTATAATCTTTTCGCAGGTAAATGTAATAAAGCTTTTTCTTAATTCTTTAAAGGAACTGGTTTCCAGCGACTGGCAAATCATATATAATCTATTGGACATAAGGCACCATCCATATACTATTAATCCTTTACTATCTATAAAATGATTAAGGCTATGTACGATAAGTTGTTTGTACATAGGTTTGATAAAGATATCTACCGTATCAATAGTTTCCAATGTTAGGCAATAGCACCCATTATCTCGTATAGGCATCATGCTGCTCCTGCTTTTTACTCCAAGCTAATGCAAATCCTATTCCAGTTTTTAAAGAAAACAAAGAAAACGCTTAAATTCTTTTATATAATTAAGTACCGGAGAATACAGGCTTTCTTTTTTCTAAAAAAGCAGTAACGCCTTCTTTACTATCTGCTGTTTGCAGTAATGCTCCAAAAGCCCTGGCTTCCAATAAATAGCCGCTATTATTATCTGCATAAGCCAGTTGTACCGCTTCCAGGCAGGCTGCAACCGCAAGAGGCGCTTTTGTATGAATAACCGCCAGGATAGATTTTGCCTTGGCCAATAATTCGTTACCCGCAACCACATGATTGACCAGCCCATAATTAAAAGCAGTAACTGCATCGATCATATTGCCGGTAGCTAATAACTCAATGGCCCTTCCCCTTCCAATAAGCCGGGTAAGACGTTGGGTACCACCATAACCGGGCAGTAATCCTAAATTCACTTCGGGCTGGCCAAACCTGGCATTATCAGCAGCCACCCTGAAATGGCAGGCCATCGCCAGCTCGCAACCGCCGCCTAAAGCATAACCATTTACCGCAGCTACTATTATTTTAGGGCTATTCTCAATTTTATCGAAAACCGTTTGTCCGCGCCTGGCTAAAGCCGCGCCTTCTTCAGTATCCAGGTTTCTGAACTCCGAAATATCAGCCCCCGCAACAAATGCTTTTTCTCCGCTTCCGGTAATAACAGCGGACTTTATACCCTGTTCATTGATGATCTTATCCAGAACAATATCCAGCTCATCAAATACGGTTTTATTTAAAGCGTTCAGCTTATCCGGCCGGTTAATGGTAACGATCCCTATCTGGTAGCTAACTTCAAAATTCAGTGTAGTGTACTGCATACTTTATTTTTAATAAACCAGGTATCACCCCCAGGCGAAAGACCAGCCTTACAGCCATACCCGCTATAACAAAAATAAACAACACTTTATAAACGCAAATAAAGATTAATACAGGAAGCTCTGCTAAATTTGCGGCGTGAATTTTTTAACTGTCATTACCTATACGGGGATTTTTGTATTTGCGCTTGCCGGAGCTTTTAAAGCACGCGGAGCCAGGTTAGATGTATTTGGCGGGCTGGTAGTAGCCTTTGTTTCGGCCTATGGCGGAGGTACCTTGCGCGATTTGCTGTTAGGCGTTCGCCCACTTACCTGGATGAATGATAACCTGGCGATAGGGCTGGTATTTGCAGGCACTTTTGTAACCTTCCTCGTAAAAGACAAGGTTAATAATTTCAGGCGCACCATATTTTTTACTGATGCGATGGGATTGGGCCTTTTTACAGCAGCAGGTATTGAAGTGGGTTCTCTTTACGGAGCCAATGAAATTTATTCGCTTACCATGGGTGTTATTACGGCTACTTTTGGAGGACTGATCGCTGATATTTTTTGTGGCTACCCACCCATGCTTTTAAGAAAAGGGGAGCTTTATGCCACTGCCAGCGCTATAGGCGGCACGGTGTTTATTATCATCAATAAATACCTGATTACTTCAAAAAATTTCGACCTTGCTATATGTGTGGTATTAGTGGTTGCTATTAGAATCTATTCTAAAAGAAAAAGATTGACCCTGCCAGAGATTTGATCCGCTTTGTAATTTGTAGGCATTAAATAGCAAACGCCTTCCTATTTATAAAATTTGCGGTAATGCCCTGAATACAGACAGGTTAAATGAAAATATACGCATACGCTGTTGCTTATTGCGTAAATGATTAATTTAGCTTCCTTTATCAGCAATTAAATATGAAACAGCTTAGGCTCTTATTGCTTCTTGTATGTACTACATATTTTCCGGCAAAAGCACAAACACATTTCATACAACAACTAAAGCATAATATAGTAACTCAACTGTTACACTCAGAAAAAGATTTTAGGCTAAGCGCTATCCAACGAGAAAGTTACGTGGCAGACCAGGTAGTGGCAGACCTGATGTCAAAAAAGTTTGAAGATCAGAAAACTATAGATATAATTCTTTCCAGGTACCAGCCTGACGGTTCTTTCAGCGATATTGATTATGAATCCCAAAACAGGTCGGGCTGGCCGTCCAGGCTGCATGTGGACAGGCTGCAGGATCTTGCCAGGAATTATAAAAAAAAAGGCGGCCCCTATTACATGAGCAGCAAGATACTCGCTATAATCCATCAATCTTTACAATTCTGGATCGATAAAAAGCCGGTATCTTCTAATTGGTGGTATAACCAAATAGGTATTCCTAAAGCATTGGGCGAAACAGCATTGCTACTGGAAGCCGAGCTTACCCAATCCGAAAAAGCCGCCGTGCTCAGCATTCTGCAAAATGCCAGGTTTGGTATGACCGGGCAGAATAAGGTTTGGCTTGCAGGTAATGTATTTATGCGGGCCTTGTTGCAGGATAGCGCCTTATTGGCAATGAAAGCACGCGATACTATTGCTTCCGAAATAAGAACAGATCGCGAAGAAGGTATAAAGCCTGACCAGAGTTTTCACCAGCACGGCCCGCAGCAGCAGTTTGGCAATTACGGGATGGCGTTTGTAACGTCGATGGGTTTCTGGGGTAATGTATTTGCAAATACGCAGGCGGCATTCGATCAAAACCAGCTAAATATTTTGTACCAACTGCTATATGAAGGTTACGGAAGAATATTATGGAAAGGGTTTTTAGACGTAAATGCATTAGGAAGGCAGTTTTTCAATAATGCCCAGCTCCATAAAGGGCTTGCAGCGGGGCAGGCTATAAAAAACCTGGCTGATATAGACAGCCTGCACCAAAAGAACTATTTTGGCCTCCTTGCAAACAACTTCTCCCAACAGCCATCAGTCAATACCTTGCTCAACGGCAATTATCATTTCTGGCTTTCAGATCTCACCATACATCGCACACCCAACTGGATGGCCTCTGTTAAGATGTCCTCTCCGCGTGTGCAGGGTGCCGAGGCTTTAAATGGGGATAATTTAAAAGGTTATTACCTGGCAGACGGAGCTACTTATGTGTACGTTACAGGAAAAGAGTATGAAAATATCTTCCCCATCTGGGATTGGCGCAAACTGCCGGGCATTACTGCTGCTTATAGCAATGCACCCATCCCGGCATTATCTTATAATGGATACCGGAATAAAAACGCTTTTGTAGGCAACGTCAATAATGGGAACAGTGGCATGACCGCAATGGATTTCGAAAGAGACAGCCTGATTGCTAAAAAGCTTTGGATCTATACCAACAGCATGATGGTTTGCATAGGTGCCGGCATACATTCGAATACGCCATTGCCTGTTTATACAACGCTTGAGCAAAAGTTGAGTAAAGGCAGCTATCAGGTAAAGAAGGGAAACACACTTCAACCTATAAGCGACACGTTATTACATTTGCTTCAAACAGACAGGATTTATCACGAAAAAACCGGGTATATTAATTTGGGAAATGCGGCAACCGGCTTTTATGTACAACAGCAAAAAAGAAAAAGCTCCTGGAGCAGCATTATGAGTATATATCCCGAAAATTTTATGCACGAGGGCAATGTCTTTACGCTGTGGCTGGATCATGGAATAAAGCCGGAGAACGAAAAATATGCGTATGTAGTGCTGCCCGATGTGGCAGCAGAGGAGTTTCTCAAATGGAGGACCGGCAATGTACAGATACTGGAAAATACGAACGAAATACAGGCAGTGTTCTTACCCGAAACACAAACCTACTATATAGCGCTTTATCACTCAGGCGCCCTCGTAACAGCAGAGGGATTTTCGTTTAGCTCGCGCATACCCGGGCTATACCAGGTTAAAAAGAATAAGAAGAATTTTGAAGTGTATGTAAGCGACCCTGCCCGGAAATACGCTTCCATAAGCTTTTCTATTAACAATAAAAAATACTCCGTATCCTTACCACAGGGTTTTAATTCAGGAACTCCGGTAAGGATACTGTAATTACCGGAACAAATAATAACTATTCAAAAAAAAGCCCGCGCTTTTAGTTTTGTGGAATCGATAAACGGAGCAATAGCAGTAAAGCCGCCGGCACATGCTATCCAGACTATTTTGCTGTATCGGTAAATCAAATGAAGCGCATTGCAGCTGTTACTTATAAGCGGTAATATCCAGCATGTTATTACAAAAACCGTATTCTGCCTTATCATTGCTGCTAACAATAACCAGCCGGTTAGCACAATATTGTGCTACCAGCTCCTGGTACATGGCTATTCCCGCAGCATCTAAATTGGTACAGGGCTCATCCAACAGCACAACAGGGGCATTGGAAAAAATGCACTGGGCCAGCTTTACCCGTTGCTTCATACCGCTGCTGTACTCGCTTATTTTTTTGTGTTCTGTATGCTCCAGCTGTATTTCTTTGATAATAAAATGAATGCTCAGGCCGGTCAGGAATGGTTTAAAAGACTGATGAAACGATAAAAACTCCTCAAGTGTAAATTCCTCTACCAGTTCTATGTATGGGGCACAAAGGGCGGTGTAATTAAACACCTTATCCGGAGTAACAGCTTCATCATTAAAAACATGAGAACAACGACCTTCGTTTACAGTAACGGCGCCACTCAAAATTTGTAAAAGGGTACTTTTCCCACTTCCGTTAGGACCTGTAATAGCGTAAGCGCCTGTTTGAAAGGTATAGGTAAGATTACGAAAAACCCAGTCCCTGTTATAGCGTTTACCGGCGTTATGCAATTGAATCATCATCGCCGTTGCCTTTGCTGTAACGCTTTATTATTCCTCGGGTGCTTTCCTGTATAAAAGTGAGTATTTCATCCCTTTCTTCTGTTACAGGAAACTCCTCCTCCAGTATCTGTACCGCCTGCGTTACATTAAGCCCTTTATTATAAAGAATCCTGTAAATATCAAGAATATGGTTGATCTTATCAATACTATAGCCCCTTCTTTTGAGGCCGACAGAATTTACCCCCGCATAGCTTAAGGGCTGCCTGGCAGCTTTAATGAACGGAGGTACATCCTTACTCACCAGGGAGCCTCCGCTTATAAATGAATGGGAACCTATTTTTACAAACTGGTGTACGGCCACCACTCCTCCAAAACCTACATAATCACCCAGCACCACATGCCCCGCAATCTGGGTGCTGTTACTTAGCGTACAACAATTCCCGATAATACAATCATGACCTATATGGCTGTAAGCCAATATCCAGCAACCGTTGCCCACCACTGTTTTCAACCGGTCGCTGGTGCCGCGATGTATGGTTACAAACTCACGAATAACGCAGTTATCTCCTATTTCCACCGTGGTTTTTTCCCCTGCATACTTTTTATCCTGGGGTTCAGAACCTATTACAGCGCCGGGAAAAATTTTACAGTTTTTCCCGATCTTCGATCCTTCCTGTATAGTAACATTTGAGCCTATCCATGTGCCTTCACCAATTTCTACATTGGGGTGAATAACAGTAAACGGGTCGATTTTAACATTGGTAGCCACTTTGGCGTCCGGATGTATGTATGAATTAAAATGTATCATTATAAAGTTGTCAATACCCGCTAAACCATTAAGTTAGTGATAACGCACAGCTGGCGGCATGCAAAATTAACTATTTGGTAATATTTGAGTTGTATGAAGATTCAATATAACCTTCAAATTTATAAACTAATACCTGTTAGTTGACTATTTTAACAAACAATATTATTTTTGCGCTAATTAAATGAGCAAACTACAAAAAATAGAAAGCTTTGCTGAGGAATGGATGCCGGCTTTTTCCAGCTTACAACCTATTTGCAGCAAGGAACAGCATATTCCGGGTTCGGTAAAATACTCTATTAAGCGATATATGCGTGATGAGGAAAACACCTCAGAAGATTTAGGTATTGTTAACTATGAGTACAAGGGCCACAGCAATGATGAGAATAGCCTCAAGCTGAGATTTTGTGTCGCCGGTAACATGTACTGCGCAGCCGATAACTGCCAGAAATGTACAGCTGGTAATACCAGAAATTGTGCGCAAAGCATTCCCTGCTATGATGTCGTATCGGTAGATTATGCTGCGCCCCAGCTCTCGCAGTTTACCAGCGGAAAAACTGCAAACGCGGCTGGTACAGATACAGATGTACTGCTACGCTTTACTAAAAAAGATTCTTTCCAGAAAAACATCCCCCTGTGCTGCAGAAGCCGTGGGGTAATTGAAGCCCTGGTCAATCATAAATACACGGGCAGCCTGGAAAATATTTATGTCAATGCCCAACTTCAGATGTTGCTGCTGTATAGTATGGACTGGGTCTCTGACAAAGAGGAAATTTTATCCTGCCGGTTCTTAAACAGTGATACTGATCGGGAAAAGATCATGATGGCCAGGGATATCCTGATCCAAAGCATCAGCCAGCCTATTACTATCAAAGAATTAAGCCGCAAAGTGGCTATGAATGAGTGCTATCTTAAAAAGGGCTTTAAAGAAATGTATGGCACTACTATTTTTGATTTTTACCAGAACCAGCGCATGGAACATGCCAAATATCTTTTGTACGAAAAAGGGCTTAATGTTACTGATGTATCTATGATGCTGGGCTATTCTTCTATCTCCCATTTCAGCACTGCCTTTAAAAAGCAAACCGGGCTGAAGCCGTGTGAATTGTTGCTGCGTTAAGCAAAACAAAAATACATCTCAACTAAAGTTCTGCGGGTGGTGGTTAAGCATTATTTTTTCCCGCTCAAACCGTTTTTCCTATTTTATTGCCTTTTACAGCAAAAAACAGGATAAATGCATAGCAGGGCACCAGTATCCAAAAAGCCTGTTGCATACCGGTACTTGTGCTGATGGCCGCCCATGTTTTTGGAATAATAGCGCCACCGGCAATACCAACAATTAAAAGAGCAGAACCGGTTTTTAAGTATTTGCCCAACCCGTCAATAGATAAAGGCCATATGGCAGGCCATATAGGTGCATTGGCAAATCCTAAAAGCGCCAGGCACAAAATAGAATACTTGCCCGGCATAAATATTACACCTATTGAAAGTACTATCCCGAGAACAGCCGAAAATTTAAGCGCCGTATTCTGGGAAACCACTTTGGGGATCAGCAAAATGCCCAGCACATAACCTGTAAGCATCCCTATCATGGTATAAGTTGTAAAGTGCTTAATAATATCAACCGGCATACCCAATCCCTCCTTACCATATAACTGGATAATATCCCCGGCAATAACCTCTGCGCCTACGTAAAGAAATATAGAAATAAAGCCCAGCCATAAATACGGGTAAGAGAAAATACTTGCCCTGTCAGGAGCAGCATGAGCAGGGTTGGTTTCTTCTTCATCTTTTATATCCGGCAAAGCAGAGAACCTGATGGCTATAGCCAGCACTACAAAACATATGGCAATAACGATGTAAGGCGTTACAATTTTTGAAGCCAGTTCATTCAACAGCAGGTTTTTCTGATCTAAAGGCAAACTGCCCGCATTTTCATACTTATCCATACCATTCAGCAAAACGGCTCCCATTACAAGCGGAGCAATGGCCCCGGCAGCTTTATTACAAACACCCATCACACTAATACGTTTGGCAGCGCTTTCTATAGGTCCTAAAATAGTTATATAAGGATTTACTGCCGTTTGTAATAATGCCAAACCTATTCCTATTATAAACAAACCGGTTAAAAACATGCCGAAAGTACGGCTGTAAGCTGCCGGAATGAATACCAGCGCCCCAACAGCCATTATCAGCAGTCCCAATATCATTCCTTTTTTAAATCCTGTTTTACCTAATACCCACGACGATGGAAAGGCCATAACCGCATAGGCGATATAAGAAGCAAAAGTTACCAATACAGCCTGGTCGGGCGTAAGCTCACAAGCTTTTTGCAGGTATGGTATGAGGGTAGCATTGACCCATGTTACAAAACCAAATACAAAAAACAAAATACCAATAATAATAGTTGGCACTAAATAGCTCTTCTCTTTATTGGCAGCTGTTGCAATATCAGTCATATAAAACGGGTGGTTTAATGAAAAATAAAAATAACAGAAGTTATTGATTGAACCATCAGGTTAAGCAAACGGTTGCGCAAATATGGCGGGGAGGGGGAAGGGGCAATTTTATTCAGTTAATATTTTTCTTATTTTTTTTATATTTTTCCTGTCTTTGCAAATAGTAACAGGCTGATGAGGTTTGCTATTTACTAAAAATGAATTTCCGTCTTTTATGATAGTAATACGTTCTCCCCAGGAAAACCCTGTCAGTTTTGTCAAAACTTCAATTACCCCTGATTGTTTGTCAATACAAATGTCGTTTATGCGAAAATTGTTTTCTATTGTTGTTTTCAATTCCTCTAATCCAATATTTTTGGGGTTGTTGATTGTTTCAAATGTAATATTCTCATTAAGCCGTTTTAATGTGAAATAAGCAAATAAAAGCCCAAGTGAAATTAGAATAAATGAAATTAACAATTGCCCGATTTCTAAATTATGTCTGAGGCAGCTAAATACCATTAACACACCAGTGAAAATAATTCCAATGGGGCACAGGAAAATGAAGTAGTTAGTATAATCTTCAAATTTTCGCTTCATCTTTTTTGTCTGCCTGATTTCTTCTACATACTTCTTTTCTGTCATATCCAGTTTTTTATTGCAGTGCAAAATCAATAAGTTGATGACAAAAATGGATCGTCAGCTTCGCAGGTATCGGGATGACGTTAAAAATTGGAATTGATTTTCGATGGATTAAATATCTGTCATACCCAGTCTAAGGTATATGTACTTTCTAATTGCCCGTTTGTTGGAGTGTGGTATTTACGCCTTATGCCCATTCCTTTTCTCACCTCCAAACAGCTTCTACTCCTTATCTGCCATTTCACTGATCAGCTCCGCTACCAGCGCCGTCCAGCCAGTTTGGTGGCTGGCGCCCAACCCGCGTCCGGTATCCCCATTAAAATACTCATAAAAGAGAATAAGGTTTGCGTTTTCCGGTTGCTTGTAAAACCAGTTGTAAGGACCGTAAATGGGACGGTCGCCCTGACCATCTTTTTCAAAAAGACTAATCACGCGTTGGGCCAGCTTTGTAGAGATATTAAAAAGATTCATATCCACGCCGCTATCTGTAGGATATTGAACCATTACGTTATCATGATAAAATTTTCCCAGCCTGCGTATGGACTGTATGATAATAAAATTGATGGGTATCCAAACAGGACCACGCCAGTTGGAGTTACCGCCAAACATATCTGAAGTAGAATCGCCGGGATCATATTGTATCGTATTTACCTCGCCATTGATGGTTACAGAATAAGGATGTTTTTCGTGGAACTTTGATAGGGCTCTTATACCGCCGTCTGACAGGAACTCATTTTCATCCAGCAATCTTTTAAGCATCGCCTTCAGCCTGCTGGCAGATACCAGCGACAGCAATGTATCCGCTCCATTCCTGTGCTCCTCCTGTGGCCAGTAGCGTTTGTTCTTTAGCCGGTAATCTTTATACCATTTAAACCGTTTTGCAAAGTCAGGCAATTGCTCAAATACTTCCTTACGGATAGTAGAAACGGCGTAAAGGGAAGTAAGCCCTACAATGGAACGGATGCGTAACGGCTGAGGCGCGGCATCGCGCATACACAGCACATCGTAGAAGAACTGATCTTCCTCGTTCCATAACAAATGCTGGTTCAGCGCTTCTGCTATCAAAATAAAATGCTCAAAAAACTTAGTAGCAGCATCTTCAAAACTGTTATCTACCAGTGCTATTTCTAAAGCAATATCCATCATGCTGAGCGCATACACACCCATCCAGCTGGTGCCATCGGCCTGTTCCAGCTGAATTTCGCCTTTGTCATGATAGCTGCGGTTAAACACACCAATATTATCTAATCCTAAAAAACCCCCTTCGAAAATATTATCTCCCTTAAGGTCCTTCCGGTTGATCCACCAGGTAAAATTGATCAGAAGCTTATGAAATACTTTTTTCAGAAAATCTATATCGCCTTTACCCGTAGCTTTTTTTTCGATCTGGAAAATCTCCATGGCCGCCCATGCCTGCACCGGCGGATTTACATCGCTAAAGTTCCACTCATACGAGGGCAATTGCCCGTCCGGCTTCATGTACCATTCGCGCATTAGAAGCAGCAACTGGTTTTTGGCGAACACAGGATCCACTACCGCCATGGAAATACACTGAAAACTCTGGTCCCATGCAGCATACCACGGGTACTCCCATTTATCGGGCATTGAAATCACATCCTGGTTCTTCAGGTGCTTCCATTCGCTATTGCGCCCGTGCTGTCTTTGTTCGGAATTGGGTGTAATACCATCTGACTTGGAAAGCCATTTTTCTATGTCGTAGTGATAGTATTGCTTGCTCCAAAGCAGGCCTGCCAATGCCTGTCGCTGCACGTTGGCCAGGTGTTTGGGTACGCCTTTCGGAAATATTTCGGCATAAAAATGATCGGCCTCTTTTTTACGCTTGTCAAACAGCTTTTCAAAATCACTGTCAAAAGGGTTGCTTACAGGGTTTTCAGAAAGCCTGCAATAAATGGTAACAGTTTCTCCCGCCGGTACATTTAAATTGTAAACAGGAGCAAACTTGGTCCCCGATTTTCTCTCGCGCAACTCTTTTACATTCTTTTTATGAATGATGGCATCATGAAAGGCATCTTTGGTAAAAATACTTTCGTTAGGAATGTCCTGTACAATTTGGGTATTGGTTTCGTTATCGGTAAACAACGCATCCTCTGCATCCTGATAATAGAAATAATAACTGCCCAGCCGGGCGTGCTTTGCATGTATAATACCGGGGCCTGCAGGAGAGAAATCAGGCTTCGTTTTAAGGCTTCCGTGCCTGGTCCAGCGGTTGTAAAACCAAAGTGTTGGCAATACCGTTATGGGCGCAGGCTTGCTGTACCTGTTGGTAATGCTTATTCTAATACCAATATCAGTGCTGTTGGTTTTTGCATAAGTGATAAGCACATCAAAATACGCACTGTTATTAAATACATCTGTATCTAATATCTCAAATTCTGGATCTGATTTGGAGCGCTTCTTGTTCTCTTCCCTGAGCTGATCATAAGGAAAAGCCTGCTGGGGATATTTATACAGGTATTCCATATAATAATGGGATGGAATATTATCCAGATAGTAATACAGCTCTTTTACATCTTCACCATGATTGCCTTCATAATTTCCCAAACCAAAAAGGCGTTCCTTTAAAATAGGGTCCTGCCCGTTCCATAAAGCTATGGCAAAACACAGGTTCTGAAAATAATCTGAAATACCGGCCAGGCCATCCTCACCCCAAAAATAAGCACGGCAATGAGCGTGATTAAAAGGAAAATAACCCCAGCTGTCGCCATAGGGGCTGTAATCTTCACGCACAGTACCCCATTGACGTTCGCTTACATACGGGCCCCATTTTTCAAGTGGTATAGATTTTTTTATATTCTCTCTTAATCTTTTATGCTCTTCTGTCATTGATAAAACTTTTTTACCGGTAATGTTTAATGCTGATGGCCAATAAGCAGTATTTTCAAAGAAACAAACATTCAAAAAAATATCCTTTGATGAACTTTGTACACAGAATTCTTTCGGAACGTTGATTTCATGCTTCTTTCTACAATAAAAATAAAACCTAAACAATTCCAATAACAGCTTAGTGTTACTACAAATATATTAATTGAAACGGTTATATGCGATCTTTTAGATTGCATATAACCTGATGAACAATGTAATATACCGGGATTCGTTTACATTCTCCCTGACCGTTTTGAGAAAAACCTGTTTTAGAATTTCCGGTAAAGACTGTACAGTACTTTTTTATCGTAATCTGTAAGTGAAGGAGATGTGTCGTTCTGAATATAATGTAGTTTAAAGGCCCCGATAGCTTTAGCAAGATCACGGGTATCGTACCCTATCACTTTCAATGCCATTACTGCATTAAAATCTGCCGGCGGTGTAGGTAAATTATAGGTATCGTACCAATATCCAAAACCGGCATCAGCCAGGCGCTTCCAGGGAAAATACTTGCTGGGATCACCCTTTCTGCCCGGGGCAACATCTGAGTGACCAATAAAATTAGCCTGTGGAATGCCATATTTATTTTTTATAACATCCAGCAGTTTTAACAGCGCTTTAATCTGCTCATCGGAAAAGGGTTCAGATCCGTTATTATCTATTTCAATGCCGATGCTGCAGGAATTCATATCAGTAATACTGCCCCATTTACCCAGCCCCGCATGATAAGACCGTACATAGTCGTTCAGCATTTGATAAACCGAGCCGTCTCTGCCCACAACATAATGCGAGCTGGATTCTCTGCCAGGACGGCGCAGAGAAAAAGTAAAAAGTGTTTGTTCTGCACTTGTCTGGGCTGTATGATGAAGTACCACAAAATGAGGCTTCCGAATATTAAAATCGATGGCAGCATACCAGGATTCAGCAGTAACTGCAGGGTTTTTCTTTTTACCTGGAATTTCTGTGATCTGGTTGATAATGGTTTGTATATTCTTATTATAATCACTTACCGAATAAGCTTTTTGCAGGCTGTCTGCCCTCTTTAAAAAATAAGCAGGAGATCCATACGTCATTTCAGGAAAACCACTAAAAGAAGCCGGGGGTGTATAAGTTATCTGGGGGTTGTCTGTTGCTACATTTGTTGGTTCCGGTTGCTCACTGGGCCTGTTATTCCGGGTTATTTGCTCAGGCTTCGTAAAAACCGTCTGGTTTTGCTTAGGGTTTGTTTGCGGCTTAACTGCCGGAGACTTCGCAGGTGTCTTGGTAAGAACATTGGTTTTTTTGGGCGTTGTATCTCCACATGCACAAAGTACAAACAAAGCCAGGGCTGGAAATGTTTTTTTTATAAACATTGCGATACTATTCTTTTTCTTAACTAAAATGGTCTGTATATATATCCGTTCGTCATGTGAAAATAACGAAATCCATCGTAAAACGTGAACAAGCCGCTAAAATTGTATCAGTCAAAATAATATTTTAAGATTTTATTAATGCTACCCTATCTTTAAAAAGTAAAACAGAAAATATGCAACAGATAAAACTGATTTGGGAAAACGCAGAGGCTTTAAGTGTAGCCGCAGCTTATTATTTTGTAGAAAGATGTAATAAAAGTATTGCAGATAGCGGACGGTTTACAGTTTCCCTGTCTGGTGGCAATACACCGAAGAGGCTATACCAATTGCTGGCTACACCGGCATTCGCAAGAAATATCGATTGGAAGAAAGTAATGCTATTCTGGGGAGATGAACGTTTTGTTCCTCATACGCATGAAGACAGCAATTACAGGATGGTAAAAGAAGCATTGCTGAACCAGGTAAAAATTCCGACAAAGAACGTTCTAGCAATGCCGGTCAGAGGCGATGCAAAAGATTGTGCTATTCAATACGAAAAGATGATGGCAGGGGCGCTGGGAAAGAAAATGCAGATCGATTTAACCCTTTTGGGCATGGGCGATGATGGCCATACCTCGTCTCTGTTTCCAGGTACTGATGTGCTCAACGAAGCCAGGAAATATATTAAAGAAGTTTGGGTTGAAAGCAAACAAACCTACCGCCTTAGCTCCACCTATCGTTTAATCAATAACAGTAAAGAAATAATGTTCCTGGTAGCTGGTGCTGCCAAGGCCCCGGTTCTCAAACATATTTTTTCAAAAAATGCAAAAGTTAAATACCCGGTGCAAGAGGTAAGCCTTAAAAAAGGAAATGCAGTATGGATGTTAGATGAAGCCGCAGTGGGATCACTTTAAACTAAGTTACTGATATTGAGATGTTCGGGGTTCATTATCTGCTACAAGATCCCGAACGCTCAGGGCAAAGGCCTCTGATTTGAAGACTTTTTATGCTTCTTATCACACTTTGTGGCGTTTACAGCAGGCTTGCTCTTATTTTTGAAAAAAGTTCTTCAGCAGGCAGTGAATTTACTCCTGTAACAGCTTGTTAATCGCTACGTGGATCTTTTCGAAACCAAAATCAGCAACAGCATTATCCATCCCTGACCTGATTTGGGCTGTGCATAAATTTTGTATGGAGCCTTCGTGAGACCTCACCCCCAACGCTGCTCCAAAGGAGCGGGGAGCCTGGTAACTGCCATCTTCAACAGAGCGGCCTACCTGTATATAAGCATCACGGAAAGGAATGCCCTGCATTACCATCTGGTTCACAAGATCAACGGTAAACAGGTATTTATATTTTTCATCCACCAGTATCTCTTTTTTAATATCAATATTAGAAAGCATCAGCCCCGCCATTTCAATGCATTCTCTTAATGTGTGGAATGCGGGGAATAAATGCTCTTTCAAGAGCTGCAAATCCCTGTGATAACCTGAAGGCAGGTTAGTGGTCATTATCATGATCTCATTCGGCAGTGCCTTGATACGATTACAATGCGAACGTATCAGCTCAAATACATCAGGGTTTTTTTTGTGTGGCATAATACTGCTTCCTGTGGTCAGCGTTGCCGGGAAACTAACAAAACCAAAATTCTGGTTCAGGTATAAGGTCATGTCCATGCTCATCCGCGACAATGTATCGGCAATATTAGCCAGGGACTGCGCCACAATACGTTCGGCCTTACCACGGCCCATTTGCGCATATACCACGTTATAATTAAGTGATGCAAAACCGAGCAGGTCGGTAGTCATTTGCCTGTTGATCGGGAACGATGAACCATAGCCGGCGGCGGAACCTAAAGGGTTTTTATTCACCACTTCAAAAGCGCCTTTCAAGGTAATCATATCGTCTACAAGACTTTCGGCATAAGCACCAAACCAAAGCCCGAAAGAAGAAGGCATTGCGAGTTGTAAATGTGTATAGCCGGGATATAGGTAGTCCTTATATTTTTCACTTTGTTTCTGCAGCAATTCAAAAAACGGTAATACCGTATTGACTATATTTTCAATTTCGCTGCGTAAGAAGAGTTTAATATCCACCAGCACCTGGTCGTTCCGGCTGCGTGCGCTGTGGATCTTTTTGCCGGCATCTCCCAGCTTTTGAGTTAACAATAATTCCACCTGGGAATGAATATCTTCTACATGGTCCTGCAGTACAAATTCTCCCTTTTCAATCTGACTGTAAATTTCTTTTAAAGCATCCTGCAGTTTGGTTAAGTCGGCCTTATCCAAAAGCCCAACCGACTCCAGCATTCGAATATGAGCCAATGAGCCCAACACATCAAACGGAGCCAGGTACATATCCATCTCCCTGTCCTTACCTACTGTAAAGGCCTCTACTTCTTTTAATGCGGTCGTATCTTTTTGCCAGAGTTTCATGTTAATTGCAAATTTCGGGTTATCAGTTATTGGTTGGTGTTATCAGCAGGAAAATTATTTCAGTTCCGGCCTACCCATTCAATAAATTTATTAATTTGTTTACTTAAGGGGGTATGTCTTTCTTTTAATTTATCATAAACGTCCTTATCTGTGAAAGATTTTGTTTCATACAGGTAGTCCGGGTGCTCTATCGTTTCATCACATTTGGATTGAGAAAAAGTAAAATAACCTATAAAATTCCGGTTTATATTTTCTTCTTCCATATCTTTCTGCAATAGCTGCGGAGAATGCCTTCGATGAGCGCCTATCTGGCCTCCTTCTTCGTACAATTCAAATTTAGGTAAATGCCAACTCAAACGATGTATTTCATTTGCCAGCCCATGTGCTTCTTTATAAATATTTAAATCTCTGTAGCTTTTGATGAAGCATGTTTAACTCCCGGAACCGGGAATTTGTAACCTGCAACTAAAATATTATCCTGCTTATCATCTCAACATAATCCGCTATCCCCTTTTCAATTTCTTCCAGGTAAATAAACTCATCCGCTGTATGGCTGCGGGCACTGTCGCCAGGGCCCATTTTTAGTGCCGGGAAAGGCATCAGCGCTTTATCGGATGTAGTAGGTGAGCCATACATGGTTTTGCCCATAGCTAGCCCTGCTTTAACAACAGGATGTTCTGTTGAAATAGCCGTAGAGCGCAGGCGTGTGGAGCGGGGTTTTATTTCGCTTTGTACATGTTGCTTAATTTCTGCTAACACCTCTTCAAACATATAGAGCTCGTTTACCCGGACATCCACAACATATTTGCAAACAGCAGGCACCACGTTATGCGCTTTGTTCTCTGTTTCAATAACCGTTACGGACATTTTGTTGGGTCCTAAAAGCGGAGACACTTTTTTAAACTGGTACGTGTGGAACCATTCAATATCTTTTATTGCCCGGGTGATAGCATTCTTTCCCTCGTTACGTGCTGCATGACCAGCTTTGCCATGAGCAACAGCATCCAATACCATCAGCCCCCGCTCTGCTACTGCCATCTGCATTAAAGTGGGCTCCCCAACAATGGCAAAATCAATCGGTGGTAATTCTTTTACTATAACCTCTATGCCATTGTAGCCCGAGATCTCCTCTTCTGCACTGGCTACCAGCATCACGTTATACTTTATATTTTCATCATTATAAAAATGAATAAAGGCGGCAATCAGCGATACCAGGCACCCTCCTGCGTCATTGCTTCCCAACCCGAATAGTTTCCCCTCTTTCTCTATCGGTTCAAAAGGGTTTAAAGTATAATTAGGATTAGGCTTAACGGTATCGTGATGCGAATTTAAAAGTATAGTGGGTTTAGATGCGTCAAAGTATTTATTCTTTGCAATGATATTATTGCCCGATTGCTGCACAGCAATACCAGCGTTTTCAAGATATACTTTAATAATAGCTGCTGTTTTATCTTCTTCCTTGCTAAAGGAAGGCGTGCGGATCAATTGCTTTAACAGGCTTATAGCATCGTTATATAATTCCTTTTCACAACTCATGAGCGGTAATTAAAGTTCCTTCAGTTGAATGGGTGGTATTCCTGATCAAATCCTTTGCATCGCCTATCAGCACTTCATTCACGCCGGCATCGATAGCTGCAAACGCATTATCTATCTTAGGAAGGATTCCTTCAAATAATTTATTTTCATCCAGCAGTTGCTGGTATTTCTTTTTGTTGACATTTCTGATAACAGAATTGTCATCATTTACATCTTCTAATACGCCTTTCTTTTCAAAACAGTAAATGAGACGCACTTTGTAAAATTGAGACAATCCAACAGCTAACGCAGATGCAATAGTATCGGCATTGGTATTTAAAATATGACCCTGGGCGTCATGTGTAAGCGGTGCAAATACCGGCGTAAAACCAGCGGTCAGCAATTGTTTTACGCTTTCAGCATTAAGCTTTCCGCTTTCAATATCGCCTACCCATCCAAAATCAACAGGTGCACCGTTAATTATTTTTAACGGTCGTTTTGCAGCCGGTATAATATTGGCATCTGCACCGGTAAGTCCGATTGCGTTGCATTGCAAAGCCTGTAGCTGCGCTACTATTTTCTTATTTATCAATCCGCCATAAACCATTGTTACAATGTCGATGGTGTTATCATCTGTAATTCTGCGGCCATTGATATATTTTGATTCAATGCCCAGCTGGTCGCCGATTTGGGTTGCGATTTTCCCCCCGCCGTGAATCAATACTTTATAGCCCCTGATGGAAGAATAAGAAACAAGAAATGCCTTTAATGCATCCTCATTATCAATGACATTTCCTCCAATCTTAACTACAAATAAATTTTCCATCATCGTTAACCTTTAAGAAGTTCTGATAATACCGCTTGTGCAGCCCATACCCGGTTGCCGGCTTCCTGCGTAACAATGCTGTTGGGGCTATCTAAAATTTCATCGCTCAGCTCTACATTGCGGCGAACCGGCAGGCAATGCATTACTTTGGCATTATTGGTAAGCTGCAGCTTTTCTTGTGTCAGCATCCACTCAGGCTCGTTGCTGTAAATTTTCCCATAATCATTGTAAGTGCTCCAGTTTTTTACATATACATAATCGGCGTCTTTCAGCGCTTCATCCTGGTTGTAGATAACAGGCGCAGTACCGGTGAATTTTTTATCCAGTTCATAATCTTCGGGATGGGTAACTACAAAATCCGCTGCCCCCCAGGCGTTCATCCATTGCGCGAAGCTATTGGCTACACACTGTGGCAACGGCTTTACATGCGGCGCCCATGTAAGCACTACTTTGGGTTTCCGTTGCGCTTTAAAAGTCTCTTTAATCGTAATGACGTCGGTAAGGCTTTGTAAAGGATGCAGCGTTGCGCTTTCCAAACTTACAACCGGTAAGCCTGAATATTTTATAAACTGGTTGATGTACAATTCGCTGTAATCATCTTCCTTATTGACCAGGGACGGGAACGTTCGGATAGCTAAAATATCAAAGTATTTTCCAAAAATGGGGGCTGCATCTTTGACATGCTCTACTGTTTTGCCGCTCATGATGGCCTCCTCTTCAAACTCCAGTTGCCAGCCCTCGCTGCCTACATTAAACACGATGGCTTCCATACCCAGGTTTTGTGCAGCTATTTGTGTGCTTAGGCGGGTGCGCATGCTGGGGTTTAAGAACAAGCAACCGATGCGCCTGCCTTCACCCAGCTTTTTATCAATAAAAGGATGGACTTTGTAATCTAATGCTTTTTGCGCTAAGGCATTAATATCTGTAACATCGTGCGCGCTGATAAACGTGTTGCTTTTAAGTAGTGACATTGTATAGATAAAGTTTCAATATTTATTAAGCTTCCCTTCTCTTTATTGAAGTTCTTAGGGGTTGTAAAATTACTGCTTCATTTATAAAAATCATGGTTCGCGAAAACACGAACCATGATTATATTAGCTGATATTTATTCTATCGTTGAAGTGTGCGCTGCAATAGTGCCTGACAGGAATACTGCTGTATGGACAAAAGTTTTACTCCGCCACTACAGCAAATGCCTCGATCTCTTCTTTCACCGCTTCAATAAACTGTTCTGCATCTTTCTTTTTCAAAGCCAGTGAAGGAAGTAGTCTTATCACGTTAGGTTTCGCTTCCCCGGTAAAAATCTTCTGGTTCAGTAAAAGGTTTTTCTTTAGTGCAGCTATTTCTTCCGGCACGTCGAAACCTATCATCAGGCCACGGCCACGCACATTTTGAAGTTCAGGGATTTTTTTCAGCTCATCGCGTAAGTATTTACCGATCATGGTAGCATTGCCCATCAGCTTTTCGTCCTTCATTACTTCCAGCACCGCCAGTGCCGCAGCACAGGCCAGGTGGTTGCCGCCAAATGTAGTGCCTAACTGGAAATGTTTGGGTTTTATATGTGGTGCAATAATGATACCGCCTATAGGGAAGCCATTTCCCATACCCTTGGCCATGGAATAGATGTCAGCGTTCACCCCGGCAAAATCGTGGCTGAAAAATTTGCCGCTCCGTCCATATCCGCATTGTACCGCATCTGCAACATAAACGGCCCGGTATTTATCGCATAAGGTACGAATCAATTTTAAAAAAGATTCACTGGCTACATTAATGCCACCAACACCCTGGATGCCTTCTATAATTACCGCGGCAATATCTTTTCCATGTTTGGCAAAATGCGCTTCCAGTGCTTCTTCATCATTAAACGGCAGAAAATCCACATTGTCTGTTTCATTTACCGGCGCTATATAATTTTTATTATCAGTAGCAGATACCGCCAGCGATGTGCGCCCGTGGAAAGCCTTGCTGAAGGCTACCACTTTTTTCCGGCCTGTATGAAACGATGCCAGTTTCAGCGCATTCTCATTGGCCTCTGCACCTGAATTGCACAAAAACAAATGATACTCTTCCTTGCCCGAAACCTCGCCTAATTTTTTTGCCAGTTCTGCCTGTAAAGGATTTTGTATAGAATTAGAGTAAAACGCTATTTTTTCCAGCTGTTCTTCAATGCGTCGTACCCAATGCGGGTGTGTATGGCCAATGCTGATAACAGCGTGCCCGCCATAAAGGTCTAAATACTGGTTGCCTTCACTATCCCAAACATAAGAACCTTTAGCTTTGGTGATAGTGACATTGTTGAGAGGGTAAACATCAAATAAATTCATCTGTTCCGGTTATTGGAAAATAATAAAAAATAGCCCCCGCCTGCGGCGGGGGCTGTAAAATTACTTAAAATATTAATGGCCGGCGAGAAAAATTATTGATATCGGCTTAATTCAGCAACTCTGGTTCTTTCACTATTTCTGCTTTAGCTTCTTTTTGTATTGCTTCCCATCCGCCGGCAATGTTCCTTAAATTATGAATACCCTGCTTTTTTATTATTGATGCTGCTATTACACTCCTTATGCCCACATAACAATGCAGATAAAGATTATCAGATTCTTCAATTTGAGCTAAATTCAAAACATCGCTCATTTCTTCCAGCGGTATATTTACGGCATTTTTTAAATGGCCCTGGGCAAAATCAAGGGGTCTCCGAACATCTATTACCACCAGGTTTTCGTCAAACGGAATGTCCATCATTAGCTCATCTGCCTCTATATCTATAATCATGTCTATTGGCTTCCCCGCTTTTTGCCATGCTTCAAAACTACCGTTTAGAAATCCTGCTATCTCTTCTATGCCGGCTTTTTTAAGTTCGGCCGCTGCAGTCACTTCCTCTCCCGGTTCTGTTACTAAAATTAATGGTTCGTTCTTTTTAAAAGCAATGGTTGCGTATTCCGGCAGCCGGCTGGTAACGGGTATGTTTACACTACCCGGAATGAATCCCTGCTTAAAGGCGTCCACACTTCTTGTATCAAGAACAGCACAACCTTTCTCCCGGTATTTTTCAAAATCTTCAACTATTAATGCGTTCATATAAGAAATGCTTAAGACAGTAGCTCACCTACAAATTTATTCAGCTCTTTCATGCGTTCGGTATTCACTGTATAATAAATGAACTTTCCGTCGCGTTCAGTTTTTACAAAATCGGCCTTGCGTAAAATGGCCAGATGCTGCGAAGCTACCGATTGTTCAATTCTAAGTTTTACGTAAATCTCTGTTACGGTTACTTTTTCCTGGGTATCGATCAGTTTTAAAATTTGCTGTCTTAGCTTGTGATTAAAAGCACGCAATATCAGTGCTGCCTTTTTAATAGCCAGCGTATCCAGCGTTAACTCTTCACCCGGGCTTTCTTTTAAAGTGAAGGAGATGTGATAATTACTCATTATAAATGAAATGTTTAGATGTTTAGAGCCTCTAAAATTACAAACTTTTATAGTATTGTTTATAGTAAATATTTTTTAATATATTCCTTTCTTTACTATATATACATCTTTAACGTAATACGGTTCGCAATATGCAACATCTGCAAAAGATTTTTTCTCAAAAAAATGTACCGATAATGCTGTCATATCGCAGGCATTAACGTTTTTTTCAATAAACCGGGCTTTTTGTAGATCGATTAAAGGTTGAAATTTAGCGCTTCCGTTCCCGGTAAATGTTACATGATGCTTTTCTAAAATATCTGCAAAACTTCCTGCCGAAAGTTCCGCTGCGAACGGTTCCCTGAAAATATTCAGATCTTTATCATAAAACGCTGTAAAAACTTCCATCCTCCTTGCATCGATCATCGGGCAAATCAAATCAGTTGCTTCTCTCTGAACGGCTTTAGCCATAATCTGTAAAGTGTTGAGGCAGATAAGTGGCTTTTTTAAGGCATAGCATAATCCTTTTGCTGCAGCCAGCCCTATTCTTAAGCCAGTATAAGAGCCCGGACCATTACTTACTGCTATGGCATCAAGATCAGCTGGGGCAATTCCCTGTTTTTGTAAAGCATTATTAACAGCTTGATGCAACCAGCCTGCCTGTTCCTTTCTTTTTTCATTAACCTCAAAAAAAAATACATCATAATTATTACTAATACAAAAAGATCCTTTATCAATTGCGGTATCAATATTTAAAATAAGCATGCTGCAAAAAAAATAAATAAAAGGCATAACTGAACATTTAATAATTTCAACCGTAAATACCCCTTTGCAAAACGCTCCTTTTTGCAAATAAAGCAGGGCTCTAGCCTTAAAATTTTTGATTGCGGGTAATAAATCAGGCAGGTTTTCGTACAATTGTAACTTATAACCTGATAAAATATGGAAAGAAAAATTATCAAAACAGATCAAGCACCAGCTCCGATTGGCCCTTATAGCCAGGCTGTTTTTGCCGGCGATACGCTTTATATCTCGGGGCAAATTGCGCTGGATCCGCAAAGCGGGGCGCTGCATAACGCCACCTTACAGGATGAAACCCATCAATGTATGAAAAACCTGCAGGCGATTTTAAAAGAAGCGGGCCTGGATTTTACTAATGTGATTAAATCTACTATTTTTATTACAGATATGAAGCGCTTTGCTGAGATCAATGAGGTTTATGGCCAGTATTTTACAGGTGATTTCCCCGCGCGCGAAACAGTGCAGGTAGCAGCACTGCCTAAGTTTGTGAATGTAGAGATCAGTATGATTGCGGTAAGGTAGTTGCTGGATGCTGAAGGCTGAAGGCAAAAAGCATAAACGCTGCGGGCATCAGGCATTTAGCATCCAGCATCACTCGATGAACTAACTTCCGTACCTTTGTGCCCCAATTTTTAGAGGCATGAACAGAAACCAGGAAGTTTTACAGGATGTTGTTATAAAGTTTGCGGGTGATAGTGGCGATGGTATGCAGCTTACCGGCACGCAGTTTACCAACAATACGGCACTTTTAGGCACCGATCTCTCTACTTTCCCCGATTACCCGGCGGAAATACGCGCGCCACAGGGAACTATTCCTGGTGTGAGCGGCTTCCAGCTCCGTTTTTCATCCAACCATATTTATACACCCGGCGATGAATGTGATGTGCTGGTAGCGATGAATGCCGCTGCCCTTAAAGCCAATCTGAAAAGTTTAAAGAAAGGCGGTAAAATTATTGCCAATACCGATGGCTTCGATCCTAAAAACCTGCGCCTGGCTAATTATCCTGACGGAGTAAACCCCTTAGAAAACGGCAGCCTTGAAGGATATGAGCTTACGAAAATTGACGTTACCAAGCTTACCCGTGAGGCCTTAAAAGAATTCACCCTCGGAACCAAAGAAAAAGACCGGGCTAAAAATATGTTCATCCTGGGCGTTTTGTACTGGATGTACAACCGGGATATGGAAAATACGATCAGCTTTTTAACAGAAAAGTTTTCCAAAAAGCCTGATATCCTGAACAGCAATATCAAGGCCCTGAAAGCCGGTTATAATTACGGCGATACCACCGAAGCCTTTACCACAACTTATAAAGTGGAAAAAGCAAGGATTGAACCGGGCACTTATCGTTCTGTTATGGGCAACCAATCGCTGGCAATGGGGCTGATCGCGGCTTCTGTAAAAAGCGGTTTGCCTATGTTTTTAGGTACTTATCCCATCACACCTGCCAGCGACATCCTGCACGAGCTGAGCCGTCATAAAAACTTTGGTATCCGTACGTTCCAGGCTGAAGATGAAATTGCAGCGATCACTGCAGCCATTGGTGCTTCTTATGGTGGTGCTTTGGGCGTAACTACCACATCGGGGCCGGGCATGGCTTTAAAAACCGAGGCAATGGGGCTGGCAGTAATGCTGGAAATTCCTTTGGTAATTGTAAATGTGCAGCGGGGCGGGCCTTCCACAGGCTTACCTACAAAAACCGAACAATCGGACCTGTTGCAGGCGTATTATGGCCGGAACGGGGAATGCCCGATGCCCGTAATAGCAGCAGCGAGCCCTGCAGATTGCTTTGATGCCGTGTACGAGGCCGTTAAAATAAGCGTACAGCACATGACGCCGGTTATTTTCCTGAGCGATGGATATATTGCCAATGGCGCCGAGCCCTGGCGTTTCCCCACTGAAGAAACCCTGGCACCCATTCATGTTCAGTTTAAAACAGAGCTTTGGGATCATGAGGAAAAATTTCAGCCTTACTTAAGGAATGAGCACCTGGTACGTCCCTGGGCAGTTCCCGGCACCCCGGGATTAGAGCACCGTATCGGGGGTATAGAAAAACAAAATATTACCGGTAATATCAGCTACGACCCGGAAAACCACCAGCTGATGGTAAAGATCCGCCAGGAAAAAGTAGATAAGATCGCAGAATTTATCCCTGATCAAAAGATCGACAGCGGCGACGAAAAAGGCAAAGTACTGGTGATCGGATGGGGCTCTACTTATGGAGCTATTAAATCTGCTGTACACGATCTGCAGGCCGAAGGCAAAAGCATCAGCCATGTACACATACGCCATCTACGGCCATTTCCTAAAAACCTGGGCGATATTATCCAGAATTTTGAGCATATCGTTATCCCCGAAATCAATAATGGCCAGCTTATTAAAATCATTCGTGACCAATATTTAACAGATGCCAAAGGCTATAATAAAATTATGGGCGTACCTATTACCAAAACCGAGCTGGTGGAAGAGCTGAATAAATACTTTGTAGTAGAGCAGGTGGTATAGCGCATCATAAAAATCAAAAAAACTTAATGGCCCACGATTCAGATCATGGGCCATTATTTTAGGTGGGACGGTCTTTTTTTTCCTTGCCAAATGAAGAAGGCTTTTTACCCATTGTAATGGTAAGCACACCCCCTTTCATTATATCCCTGTATTTCAAATAGCTCCTGGTATAAGGCTTTCCATTTAAAGCGATCTTTTGAATATAGATATTATCTTCTGACTGGTTTAAAGCATTGATAACAAATTCCTTATTGCCCGGCAGCCTGATTATTGCCTGCTTCATTAAGGGTGACCCTAATATAAAATCTCCTTTGGTAGGACTTACCGGGTAAAACCCTAATGCCGACAATATATACCAGGTACTCATTTCGCCCATATCATCGTTACCACAAAGGCCATCAGGCTTAACCGTAAAAAAGCTATCGGTAAGTGCCCTGACCAGTTTGGCCGTTTTCCATGGCTCTCCTGTATAGGCATATAAATAGGCAATATGGTGATTGGGCTCGTTGCCCTGGGCATACTGCCCATAAAGCCCTGATACATCAGGCGATGCCGTAGGACCCAGGTCGGCAGGTGTGCTGAAAAAAGTATCCAGTCTTTTACTGAAAATGCTTTCACCCCCTAGCAGTTTCATCAGTCCTTTCACATCCTGTGGTACTAACCAGGTGTATTGCCAGGCCGTTCCTTCTGTAAAATCATGATCACGGTGTACGGCTTTCTGGTGATCAAAAGGTGTACGCCAGCTGCCATTGGCCATCCGCCCGCGCATATAGCCTACATGAGTATCATAATACATTTGATACAGGCCGGCACGTTTCATATAATAAGCATGATCTTCTTTTTTACCCATTGCTTCGGCCATTTGCGCAACGGCATAATCGCTTATGGCATACTCCAGCGCCTTGGCAACGGACTCTACCACGCTATCTGCCGGTATATATTGTAGCTGCTGTATATACTGTATACCATCTGTTTGCTGCATAGTACTATGTTTGAGGGCTTCATAAGCCAGGTTTACATCGTACTCCCGGAAACCCTTTAAATAAGCATCTACAATAATGGGAATAGCCGGGTAACCAACCATGCAATTGGTTTCGTTACTATGCAAATGCCACACAGGCAGCTTGCCCTGCTGCTTATAAATGTTTAAAAAATTATTTACCCAGTCGTTTACACGCTGCGGCTGTATAATAGTCATCAGCGGATGCAGCCCCCTGTAAGTATCCCACAAAGAAAAATTAGTGTAATTGGTACCCTTCTGCCGATTATAAGGTTTTAAATCTGCACCAAGATAATCGCCATTGACATCATCGTGAATATTGGGTGCAAAAAGACTGTGATAAAGCGCCGTATAAAATATTGTTTTATGCTTCTCATCTGCGTCATAATTAATCACAGACAAGGCTTTATTCCATTTTTCTTTAGCATCATTCCTAATCGCAGAAAAAGATCTGGTGCCTATCTCCTGGTCTATATTCAAAGCAGCATTCGCTTCGCTAACCGCGGATATGCCTACCTGTACCTCAATGCTTTCTCCCGGCTTCACATCAAAATAGATGGCGGCTTTTGATCTTGCGCCCCTCACCTCGTTCAGCTGTTTATCGGCTTTTAAACTATCATTATAAAAATCAATCGCTTTTATCTTCCTGCTAAACCTTAGCGTAAAGTAAAAACGCTGATCCGGTGCCCATCCTTTCGAAAACCTGTATCCCGCAATGGTATGATCTCCTGCAAGGCGGATAACACCATCATAAGGGCTGTCCCAGCCCATTGCAAAGCCAAGATCTACTAAAACATGCGCATTATCCGTTTTTTGAAAAGTATATTGATGATAGCCTGTTCTTTCTGTTGCTGTTAATGCAGCCTTTACCCCATACTTATCCAATTGCACTTCGTAGTAGCCCGGAATTACCTTTTCTTTAGCATGGGAGAAAAAAGCGCCGTAACCCGATTGCTCATTGCCGAACTGCATGGGCCGGATTTGCACCGGGCCTGTTGCAGGCAACATTAAAAGATCGTTCAGGTCCCCAATACCCGTACCGCTTAAATGAGTGTGGGTAAAGCCTAATATTTCTTCGCTTTTATAATTGTAGCCGCTGCACCAGCCCCAGCCATTTTGCTTATCCCATTTTTGCATAATATTTACCGGCCCCAACTGCACCCCGCCAAATGGCACATTAGCACCTACAAATACGTGCCCATCGCCCAGTGAGCCAATGTAAGGATTTACATAATCTGTATATTGTTGCTGAGCCCCTTTTCCCTGGGCATTAACCTCCACGGTAAAGAAAACCAGCACTAACAAAGCTGGTAAAACAAAATTTTTCATCTGTAAATGTTTATTTTTTCTATTATTGGATGTAATCTTCGATGATGATCGGCTGAACGTTTTAGATCATGGATATTCCGCTCCTACAAATTAAGTCAATCCAAAGGTATTATACAGCATACAGGCCAACTTTTAAAAAGTACACGGTTTGCACAGGCTTTTAGCTAACTAATATAAGCGATGAGCTGTTGTTTCAGAAATTTTCAGGATAACTTAGTTTCACAGGCCGGCTGCACTGCAGGCGGTAACTTACGATAATATACGGTTCATACAATAAACACGCTAAACATTTAACATGCAAACCAGAAAAATTACTGTTCAGGATTTTACCAATAGTCCCAGGGTACTCAATAATTTAAAAACGCTGAGAGAAGCTTTTGGGCCAAATGGCAGACCATTTGAAGTATCGGATGTGCTGGACACAGAGGGACATCAATATGTAAATCTCGTACAAAAAGGCGGTGGTGTTTTAGGCGTGGCGCTGGTGGGCTACACTTATGTTTTAGAGCAGATGGGCGTGCGGTTCTTGCGCCTGGCAGGTACAAGCGCCGGTGCTATTAATACAGCAATGCTTACGGTTATTGGCCAGAAGCAGGAAGAAAAATCAACCCGTGTGCTGGATGCCATCAGCAACCTCAATTTTTTTGACCTGGTGGATGGAGCGCCTGCGGCACGATGGATCATCAGGAAATTTATCACCCATAAAAACTATTTTAAGCGGGCCAGGAATACTGTGATAGGGCTTATAGCGCTTTTTACCCTGCTGCTGACAGGCAGCTTTGTTTTTTTGGTCCTGTCAAAAGAACAGGAGCAATTAGATGCTTTAAGCAATACATTGATTTTTGCGCTTATTGTTGTAATGATCATTTACGCTGAAATAATCCGTTATATCCTCGGACTTTTTAAAAAATTTAAAACTGCCGGGTATGGCATTAATCCCGGGAACTTTTTTTACAATTGGATAGAAAAGCAAATGCGCGACAATGGCGTAACCAACACCAGCGACCTTGTCAGCAAAGCCGGTCAGGAAATTCCCGGGTTGCACCTGCGGCACCAGCACCCGCAGGGCCTGTCAGCGCTAAACGGTGATGTAACGTTTATTACATCCGAACTGGCAACACAAAATAAAATAGAGTTCCCGGTAATGGCCGGCCTGTTCAGAAATAAAGAAAATGATGACCTGCACCCCGCAGGTTTTGTTCGGGCTTCTATGTCTATCCCTATGTTCTTTGAATCCTACTTTATAAAAGATATTCCCTGCAAAAATCCAGAGATAAAAAGGAAATGGAAAGATACATTTGATGAGGACGACCCTCCCAGCATAGCAAGATTTGTAGATGGCGGAATTCTTTCCAATTTTCCAATTAATATATTCTACAACCCAAGAGTAATGGTTCCCCGGTTGCCTTCTTTTGGCATTGACCTGGATGATGCTGCCCCGGAAGATAAAACCAAACATGCCTCCGGCTGGACCATGATGGGTTATTTTGGCCGTATTTTTAATACCATCCGTAATTATTATGATAAAGATTTCCAGCTAAAGAATAAAGTGTACTCACGCGGCGTTGGCACAATACCGCTGGCTGAATATAACTGGCTGAACTTTTTTGTTTCGGATAAAGATAAGCTGGCGATGTTTGAAAAAGGCGCTGAAGCAGCAACACAATTTCTTTTAACCTTCGACTGGGAAGCCTATAAGAACGACCGGGCTTTTATGCAGGCAACTATTGAAGGAAATAAGGGATAAATTGAATTGACAGTTGATAGCAGTGTTATGCTAGTGGTAAGCTCCCGTATTTGAGGTAAATACTGAATTGGCAGTGGTGAGTGAATACTGCATATTTAGAGGGATTTTCTCACGACCCACTACTAACAACCCAAAGTTAACCTAACAGGAGCTCCGGCTATTGTAATGCGCTTCTCCTTTCTTTTATAGCAGCTTCAAAATCTTCTATATTCATTGCATCTTCTATATAAAAAGCACCAATGCGCGTGCGGCGCAAGCTGCTTAAATAAGCACCACAGCCCAGCGCTGCGCCAAAGTCATTAGCCAGGCTGCGTATATAAGTACCGGTAGAACAAACTACCTTAAAAGATACAACAGGTAATTGCGAAGCATCTACTTCAAATTGTTTTATGATTATTTTCCTGGGCTCCAGCTTTACATCTACCCCTTTGCGTGCCAGTTCATATACCCGCTTACCATCTTTTTTAATAGCAGAATGAATAGGAGGCACCTGTTCTATTTCCCCGATAAACTGGTGCGTGGCATTTTGAATAGCGGCTTCTGTTAAAGCATCGGCAGATCGGAAATTTCCCGGCTCGCTTTCGAGGTCGTAGGTGGGTGTGGTAGCTCCTAATGTAAAGGTGCCGGTGTACTCTTTTTCCTGTGCCATGTATTCGTTTATCTTTTTAGTGAACTTTCCGGTACATACGATCAGCAGGCCGGTAGCTAACGGATCGAGCGTACCGGCATGGCCTACCTTTTTTATTTTTACCAGATTACGGATCTTTCTCACCGCGTCAAACGATGTCCAGTGTAAGGGTTTATCAATCACTAATACCGCACCTTCTTCGAAATTGGTTGTTTGCAAATCGGCCACAGTCATATGCCAGGGGTAAAGATTTTTAAATTAATTTTCAGTGTTGCTTTTGGGGCTTACAGCCAATTCGTTCAAAATATTTTCCAGCCTTACGTTAAGCGTTTCCAGAGGCGTGTACCCTTCTGCCAGTAAATAGAATTTTGTATCGTTAACTTGCAGCAGCAACTTAGGAAAACCCGTTACCTGCAACTGGCGGCATAAAGCAAACTCATATTTCGCTTTGTCTGCATAAGCCGTATCGGTAAGCTTTTGATAAAAAACTTCGGCAGGAACATTATATTTTTCCAACAGATGCCGGTACGCTTCGCCATCGCTCAAATCGCGCCCTTCTTCAAACAGGGCTTTTTGAAAATCGGCGGCAACCTGCACCTGCTTTTCAGGAGCATACTCTTTAAAAATACATAAGGCTATAGCAGGTGTTAATGATTCGGGAACCCAATCACTTTGATCAGGGTTTTGAATATGCCACAGGTAATCGGCACCAAATGTAGCACCTGTCAGCTCTTCTACCCTTTTATAGCCGTCGCCGATAAATCCGGCCATCACTTTTATGGGTTTAGCAGATTCTTTAGGAATCATACCGCCGCTCAGCACCTCAAAATGAAAAGGGTCTTTATACTGCGCTGCAAATGTCACTATTGTCTTGCTAAAACCAAAACACCAGCCACAATGCGCATCGTAACAATAGTAAAAAGTCATGCTGCAAAAATAGACTCCAATCTACACATTATCTTAATTTTTTTAACCGCATCGCCTTATGCAGGATGAGCTATACGCTATAAGGGAAGGGTACGATGAAGATCGCCAGGTTATGTTTATTGCCGGGAGACAATAACTATTTTCTATTTTTACTGCATGAACAGACTTTCGGATTTGCAGGATACGATAGTGGCGCTTGCTACACCACCCGGCGTTGGCGCCATTGGTGTAATAAGACTAAGCGGCAATGAAGCGATCGATATAGCAGATAAGATTTTTAAAGGCAAAAAGCTAAACGGCCGGGAAAGCCATACAGTACATTTTGGCCATATCATAACACCCTCACAGGGCGAGGTGATTGATGAAGTAGTGGTAACCATTTATAAAGCACCTAAAAGTTATACCGGTGAAAATACAGTGGAGATAAGCGGTCACGGCTCACCCTATATTTTGCAAAAGATCATTGAAGCCTGCATTGCGGCCGGGGCGCGGCTGGCAAAGCCCGGAGAGTTTACACAGCGTGCCTTTTTGAATGGCAAGCTCGACCTGGCACAGGCTGAGGCTGTAGCCGACCTGATTGCAGCAAACAGCAAAGCGGCACAGCAAACAGCGCTGAACCAGCTGCGCGGTGGTTTTTCAAACGACTTAAAACTACTACGTGATGAATTGATCAGTTTTGCCGCATTGATAGAACTGGAGCTGGACTTCAGCGATGAGGATGTGGAATTTGCCGACAGGAAAAAATTCATGAGCTTAATCTCAGATCTAAAATCTAAAATCTCGAACCTGCTCGATTCGTTTAAGCTGGGCAACGCCATTAAACACGGGATCAGCGTAGCGATCATTGGTAAACCGAACGCGGGCAAGTCAACTTTGTTAAATGCTTTGCTCAATGAAGAGCGCGCTATTGTGAGCGATATTGCAGGAACCACGCGCGATACTATAGAAGAAACTTTAAATATTAACGGCGTATTGTTCAGGCTGATCGATACGGCCGGTATCCGCGATCACAGCAGCGATCATATAGAGAAGCTCGGTATTGAACGCAGCAAACAAAATGCTGAAAAAGCGGATATTATTATTCACCTGGTCGACCTGACGGATAAAAAAGACTATGAATTTGACTGGCTGAAATCGTACTTATCTAAAACGATCACGGTGTTTAACAAGTCTGACCTCGTAAGTGAAGCTCCAGGCACCACCGCTCCCACGTCCCGGCTTTTTCTTTCTGCAAAAAACCGGGAAGGCATAGATCTGGTGAAGCAGGCGCTTTACAAAAAAGCCATTGGTAAAGAAATAAATACTGAAAGCACTATTATTACCAATGCCCGCCACCACGAAGCCCTATCAAAAATAATAGAGAGTATTGAAGCGATTGAAGCTGGAATGGCCAGTAACCTCAGCGGAGACCTTTTAACTATTGATATTCGCCGTGCTTTGCACTACCTGGGTGAAATCACCGGGCAGGTGGAAGTAGACAGGGATATACTGGGAACAATATTCGGGAAGTTTTGCATTGGGAAGTAGCCGGTGGAAACAATGGGAAAACAAATGAAACAATAAGAAGCTGAAATGCTTGTCCCACCTGTATTTCAGCTGAATTTCATTTTCCGATTGTTTCCTTTCTTACGGTTATTGATTCCAAATTTTTATTGAGTATTTATTGATTTTAATTTCAGGCTCAATAAAACTCAATACAAGTAGCGCATATCGAAAGTCTAGATGTGTGTCACATCCAAAATGTGTAGAGACTCAAGTGTTAAATCAACATATAAGTAGGACAAAAGGTGAAGTTATTAAATTTGATATTGCAGGCGCAATGATCTTGGCTAAGACAGAAGCCTGCGATGACGGATTCAGTTTTATTATCTTTAGTATAAAATAAGATTATGTTCAAGGATATTGATAAGGATTCAAGAAAATTATTAATTATTGGATGTCTCGGCATTTGTCTAACTATTCTTTTAATTCTTTTCATGCCAGTTATCGTTACTTCGTCAACTATACTTCCGTTTGAGACGACCTCTCCTAATGAAATTGGTGATACAATTGGCGGTGTAACTGCCCCTATAGTAGGTGTACTAGGAGTCGGACTTACATTTTTAGCCTTTTGGGCACAGTATGAAGCAAACAAAGAGCAGAGAAGACAATTTACAAAAACAATTGAACGGTTAGATGATGAAAAAAAAGAGCAATTTTTTGAAAATCAGTTTTACGAAATGTTGAGATTACATAAAGAGAATGTGAATGCTGTTCGAACTAGATTTCCAAATAATATTTTAGATGTCAATGACAACAGTTCAACGGAATATACCGGACGGGAAGCTCTTTCAAAAATACTAGATCATTTTCATTACTTTCTTGATTCGGCTTTCTATACTTTTAGTTTTGATCAGGACGATTATGAAAGCTTGTATAAAATGTTTTTTTGGGGATACGAGGATAAATATTTTAACAGAATAAGAGAGAAACATGCTGCAGTTAAATTACTCCCTCAAGGTAATGCTGGTAATACTATTGGAAACGACGATTGGCTGTGCACACTAATGGGGCATCATATAGGGTATTCGTCTCACTTGGCACATTACTTTAGACACCTCTATGCTATGGTTAAATTAGTTGCGAATAGCAGCATCTCCGAAGATGAAAAGATGAGATACCTGAAAGTTGTCAGAGCACAATTATCTAATCAAGAACAAGCATTGCTATTTTACAATTGGATTTGCAGAAAATATGGCGAAAACTGGGAAAAGGGTGATAACAGATATTTTACTAAATATAGAATGATCCACAATATATGGCCTAAACATTTGTATCAAGCCCATTTCATTATTGATAAACTTAATTTTTTGATAGATAAATATAACGAGGACGAGAAGTCTTCTAAACCATTATTTGAATTTCAAGAAGATGACGTAAATTATAAATATTCCTTCTAACGTCGAGATAAGACAAAAAGGGCGGCTCATCTAAAACACAGAACCTGTTCGTAACTCATTACTTTAATTGCAATAAATTTTCGTGGAAATAATTATAATTGAGTTACAGCGATTTTCTTCGATTAAAAAAATAGAAAGACCATGCAATACTCAATACCCGTTTACGATCCATATTTGGAAGGTAGAAAACAAGTTGCTACCGCGATACTATCCTCGGGATCTGTTCAATTTGTCGGTTTGGATTTAACAAAGTACGGAGAATGGTATGTTCAATTTGGAAATCGCGGGGATGGAACTAAATTTGAAGCAATAACTCTATTACCTCCAGACGATACTAACAATATTACTGTCGATATGCAAACTGTGAGAGAAATTTCTTGATCATTTTTTATCATTAATGTCAATCTTCATCATTTATTATACTGGCTTGTTAGAAATAAAGCAAGATTTCTGAGTATGTCATTTCTTTTCTTTAGGACTTATATAAGTAGTAGAGTAATAAACGGTAAAAAAGGAATTTGCCTGAAACAATGGGAAAACAAAGGAAACAATAAGAAGCTGAAATGATTATCCCGCCCGTGTTTCACCTGAACTTCATTTTCCGATTGCTTCCTTTTGTATAGCTGTTCATCCAAAAGTTGTATTGAGTATCTATTGAATTTAATTTCAGCTCAATAAAACTCAATACAAACTATGACAGTTAAGCTTCGCAAACGGGAATTAAAGGAAAAAGGAACCTACGCTCTTTATTTGGACCTGTATGCTCATAAGAAACAATGGCAGGAAAATTTGAAACTATACCTGGAGAGTGAAAAAGGTAATCCCGGTGCCAAACCGGTAAATAAACAAACCTTACAAATTGCAGAGCGAATAAGAGTTGAACGGTTACATCAACTGCAGAATGATGCCTTTGGTTACAAACAACCAGTAAAGACTTTTATCTCCTTCAATGATTACTTTCTTGAATTATGGAAAGAACGCCAGCGCACCGGTGTTAACTTTGGTAGTTGGGATAGTGTTTATAAACACCTCAATAATTTCAATAAGAAAATTCTGTTTACCGAGTTGTCAGAACGATTTTTAGAGGAGTTTAAGGTTTACCTTTTATCAAAGGTGAAGAATAATTCAGCATCGCAATATTTTAATGTGATGAAACACGCTGTACATGAAGCCTACAGGAACCGCCTATTACGAGAAAACCCTGCTGATCGTGTAAAGTGTATTCGGGAGGTTAATACAAAAAGAGAATATCTCACCAAAGAAGAAATTGAGAAGTTAATTAAAGCGGAATGCAGGTATGATGTTTTAAAACGTGCATTTCTTTTCTCCTGCTTCACAGGGTTAAGGTGGAGTGATATACATAAACTTACATGGGATGAAATACGGGTGATTGATGGGGTTCATCATATCTGTTTTACCCAGAAGAAAACACAAAACTCGGAGGTATTACCTATATCTGAAACAGCTGTTAAGTTGATGGGTAATCGAGGTAAAGATGATGGTAGAGTTTTTGTTGGGTTACAATACAGCGATTATATGAACGTAGCCCTGTTGCGGTGGTGTTTATCAGCGGGTATCACCAAACACATAACCTTCCATTGTGGCAGGCACACCAACGCTGTGATGTTGTTAAATAATGGAGTTGACATCTATACCGTATCTAAGATGCTAGGCCATAAGGAACTTAAAACAACTTCTATTTATGCAAAGGTTATGAATAAAACAAAAGTGGCTGCTGTGGATGCGCTACCGGTATTTGAGATTTAAACTACACTTGAAATAAATAGTAAAGGAGCTAATTGGCTCCTTTTTTTATGGGAAAAATTTCTCTAATAAGAGAGTACTCCGTACCTTTGTAATGGTCAGAGTTGAAACCTGTTTCCGTACTACCCGGTTTCTTATCCTCTAGTACCAAATCGCTTTTGGTGTAGTGCCCAAAAAACAATCGAACATCGACATAATATTTTAATCTTTTTTCTCATGAAAGAGATTCTTAGTGCTATTGAGGCCTTACTCAATAGCAAGCTGGGAAAGGTATGTAGTGAATACCTAGATTCCCAAGATGCATGTTTGTTTTTGGGCATTAGTAAAAGTACACTTTACAAAAAAAATTTAAACAAGGAGATTCCTTATTACAAGCCTAAGGGATCAAAAAAGGTGTATTACAAGCGCGAAGATCTTATCGCCTACATCACAGCATGCAAATTGCTGTCAAGAGATGATATAGATCAGCAGGCTACCGAATTTTTTACACATAAAAAAGGAGGTAGTTATGTTTGATAATGTCACATTTCAAATAGAAAAATTTACTCCGGATGACTTTAACCGGTTAGTATCCGACTGGGTTAGACAGCCAGTACAATCAAAAAATGGTTGGTACCGCACTGACTGGTGTAACCTCCGCATTAACTACTACCCTAATCAAAATCTGATTAGGGTTAGTAATTCAATTCACAAGTTTTATAGTGAGGAGATATCAGGTTTGGGTCTCACTAACGCCAATGATTACTCATTTCTGAAAGTTGAAGAAACAATTAAATACTTTGAAGCTGCGTTTAATCGCAGCGCATCTCAAATGGATTTAGTTGGTCGCTTGGAATATGGATTGAACATCGATACCGGTGCTATTAAACCCTTCACTATAATTGACAGGTACCAGTCTATAGTTACGACAGCTACCAACCCCTTCTATGTGTTTTATAACAAGGGTGGAAAGCCTTACAGCAAGTTCTGCTCATTTACTCACTACACCATTAAGTGTTATGATAAAGGTAAACAAATGGGGTTGTATGGTACAAACCTCATGAGGTATGAAGTCGTACACCACTCATCGCTTCGGACAAAACAGGTGTTCGGTAGCAAGAGTGTTTCGGTTTCAGACTTGTTCAGTATTGAAACGTGGAATAAGTGCTTTGAAATAATATCAACCTCTTACGATAACATTCGTGTGATAGCTTTTCCTGATGTTGATTCAATAGAATATGCAAAAACGCTTTGCTACTCATTACCACTACTTAGCAAGGACTATAAAACACAATTTCAAAAAATATCTAACGAACTAAAAAAGGCTCACGAAAAAATCAAATCAGCTCCTGATAGTCTTCACACTGAAGTTCGGAACAAGTTAAGTAACAAATACAGTGAGTTAGTGGCAAATTCTTCATCATCAAAAGCATCAAATTATGGAAAGAATAATTAGACCTACAGATAAATTTAGAGACAATTATGCTGCAATTGCCACTTACAATACAATTGTAAAAACGCATGATTCTGTCTTTTTAACCGGAGGTGCGGGTACTGGTAAATCTACACTATTGAAACTTATAATTGAGAATGTAGATAAGAACTTTATAGTAGTCGCACCTACGGGTATCGCCGCGCATAATGTAAACGGAAAAACAATAAACTCAACATTTAACTTTCCACCTTCGTTTAATTACCCGACAGATGAGTTTATAAATAGTATTAAGTATCACAAATCTCAGAAAAATGTTTTATGGAATTTACACCTCCTTATAATTGACGAAATTTCCATGGTAAACCCTTGTGTTTTAGATTCCATAAACGAAGTATTAAAGAAGATACATAATTCTTCGCGGCCATTTGGAGGAGTACAAGTCTTATTTATAGGTGACCTATATCAGTTGCCACCAGTGTTAAATAAAGATGAGTTAAAAAATATTAGATACAATTGGGGAAGTGAGTTCTTTTTTGATTCAAACACACTTAAAGAATTTGATTATAAAATATATGAACTTGATCAGGTGTATAGGCAACAAAACGATCTACAATTTATTGAACTATTAAATGATATTAGGACTGGTTCAATAAATGCAGCTGAGTTAGATTTACTCAACAACTCATGTTTAAATAGGAAGCACTCAAATGAAGGTTCCGTAGTTCTAACAACTCTCCGAGCTACTGCAGATCATTTAAATTATATAAAGATGAAAGAGCTATTAGGGAAGGAATACGTGTATGGATCTTATTATGCAGGTGATATTAGTTGGAACAATTTGCCTGCTGAAAGTCATCTGCACTTGAAAAAGAAAGCCAGAGTTGTTTTTACAAAAAACAACAAGCATCTAGGCTATCAAAATGGTACGTTGGGTTCAGTTATTTCTTTAAACAAAGATTCAATAATCGTTGAGACAGATGCAGGAGTCGAAATCGATGTTCCAATGGAAGATTGGTCTGAGTTTAAGTATGATTGGGACGCAGAAAATAATAAAATAGTACAAAAAGAGGTGGGTCTTTTTAGGCAGTATCCCTTAAGAGTTGCATACGCTTTGACGGTTCATAAAACTCAAGGAAGTACCCTTAAAAAAGTTCACTTTGATGTTTGCAACGGAGCGTTCAGCGCTGGTCAGGTATATGTAGCCCTGTCAAGATGTACAAGCATCGATAATTTGAGTTTTGAACGTCCCTTGAAAATGAGTGACATCATAGTAAGTAAGACGGTTAAAGATTTTTTTATTAGTAAAGGTCAGAAGAACAAATTACAGGGTTTATAATATACCGGTAAACTTAAGTCATATTGTATCTTACCAGTATCACTTATTCTAATCGGGGTACAATAATCATGTGAAAGGACATGTCGAAAATCACGGGAGGGTTAATTACCACTTAAAGTATGGATAAGTGAGGTAACCCTCCCTTATTATATGGTAGAATATGTACCAATCATTTCACCTGATTCAGAACAGGAAGGTAACTGATTAACCAAAACCCTCTTTAAACACCGGAAACCATGTTTCTGATATAAGTATCTATCCATCCAAAAAGACCTTCGAGATTCAAGGGAAAACTACCGGAAAAACGATTTTAGTGATGGTGTTTCATAATACTACTAAATAAATTACTTTTACCACGAAAAATAAAAAATATGTAAGAGATATTAAATATTCGCGTTCGTAAACTGTTTCTGTCCTTGAAAAGTCGAAAATTAAAGTACAACAGGAAAGGTTTAGCAAACGCTCAGGCATGGGTCTGGGTGATGCTTTACTTTGTTGTACAGGGCTTCGACTCCCTCAAGGACAAGTAAATGTCAATTACTCAGGCTTTTTTTTGTTATAGTATTTCAAATCATAAAACACCCAAACCAGGGAGGTTGAAAACTTCCGGATAAAGAACCGCTAATTGCATTTATAACCGCACATCAGGCATCTAAAAGGTAACAACAAATGGTGCCTGTAACCACAGACTAAGTACTCTTTAAAACAAAAATCTGAAACCAAATCGCAGATGAGTTCTAATCCTAAAAAGTCGGAAATAATACTACAACTATACTCAAGATTAAAACAGTCCCCCTGCTCCATTGACATACTAGAAGTATGGAAAAGAAAAAATGGGTACCAGTTCTCGCGAAGAACCTTATACCGATACATGAATGAACTATCCAATAATTTAAAAATAAAAGGAGAAGAAATTGAAGTAATTGACGGGGAGTATAATAGAAGAATATGGAAGTTGGTAAGTAGTAAGGGTGGCAGGGAGTTAACAACCTATGACATTAATACCTTCTACCTATTGAAAACTTTCACTCCTAGTAGTATCCTGGAACATCGCAAGGATTTCTTTGAAAAATTGGAAAGACAGTTTTATAGTACAAATTCCTTTTCAAAATTCGAAAGTTCAGTTGACGCTTATACTTTAGGTTTGAGGAATACAAATTTTTATGAAGCACAATACACGAAACATCAACACGAGATCATTGAACAATGTATATGGGCCATTCAGAATAAAAAGAAGATAGTTATTAAGTGTTTAGTATCGCCGTTTGATTTGGATATTAATAAAGTGAATACCGGTGACACGTTTTTCCCTTTGTTATTGCTACATCATCGTGGATTACTACACCTGGTTGCTTACAACTATACAAAGAGATGTATTGTTATTATTGGCTTTCAGGCGTTAGAAGAAATCACTTTAACCAACCAAAATTTTAATTCAGATCGCTACTATAGGGAAGTGGAAACCTTTAATATAAATCACTTCGGTATCACACAGAATATAAATCAGAAAATCTATAATATAGAGTTAGAGTTTGATAGGGGGACAGGACATTATATTAGTTGCTTTTTCTGGCATGTGACACAGAAAATATCGGAACAGCCTAATGGAAAGTTTAGGATGACACTTCGTTGTGGTATTAATGGAGAATTAATAGGATGGATTTTCAATGGATGAGTAATGTGAGGGTTGTAAAACCATCGGTTTTAAAAAGACTTGTAACTGATTGTTTAAAAGAAACAATTAGTTACAATAATCTCAGTAATGACGAGATAAAAAAACACCAGTTTTGGAAGTAGTGAGTTAAATCGTGATTGTCTTTACCTGACAATCCTTTGTGGTTTGTTTGCAGGTCTGAATATATTTTTAGCAAGACAACTGTCCTTCAATTAAATGTTTGTATACTCATGAATAAAATACTTGGGGTATTCGCTTCGTTATTCGGTATTACTGCGGTTTTCATGGATTGGGTAAAAATTCCGATACAAGGAAGCATTGCTGGAATACACGATTTGACCGGTAAGATTGCTCTACTTGCTTTTATTCTTTCTGGAATTCTTTTCTTAAGCGATACCGCACGCTATAAACTTATACTATCTATAGGAACCGCAGTATGTTCTGTTGTTGCCGGATTGTCTGGTGCATACTTTATATCTGGTATTGAGGATCTCAAAAAAAATATAATAGATTCCAGTAACTTATCGATCAAGGGTATTATTATGAGAGCTTATTATAATCCTTCGGAATTTGTAATTGAACATGGATGTTATCTTGCTATATCAATGGGTGCATTGTCACTGCTTATTTCATTGTTTTCTATAGCATATAGTAGTAACGACAATAATTACCCATCGAAACCAGTTTTAGTATCCTCCGAATCCGAGGAGGATACTAAGAGTATCAGTAAACTCAGTGTGCTAGAATCAATTGTTATCGGTATAGCCGTAGTATCAATATTATTCGGTATTATTTCATACTTAAAACAAGATAAGGGTAATAATCTAAGTATCGCTCCCAAGGTTGATTCAACACACAAGGCTGACACCGTTATACCATTGAGAAAATCTTCTCATAAGGAGATTTCTAAAAGTTCTATTATTTCAGATGATGATTTATCCTACGATGGTACAAAAAATTTAATAACAAATATCTTTCCAGAGGTTGAAACAATCTATGATAGTGCATTCAGAACCTTAAATGCCCGTGGAGTATCCAGACAATACTTTGTAGATAAAGTAAAGGAGCTCAATTACCAAATAAATGGGATTAAGAAGAAGATCGTGATACTGGGTTCTTATGAATACCAAAATAATCAAGTGAATATTTGTCACCCTTGCCATCCGTTGCTTACTCTTATAAGATTCCGTAAAGACGATGATGGTAAATTATATTTCGAACAGATTGAGAAGGATGCGCCTTGGTCTAGCGGTAGCTGGGGGACCGCCTCAGAGATAAAGATTGTAAAACAAAAAGGAAGATTATTACTAAAGGTTTTTAGCGCTTATGGAAATTTTGGAGAAAGTACAGAAGTTACAACTTTCTACGATCCCGAAGACTTTAAACAGGTTGGTAATAGTACCAATGTTCATTATCCAGCGGAAAGTTAAAATATCAAACTTGTTCTCGGCATATAGATGATTTTTTATTCTTACTTACCAAATCCTTATGCTGACTAAGAAACCTTCGGAAATCAAAGGAAAACATTGTTAGATTTGATTTTCCTTTTATCGGATTGACAACATTTGACAAACTGGTTATTTATCTTGCAACCCCAAAAAATATATTATGAGAATTCATTTTTTAATGACATTGCTTTTCATTTCTATGCTACCTTCTTGTAAGAAAAGTGTCAATAATGCTGGTATTAGTATAGAAGGTGATTATAGTCTATTGCAGTCTCTGCCACTTTCATACGGGGTTCGCGATGCCGGATCGCAGGTGTATAACCTGAAAAATAATTTGATTGCTTTCACCGGTAAGGGAGATCGTGGTATATGGGTTAAAGTGTTTGATAAGACAACAAAAGATAAACTTTCAGAGTGGCATACTAGGGAATTACTAGATTCATTTAATATTCCTAAAGTTGATTCATTAAGGTCGCCGGTTTTAGATACTTCGAAGATGCCGATCATCCCATTAAAGGTAGATATGGTCAAGATGTCTATAAAAGACGTTTTCGTGGACAACAACATCGCAGCTTTCATTGTAGAACCAGATAACTATATTTCATTTATGTACGCAAGATTGCAGTCTCCTTGCTATCTCTACATCATCAGTAAGGGTAAGGAAATAAAGAAACCTCTTTTCAGTACCTTTTCATCTCCGGATATATTCGCCTTTAGATTTGGACAAATGCCGGATTCTGAGAATAAGAACTTGATACCTTTGATACCTGCCCGGATACATTCAAAAGTTGATCTTGATCCAGAAGATAAAGAGTATTGGTTTTTGAATCGTGACGGAGAAGTTGTGAAGAAGGTGGAGAGTGAACCTCCTATTTAGATTTTCAAAATTTATGCAGGAATTAAATTTCTTTTTCTCCCTGAATTAATATCAATCCTTATAGTATACTGAGGAATCGAACGATACCTTCGAGAATCAAAGGAAAACTATCCGGTGACATGAAAATGCTCCGACTACTTATGATAATGACGTATATAAGCACAAGAGAAAGTCATTCCTTAAGACTAAAGCTTCTCCGGTAAGTCATAATTATTTTTCGAGGAATTGAGAATTTTCTATTGTCCCTTTAGCCTTCTTTAGACGAAATTTTTACAAAAAGATCTTTATCCTGAATCCAGTTATTGACAAGTTGAATTATGATTATGGATATTGATAACATGTTTTCTATATAATCTATTTTTTCTTGAATTGTATAACTATCAAATTCTCCGACAGTTACTCTAAATAAAGCAGATTCATTATCAGATTCAGATTTCGTTTTTTCAAAATGTGTATTACTTAAATGAATATAAGTTGACAGATATTTATATAGATCGTAAGTTCCGGGATAAAGTTTATCAAGTTCTTGCGCTAAGAACGCGTCTGTAAGCTTGTTCTTACCCACTTTGTACTTATCGATACGGTTTCCCCCTAAAAAATGATCCAAAAAATCTACTCCATCTTCAACTAATACAGTTGCAAAAAACCGCAATGCGTTATCTAGTTGTAATCTCATCAAACTAAATGCAGTTAGATAGTTACTGTACTCAAAGAGTAAAAGAAACCCTTTGTTCAGAGCAATTGCTCTGTTGAGAACAGATAGTGCAAGAAAATCTAATTTGTGTGCAAATGAATTACCCGCATTTAGTAATTCTTTTGCGCAATCCAACATAACGCTTTCTAATTCGGACAAAGCACTCAGTTCTGTTTTTATTCTATCTTCTGGCTTTTTCATGATTTTCTCGTTTAAGTATTTAGAGAGCGCATCTTAATTTCCTGTTGAATTAGCCTCAGGCTTTCAAATTGGGTCTCTAAACTTTTACTCATTGATTCAATAGTCAATGTAGGTAAATTGGAAGATTTTAGTTCTTCATACAACTCGGTAGAAAGATTTTCAGCTTGTGATCTTTTCATCTCGGTTAAATATGTCCGATAACTAATCCCAGGCCACATAAACTGTTCAAAAGCGTTATTTTTTTCGACATAATGATATAGATCATCGTATACTTTGACAGACAGCTCCTTAGTTGCTATAAACTGAGCAAGTAAATGCAACTTATCCTCTTTGGGTTTATCGACATGATCTTTTCTGTAGGTTTTCCTAGAATAGTTGATCCCAATTACAGAAAGAATAATACCTATGATTACTGTTATGATCGTAAAATTATCCATAAATTTTAGGTTAGATTATCTCTGAAATATCGAACTGAATTGTATCCGAAGTTACTTTTGTTCATATTCTCTCCTCTTGGTGTGTAGGGTCTAAAAACGATATTAGCTTGTAAAAACAACTGAATTAGGTTCTTGTTTATCATCTCTCCAGCACAAAGTCTTATTCTAATGACAATCTTTACGATATTAAATATCTCATTTAGCCAGTCAACTATCTCATTAAGTGTTGCCACAAAAGAGGGCGGATCAAAGTGGTTTAGGTGATTTCTGATTTCTCTAAGTTTATCTAAAGACGTAATTTCTTTCTCAATATTCAAGTTTTGGCCCGTGATAAGCTTAACCCATTTTAACTTATCCATAAGCCTAACTCCCTGTCTTTTACCGAGAGAATCTACATCAAAACACCATTCCTGCTTTTTGTTATAAAGTGCTTTCAGATATAATTGATTGAGCGTTATATCTACCAAAGAAATAATATCATTAATGGTATCTTTTAGGGTAAAGAGCCAGTCTGACGTAAAAAAGTGATGAGAATTTCGAACCAAGAAAATTCTGTTATTGAATATTCTTTTAGTTATTAGCTCTAAGAAGCTTGTAATCAAAAAGCCTTCTTGGTTTAATTTCGGGGACAATGGAAAGTCAGTTCCATATTGTTGACGCAACAAGCCATCATTTAGAGATATTTCGTCTTCCCCATTTTTACAATAAAAATTCATTGCTGCATTAACACTTCTGTCCATCCAAAGACTTGCAAGTTCTGGTAGATTTAACTCTTGATGGTTGTAGGTAAAGTTTTTCTGCAGATGTCGTTTTATGATTCTGTAATTTATAGGGTGTGACTTTTGCTTCACAGTTTCTTGTCCATTTTGGGTAGATCTAATTTCTGACCAACCCACATGTATTTGTCTCAAGTCACTTTTTAAGCGTTTTATACTATTGTAGTGAGTTCCGAAAAAATACTGACAAATTAGTAATGAAATATAGTTTAATCTTTCGTTATCCATTGAATCTTCAAAGACCAAAAATGTATGCTTGAACTTCTCAAATAGATCCGGTCGATCTATGGAGCCAATTATTCCATAATTGCATTCTATAAAAAGCGGTGTGTCCATCGTAAATAAAGGATTAATGATAAAGCTGGGAAGGTTGTGTGTCAACTACCTGCATTTCAGCCTAACAGGAGATTAATAATAATAGTCGCTACTACGATTGTCTTGAAAAATATTTTTCTGCCTAAAAATATTAGTCTAACTTTACAACGTATTAAGATTACAAAAGCCCCATAGAGATGGGGCGACCAACTGGGAATTGGTTTTGTAATTTTAGCTTTTTAGACTTTTATCACTGCTGGCGTGTTTCAGTTACTCTAATGGGAAGGCTTACTTGCCAGAATCAGAGGAGATCGGCAACATATATTGATTGCCCATTTGTGATAAAGTTTCTATATTCACCAAGTTTGAGCAGCGTTAGCTGCTTTTTTTATAAGAGGTCATCATCATTATTATTTAAATTATTAGGTAAAAAATAAACGAATTCTCCTTTTGCATTAGTTCGTTTGCTAATCACACCTTCCTTAGATTTCGAACTCAACATCGCAGATACGCTCCTCATAACAGTTCCCTTCTCTCTGTCTGACTCGTACTTTAAAACAAGATCCACCATACTTCCAGTCGTTAACTCGTTGTGCAGGCGTAAAAGATGTTCTATTTTGGTAAGCCACGTCCAAGAGCTGTCATATCCATCTTTGTGTATAGTGGGTCTATCATTAAAAACTTGTTGAGTACCCCATCCACCACGCTCTACATTTGAACTATTAACGTCGCTAGAATTGTTATCATTCAGAAGCTCAGATAAGGTCTTTTCTAAAGATATTAACGTTATTCGAGTAGCCTCTATTCGATTTTTCAAATACTCTACTAATGTAGGAATCTCCTGCTCGCTAATAGTTATTTGCTTATTCATGTTACAAAGATAGAGTAATAGATAGAACTAACAAAATTAGTTCTTTATTTCTCGAAGACTATTTCTTCACAAGAGTGTAGAGAAAAAATTTGGGTCTTGCAGTTACTCTCGCATACCTTTGCAAATTTTTTTCCCTAATTTACAGTATACGTAAACCATAGATATAGAATGGGAATAATCACTGCATCAACGGATATATTATGAGAAGAGACTTGCCAAATGAAAAAGTGGATCTGGATTTAACGGCTTCAGAATATATAAAGCTCAAAGAAAGCGATAAGAAAGAAAAACTGGAAACTAGAAGATTTTGGATTGCTATAGTATTATCTATAATTGCGACTGTCGTTGCTATTGTTTCGCTGTTGTTACAATATAAAACTTCCACTTAGACAGAAGTTGCATCAAAAATATCTTAGAATACAAAATGCAGCTTATTTGCGATAAATACGGATTTCTTATGCTTTTTATTGAGTATTCATTGAGTCAGCTCCTCAAACCCGCATAAACACTGGTTACTTTACTTTTTGTATCGGAAAATAACCATGCCTTAAATGCTTTTAGAGAAAAACGATAAATGAGCACTTCGCTTATATGCTATAAATCCGGATAAAACCCAATCGGAAAAGAATAATATTCTAAAAAATTTATAAAGAATAGTCATTAATACTAAATTATGCACAATCAGTAGTGATTTAATCCTTAATATTTAGATTTGTACATTATCCGGTGCTACACAGCACTGGTCTCCACAGTTCTTTAATATACATCAGCCGAACCGGGTTTTTGATGAAAATCGAAATGAAAAGGGAACCGTGTGCAAATCACGGGCTGTCGCGCAACTGTAAATAACAAATAGTTTCTGCTAACAAATATCCACTGTGCCGCTTTGGCGGCATGGGAAGGACGGCAGAAATGTTATAAGCCAGGAGACCTGCCTCGTTCGGCCAGACGGGCTTTCGCGTAATAAAGCAAACAGTCTTTGCTGATGCATGTTTATTAACGGACATTCCCTTGTCTGTTTGCATCGGTATGCCCTTTTTGCTGTAAGCGTTGCAGGCTTGTCGAAGCTTTCAAATCATTTAAAATTTTAAAAAATGCAGACGCAAAACCTGGGCTATCCGCGTATTGGTGGCCAAAGACAACTCAAAAAAGCCTGTGAGCAGTATTGGGCAGGCAAAATCGACCTTACCGAATTAAATAAAGTTGCCCTCACAATTAAAGAAGCAAACTGGCAAACCCAGCTGGCAGCCGGAATTGACCTTATTCCCTGTAATGATTTTAGCTTTTATGACCAGGTGCTGGACCTGAGCTTAACACTCGGCGCCATCCCAGAGCGCTATGCTCCTGTACTAAGCCAGGTTACAACCCATACAGCAACCGACCTTTATTTTGCAATGGCCCGCGGCTATCAGAAAGATGGGTTAGATATTACGGCTATGGAAATGACCAAATGGCTGGATACGAACTATCATTATATCGTTCCTGAATTTACCGCCGGGCAAAGCTTTACAATCACCTCTGAAAAAGTTTTCAACGACTATACGGCTGCAAAAAAGGTGCTTGGTGAAAAAGCCAAACCGGTATTGGTTGGCCCGGTAAGCTATCTTTTATTGGGCAAAGAAAAAGAAAGCGGTTTTGAAAGAATCGACCTTATTAAACAACTGGTACCGGTGTATATTGAAATTATTAACCGGCTGAAGCAGCAGGGCGCTACCTGGATACAGTTAGACGAGCCCTTCCTTGCTTTAGACCTGTCGGAAAAGGAAAAAGAAGCGTTCGGTTTTGCGTATCGCACTATTGCCGCTGAAGTTACCGGCATAAAATTATTGGTAGCTACTTATTTTGAAGGATTGTCAGATAACACGCCGCTGGCTTTAAGTCTCCCTGTAGCGGCATTGCATATTGACCTGGTAAGGGCGCCGGAGCAACTGGACGAAGTGCTGGCCCTGGTGCCTGACAACCTCCTGCTTTCATTAGGTGTGGTGGACGGCCGGAACGTATGGAAGAATGACTATGAACAATCGATAGCCCTTATCAGCAAAGCTATTGCCAAGCTGGGCAGCGACCGGGTGATTATTGCTCCTTCCTGCTCGTTGCTGCATAGCCCTATAGACCTGGACTTAGAGACAGCTATTGACCTGGAGATCAAAAACTGGATGGCATTTGCTAAACAAAAATTAACTGAAATACAGGAGCTGAAACAAATTGCAGCGGGTAATGAGCTTTTATTGGAAACCAATAAAAAAGCCATTGAAAGCAGGCGCTCTTCCGCTAAGGTTCATAAGCAGGTAGTAAAAGACCGTGTTGCTGCTATTACAGAAGCAGACGCTACACGTAAAAGTGCCTTCGCCGTACGCCAGCAGTTGCACCGCGAACGTTTTCATCTGCCAGCCTTCCCTACCACTACCATTGGCTCGTTTCCACAAACAGACGATATACGCCAGTTACGCGCCAAATTCAGGAAAGGAGATCTTACTACAGAACAATACGAAAAGGCAATAGAAGAGGCCACTATTGACGCTATTCGCTGGCAGGAACAGACAGGACTGGATGTATTGGTGCATGGCGAATTTGAGCGAAATGATATGGTGGAATATTTTGGAGAGCAGCTGGAAGGGTTCCTGTTCACTAAAAACGGCTGGGTTCAAAGCTACGGAAGCCGTTGCGTAAAGCCTCCTGTTATTTATGGCGATATAAGCCGTCCAAAGGATATGACGGTCCGCTGGAGCAGCTTTGCAGCAGCACAAACCAATAAACCGATGAAAGGTATGCTGACAGGACCTGTAACCATATTGCAGTGGTCGTTTGTACGGGATGATCAGCCCCGCGAGGTTACCACCAACCAGATCGCGCTGGCTATCCGTGATGAGGTGCTGGCCCTGGAAAAAGCAGGTATCGGCATTATACAGATCGATGAGGCAGCCATTCGTGAGGGATTGCCGCTCCGGAAAGCGAAGCGCCCTCATTACCTGGATTGGGCAGTAAAAGCCTTCCGTATATCTGCAAGCGGAGTAGACGACAGAACGCAGGTGCATACACATATGTGCTATAGTGAGTTCAACGATATCATTGAACATATTGCTGCAATGGATGCTGATGTGATTACTATCGAAACTTCGCGCTCACAAATGGAGCTGCTGCAGGCCTTTGCACACTTCAGGTATCCGAATGAAATAGGCCCCGGGGTGTATGATATCCATTCGCCACGTGTACCCGGTATAGAAGAAATGGTTTCACTTTTATCGAAAGCAGCAGCTTTGCTTCCTGCACGCAACTTATGGGTAAACCCGGATTGTGGTTTGAAAACCCGCAAATGGCCGGAAACAAAGGCTGCTTTGGAAAATATGGTAGCAGCGGCAAAACAGGCCCGTAAAAAAATAAACAGTGGTGTTACGGTTTAATTTATATTGCAGCGGGCAAAACCACCCGCTGCATATAAGTAAGTTTAATCATGTTTGTAGATAAAGTTAAAACCGGCCAGTCCGGTATCCTGATGTACGGCATCACACCCCCCAAATCTGAAACAAGCCCTGAGCGTGTTGCGGAGATCGCAGGCAAGACAATATCGCGGCTGAAACAGTTAAATATCGACGCACTGATCGTGTATGATGTGCAGGATGAGTCGGCCCGTACCAGCGAAGAAAGGCCGTTTCCATTTCTTAAAGCACTCGATCCTTTTGAGTTTGCAAGCCGTTACCTGCAGGAGCTGGATGTGGATAAAATTATCTACCGCCCGGCAGGAAAGTTCTCGAAGGAAGAATTGCACGATTGGCTAAACCGTTTGCAAAAGCATGGCTTTTACCCTGTTTTTGTGGGGTTGCCTGCGCCAGACTATCCTGTTAAATCAACCCTGCAAGATGCCTATCAGATCTGGAGGGAGCAAAAAAACACTTCTGTAATAGGAGCCGTAACCATCCCTGAAAGGCATGCGGAGCTCAAAGACGAGGATAAACGTATTCTTGAAAAGGTAAGCTGCGGGGTCTCCTATTTTATTTCACAATGCGTTTTTAACGTTGACTACGCGAAGCAGGTGGTTGAGGATCTTGTACATACCTGTAAAAAAGAGCGCGTGCCGGCACCAACGATCATCTTTACGCTTTCGGCCTGCGGTTCACTTAAAACATTGAAGTTTATGGAATGGCTGGGGATTCATATACCGGATGATTTGAAGGAAACCTTTAAAAATTCAGATGATATGCTGGAAAAATCAGTAAGGGTATGCCTGGACATTGCATCAGCACTTACTGATTTTTGTATGGAGCAGTCAATGCCATTTGGCTTTAATGTAGAAAGTGTTGCGATCAGGAAGCAGGAAATAGAAGCGTCTGTTTATATGGTAAATAAAATCGGGGCAATGCTGGAGCAGAAAGGCATCCGTGAAACGGCTAAACTAATATTGCCGGGATAAACTAAGACGGTCCTGTGCCCGTGGGACATAAGATTTTTCTGATTCTTGATGGCACCCATCAGGTCGGCCTGCGGCGGATGGGGCACTTATGATGGAAGCGCTGCCGCTGCCGGAAAATTTTATACGCCCTTCCCGGTGATGTTACCCGCATTTACGATATTTATAGCATATTTGCGCTATATGTTCACCGGGTTTTTATACTGTTGCCGTTATTTTTTTATTGCTATCCTGCCGGGTGTTGCTATCGTTTCATTCAATTCCTGCAGCACCGGCAAAAAAGTGCAGGTCAGTAATTATGCCAACCTGATTTCGTGCCACCAGGTAAATACCTTCGATTTTAAACGTACAAAACCTCAGCCACTCCATCAGCTAAAGGTTGATACTGTTCTTTCCAACCGTTTCAGCCCGTCAAGCTTAAACATTGCCAACGCCTTTAGCTTTATGGAACTGCTGAAACAATACATAGATATACAAAACACTTACGGCCTTTACCCTACAACAGAGAACCGTTTACAAAAGCTGGAGCTTGCCATGAAGCTTTCTGAACGCATTAACCAGGCATCGCTGGAAATATCTTCTTTTGCATCGGAGCTGGATTGCGAGGAAGAGCGTATTACGCAGGTGGCCGATTTTTTAAAAGGAAAAGAGAAGCAGCGCGAAACCAGGCTTACTGTAGCCGCTATTGGGGTAGGCGCTATTGGCGGGGTGGCTTCCGGCATATTATCGGCCAGCGAAAAAGCCGGTAACAGCGGCGATTACCTGGGCATTGCTACAGGTATTACGGAAGCTGTTTTAGGCTTGCTGATCCTGAAAAATAATAAAACAACCGAACTGCTGCACCCGCGCAACGCATTAAAGGATATCTGGTACGGGAATGCCGAATCAGATATTTTCCCTTCTTCTATCTGGTATTATCTTAATTATAAAAAGCCGGAAGATAATGCAGGACTTTCTTTAAGAGAAAAAATAATTGAACGCTGGAAAGGCTTTGAACAGGTTGACGTTTCCAGTAAGAAAGATCTAAAAACATTCGAATTGCTGTACCTGGGCGATAAGGGGAAGTATGGAACCGAGGAGCTGTATAACCGGGCTAAGATGTACGACCAGATAGAATCTTATGTAAAAATGATCAAGCAGGACCTTACCACGCTTTCACTGGAAGCAGGCCTGCAGTAAGATTTTATGCAAAAAAAATGTACCGCCAAAGAGGTGCCCGCACAATAGGCACGAGGTGCATAACATTTCAAGACCCATAGCGATTCACTGAGAATATACAGCCATACTTCTGTGATCTTCTGTGCAGTCCGTGAGAAATAAAGGTATAGGGGCTGACCTGAGCATCACTCACCGAAGCCACAGCATACACTGAAAACTTTTTAGCCGGGTATACCCTCAGCATGTACAGTATTATGATTCCTCCGCTTTTTCTGTGATAAAACATACATTCAAAAAATGTTATGCCCCAGGTACCGGAGGGTGTTCCTCATTCGATATAACCCTTATCTTTGCCTGCCCCAAAAACAGGAATCACATTAAATAAAGCGCCTGTAAAATGGGGCGTTGAAAAAATTAAGAATATACGAATGAAAGCATATACTTTTTTGATAAGATACAGGTTTATTATTGGTATTATACTGATATTGCTGGGTGTATTTACCAATTTCAGTGCTGGTTTCTGGCCAGCCTTCCCCTTATACCTCATCGCGGCCATCCTTATTTTCAGCCATTTCTTTTTCGGACCGTTAAGGCTGATCCAGGAGCATATGGAGAACGGCGATATGGAAGGTGCTGAAAAAGTACTGAACTCCATTAAATTCCCCAATCTTTTATACAAGCCCATCCGCTCTGTTTATTACACTCTTAAAGGGAATATTGCCATGAGCAAACAGGATTTTGACAGCGCTGAAACCATGATGAAGAAAGGGCTTGACCTGGGCATGCCTATGAAAGAGGCCGAAGGGGCAAGTATGCTGCAAATGGGTATGCTGGCTATGCAGAAAGGCAATATAAAGCAGGGGGAAAGCTACATCCGGCAGGCTATCAGGAAAGGACTCCCGGATAAAGAGAACGAAGCGGCTGCTTACCTGCAGATGTGCAGCATTATGATGAACAAGCGTGAGTTTCGTGCTGCAAAAGATTTTTACCGGAAAGCAAAAGCCTGCAATCCTGCCACACCGCAGATAGTGGACCAATTAAAGGAGATCGGCAAGTATATTTCAAGGATGCCGGGATAATGTCAGGCCGAACGTACATTAGTTGCAACAGGAAGCCAAAGGCACAAGGCTTAAAGCTTTTTTAGCTTCCGGCAAAGACAAACAGTCAACTCCCATTTTAAAATTGCCGTCTATAGGCGGTCGTTTTTATACAGGGAAGCAGTATAGCATTTCTATACTACAAGCTAATTCTGTATTGTTAAAAAGAGGGAGGAACAATAGCTTGATCTGGTTAGGCAGGTAGCCAAAGTATTTTTTAAATGCTGTGGTAAAATGAGAGGCGTATTTATAGCCTGATAATTTGGCTACTTCTGCAATCTTACGGTTCTCATTCAATAGCATTTCCTTTGAGCGCTCCATACGCAGCTTATGCAAATACCCATACACCGTAGTGCCAAAAGCCTGCTTAAAATGCTTTTTAAGATAACATTCGTTAGTGCCCACCTGCTGTGCCAGGTCTACAAGCGTACAGGGTTGGGTAAGATTAGCGTTAATAATTTCCCGCACTTCGTACATCTTCACCAGGTTATTATCGCTTACTGCAGCCCCGGCGCTGCTATACACAGTCTCATACTCCTGGAAATGAAACATCAGCAATTCAATAAACCTCGATTTCATGTAGAGCCTTTTGTAATGATCCTTCTGCTCACTCTGAAACAGGTCGTACAACAGGGATCTCATCCGCGGCGTAACCTCTATGGCCCTTTCATTTAAAAGTACCGGTGTATTTTCTTTCAGGCTGCTCGCAAAAGTTTCAAATAAAGGATGGTGTCTCGGCAAGAAACGCTTAAAGTACTCCACCGTCATATTAATAACATACAGCTCGGCCCCCGTTTCTGCTACCCACTGGCTCTCAAAAACCTGGTTACTGATAAAAAGCAGTCCATTCTGATTATGCCTGATATCTGCAAAGGCTTTGTTCTTGGCTTTATTAATGAACAGGCTCCTGCCATTAAAAGAAAATACAAAGCTGATATAAGGCTGAGCGCTCTTAAAAGAAGCGTGTTGTTCTATCCTGTCATCATTGCCTGTAACCCGTATAAAATGTAATCCTTTCGATAAAAATTCGTAATAGCTATATTTTAACGGATTACGCTGATCGCTGGTTCCGGATTCTTCGATTTCATGGTCGCCCATTTGAAATAAACGAACGTAGGGTATAATATCCTGCGCTTCTCCGGGCAATAAATTTTTACAGGAACATGTATTGCTATGCACTGCATCCGCCATTCTAACTACATCAGGTTTATAAATAATTATTAACAAACTGTTGAAGAGCTCAAAAATATACTTATCCGATTAACTGCTAAAGTGGGACCGTACAGTATTAGCGCTTACTAAAGGCCTGACCTTCCTGTAGTTAAAATAAGTACCCTTCTCATGCAAAAATCCGGTTTATTTAACTAATCGGCTTACGAAATGCGTAATTTTTTCCTGTTCTGACAGAAACATGACAGTAAATTCCCGATTACGTTATTCTATTTCCGTTTACAGTTAACAGGTTGTTAGAATTTTGCAGCCTGAAAACAGGGTGTTCCGGTTTCGGGAACGGGTCCTGCCTGCTTTTTTAAGCCTTATAATTATTCTTTAAGCAAATCGGTGATTGATAATAAATGGCGTGCAATAAAATAATCTTGTGGATAGGGTGTACCTGCTTTGGCATATTTCTGAACAGTGATATAACAGCGCAAACTCAGGGTGTGGTAAAAGGGATCGTAACAGATGAAAAAGGCCGCCCGGCTGAAAAAGCTACTGTAGGTGTTGTTGAAACATCCACATTAACTGTAACCGATGCCAAAGGCAGCTATACGTTGCAGCTCCCGGAAGGGAAACATAAAATTACCTGCTCCATGGTGGGATATGAATCCCAGGAGACTGAAATTAACGTAACTGAATCCAAAACAGTTATACTCAATATTCGTTTAAAAAAACCAACACAGGAACAACTCGAAGAGGTTACTGTGGAAACCTTAACCAAAAAACGCTCTTTAGAAATACAGGGATTTGCAGTTGCGATTATCGAAACAAAAGAAGCATCATTGAGAAACCTCACAACTAACGAGCTGCTGGATAGGGCAGTGGGCGTTCGGGTACGTCAGAATGGTGGAGTAGGCTCCCAGGTAGAATATAATTTGAATGGCATGTCGGGAAGCACCATTGGTTTGTTCCTGGACGGTATTGAAGTATCTACTTACGGGCAGTCTTTCAACTTAAATAATATTCCCCCTGCTATGATAGAACGTATTGAGGTGTACAAAGGAGTATTGCCTTCGCATTTAACAGGAGATTATGTAGGAGGAGCCATTAATGTGGTGCTGAAAAAAGATGCATCAAGAAATAACGTTACGCTGGCCACATCTTATGGATCATTCAATACTTTTAATTCAGATATAGGAGCCACTTTTCGCGATAAGAAGACCGGTCTTTCGGCACGGGCATCCGGATTCTACACTTATACCGATAACAGTTTTACCACCTGGGGCAGATCGACCACATACGTAAACCATCTGCAACAGATAACACGTCCTTACAGAGCCAAAAGATTCAATGACGCGTACAAATCAATAGGAGGCCGTTTTGAAGCAGGATTTACCGATGTAAAATGGGCCGACTTGTTTTTCCTGGGATATAATATTTCAGACAACTATAATGAAATACCGCATGGCACTACTATGGCCACACCTTATGTAGGCCGTTTTACCGAAACCAATGCACATGTGTTTAGTCTGAACTATAATAAGCGTAACCTGTTTGCAGATGGTCTTGCGTTAAACGTCAATGCTGTATATAGTAACAGAAGCACTTATCTTCAGGATACCGTAGGCTATGCCTATAACTGGGATGGAACGGTTAGAGAAGTGATAGAGTTTGGCGAAAGAGTGCCGCTCCGTACTACGCTGGGAGGGCAGCAGGGCGCTAAAACCATCACTCGCATCGACCGGGAAATCATCAATATCCGCTCTAACCTGGGCTATACCCTTTCTCCCGGGCACCGCATATCTTTAAACCACAAATTTGAAACCACAAACAGGGATGATAACGACCTGCTGAATCCTATTCATAAGGACCTGGTTATAGTAAGCACTATTGCAAAAAATATTCTGTCTTTAAATTACGAAGCACAGACGTTTAATAATAAACTAAGAACCAACCTGCTTGGAAAGTACACTCACAACCGTACTCACCAGATCAAACCCCAAATAGTTAGGGTAAACGACCAGAACACTATCGTTCGCAGAGATACGACTACCAATGCCGGGAATTTTGGCTATGGAATTACCTTGTCTTATAATGTAATTTCCAAACTGTTTGTTATTGCCTCTACTGAAACCGGCTTTATAATGCCCAGCGAAATACAGCTATATGGCGATCCGGAAACGAACATATTGCCCAACCTGCAATTAAACCCTGAAAAAAATGTAAACTGGAATCTTGGTTTTCGTTGGGGTGCCCTGGATTTTGACAAACACAAAGTCTCTTTTTATGCCAGCGCGTTTTGGCGTAACGGGTTTGATAAAATTACCCGCCAGGTAGTGGATGAAAACGAAATTGATGAGGAATCAGACGCCGATATTCAAACTACCCGGTATATTAATCTTGGGAAAACACAGGCTAAAGGTGTGGAAGCTGAAGTTATTTACGTGTATGACAATCGTATAAATGCAGCCCTTAACTTTTCCAGGTTTAATAATTTATTTAAACAGGAAATGGATCAGGCCGGCAATGCGCACAGTTTATATGACCAGCAAATACCCAATGAGCCCTTCTTTACAGTGAATGGCAATGTACAATACAGGTTGAATAACATTTTTCAAAAACGGTCTATTTTAAACCTCTATTACAATACAGGTTTTGTTGGAGAGTACTATGTGGTTTGGGGGCAGCCCGAATGGTCTAAAACACCCATACAATTTGTACATGATATCGGTGTAAGCTATCGCTTTCCCAATCAAAAGCTCGTAGCCAGTATTGACGTTAAAAACATGTTCAATGCAGAGATATACGACAACTTCATGGTACAAAAACCCGGCAGGGGTATCTATTTCAAGTTAAATTATACACTTAGCAAATTTTTATAAAATCAGAAAATAAATATGAATACGATGAAGAAAAAACTATTTACAACAGCCATGTTCGGTGCGGTAATAACCGGCCTGTCGCTGACCAGTTGCAGTAAAGATACTAATGTAGATCCTAATCCTTCCGGCGGAGACGACATACGCTGGATTACGCTTACCGGCGCTTACCCGGAGGGCACCAGCGCGGGCGATGGAGGTACATTAGCTTATGCTATAACACCTGAAAACGCCGCTAACCCTAATTATGAGGTAGACTTATTTAAAATGGACGGGAGCAGATATGTTGTGGGTTTCGGATTGAAATCTAAAAGGACAGCCCGTGTACAGGCCTCTGAAGATGGCAAATATTTATATAATATCCAGTATACCGGTACAGAAGGTGGTGTATTTAACAAATATAAAGTGTCTGGCGAAGGAAAATATGAAGAGGAGGGCTACGAATTAAATACTGCAGTTATCCTGGGAACTTCTCCGCGTTGGGTAAAAGCTGCAGAAGGCATTGGCGTTGGCGTATCTTTCGGTGAAGCATTGGATCCTTATACAGGAACCGCTCCTAATTTCCAATACAGGCACCCCAAAGGTAAGATCCGTATTGCTAATTTAGACTTGAACAATACAGCTATTACCAATACCGGCAGCGTTGATATTGACTTAGGAGCAGAACTCGAAGGCCAGGGCTACCATGTATGGCGTGCAGACGTACCGGTGCTGAACCAGGCCAGGGATAAGGTTTTTATCGGGTTAGGTATTCGCAGGCACGATCTTAACGGTACAGTAACCAGAAATCCAAATACCGGCGCTATTACCGGCTGGGCAACCACTACTAACAGAACATTGGGAACCACAACAATGGTTTTGGATTACCCTTCTTTGAGAAATCCGAAGTTAATTACATCTACTGTGGCCAACACCGATAACCTTTCTTACCGTACCATGACGCAATATGTAGGTACTGATGAACATATTTACCAGGCTGCAACCAGCATGGGCTCCGGACATCAGATATTACGTATCAGCAAAACAACTAACGACTATGATAACGGCTATAACTTTAGTTTGAACACTGCATTGGGGATCAGTGATGCAGGTATCAGGGCTTTCCGTTATATCAAAGACGGCGTTGGTGTAGTTTTGTATACAAGATCAGGAACTGCCGGGGGTTATATTGCTCTTGTCGATCTCAATGCAAAAACTGCTACAAAACTGGCTATAGATATTGAAACTGATGCAGGGTTTTCCGGACTTACTGCTGCTCAAAATGGCGGTACAGCCTTAACAGGTACATTTGGTCAGTTCCAGAATATTGGTGTTGCAGGCGATTATGTATATGTACCAATGACTCCAAATGGTAAAGATGGCAACTTATACGTCATTAACTGGAAAACTAAAGAGGTTAAAAAAGGCGCTAAGCTGAAAAATGCTTCTAACAGTTTCTTTATCGGCGCTTATTAATATCATAAAAATAATAACTGCAAAGAGGCCGCATTATCACCGGCTTCTTTGTCTTTTATAAAGAATGGATCTTAGTATAATTTCCGCATTTCGTAAATGCTACCATTGTTAAATTTTTAATTTTGCCGGGGAGGTTCATAGTATCAGGGATACTGAAAACATCTAACTTCTATTATCTAAATACTATCGTCTAATATCTAAATTCTCAAAATGAAACATATAGCAACCGCACTTTTAGTTCTTACATCCTGTAGCGCTGTAGCGCAGCCTTCGGGTACCAATACCCTGATGAGCGCTGACTTCTGGAAGGCCAAGCCTACTATAGAACAGGTAAAAGCAGAAATTGCCAAAGGCAACAGCCCGTCACAACCCGATGCGGCTTCCTGGGATCCTGCTGCCAGAGCCATCTTGAATGATGCGCCTTTGGAAACCATTAAATTCATGATAGAGCAGGAAGGTAATAGCGTAACCAAAAAAACGCATCATAGTGCCTCTTATTTGCACTGGGCAGCAGCAAGAGGAAATACCGACCTGGTTACCTACTTAATCGAAAAGGGTTCGGATGTGAATCTGTCCGACAGTCACGGATACACCGTAATAGCCAATGCGGCCATGAACGGCAATAAAAACACCGCCATTTACGAGGCCCTGATCAAGGCAGGCGTAGACCCTAAACAAAAAAATGAGGATGGTGCTACATTATTATTACTGGCAATACCCAGGGACAATGACTTGACGATATCAGATTATTTGGTATCTAAAGGTTTATTGTACACGGATACAGATGACTATGGGAGCACTGCTGCTGATTATGCAGCCAAGCTGGGTAATAAAGCAATAATCGAAAAATTAATCGAAAAAGGGATAAAACCCACCAACAATGCACTTTTCTTTGCCACACAGGGTTCCAGGATGTCGCAAAACGGTATCGACACCTACCAGTACTTAGTCGAAAAACTGAAGCTGGATCCCAAAGCCATTTATACTAAAGATGGCGCTACTATCCTGCACGTATTGGTACGCCGTCCTAATACAGAGATCATTAATTATTTCCTTTCAAAAGGTGTGGATATTAATAAAAAAGATAACGAAGGAAATACCGTACTGATAAATGCCGCCAATGGCAGGGATGCGGCGTTAGTAGCTACTTTGATCGCCAAAACCGCCAACATTAATGCAGTGAACGACAAAGGCGAATCGGCACTGACTAAAGCTGTTGCCAATAGCTCGGCCGAAGTGGTTGCTTTATTATTGAAAAATGGCGCTGATATTAAAGTAGTAGATAAAGACGGACGCAACCTGGCGTATCATTGGTTCAATTCGTTCAGGGAAGGCCGGGCGGGTGGCCCGCAAGACAATGATTTCGCGAATAAGCTGGTGGTACTAAAAAGCAATGGTCTTGATGTAACTGCACCGCAGGGAGACGGAAGCTCGCTGTTCCATTTGGCCGTTGCCAAAGAAAATGCTGCCCTGATTAAAAAAGCGGCCGAACTGGGCGCCAATATCAATGCACAGGACAAAGAAGGTGCTACAGCCTTGCACAAAGCGGCGTTGATCGCTAAGGATGATAAGGTATTAAAAGCTTTAATCGCATCAGGAGCGAAAAAAGACTTAAAAACCGAATTCGACGAAACGGCTTATGACCTGGCAAAAGAAAACGATTTTTTGAAAAGCAATAATATTGCTGTCGATTTCTTAAAATAGACAAATAAGCTTGTTTAGATCTTTTAACTTGGCCGTGCGCTGTCGTGAAAATGTCGTCCTGGTGTCACAGTGAGCTTGACGAACTGTAGAGGAAAGATGCATTTCCCCACAAAGAAGCTTCGTCATCCCGTATAGCTATCGGGACAGCCTGACATACAATTTGCATCATAGTTTAAACAACTTTAATTATAATAGTATACGCATGAAAGTACCCGTAACGTTTATATTGGCAGCCTGTTTATTTTTATTTGCCAAACCCTCTTTTGCCCAAACAGGTAAATACAAGTGCATGATCCAGATGGTCAGCTACCAGGGAGAGAAAGCTTATGTAATTGTTTCATTGATCAATCCCAAAGGAGAATATGAAAAAACACTTTCGGTGCTCGGGCCTGACAAGCAATGGTTCAACACCTTAAAAGAATGGCATCAGTTTCAGACCCGGACCAAAGAGAAAATCAGTGCCGTAACCGGTGCTTCAATAGGCGGTGGCGACCGGGCCGTTGTTACCCTTGAAATTGATAAAGCAAAGATCAATGCAGGTTATAAGCTGCGTTTTGAAAGCGCGGTGGAAGAGCAAAAATATCATGTAAAAGATGTGGAAGTGCCGCTTACTACTGCAGGACTTGCAGCTAAAACAGATGGCAAAGGCTATATCAGGTATGTGCGTTTCAGTGGAAATTAAAAATGACCTGTAAGGTTTTGTAAACCGTACAGGTCTGCCTTTTTATAACAAATGATTATTTCAGTTTGGAGATATAGTCACCTGGCACTGGCTATATCTTCTTTTTTATTATTGATAGCAGCATCGGTTACCGGTATCTTTCTGGCGTTTGAACCGGTTATAGAAAAATCTCAAAGCTATAAAGCCGATGGGTTTGATACCATTACCCTTGCACAATCTGTTCCGTTACTGAAAGAAAAATTTCCCGGCATACAGGAAATAACAGTAGACGATAACGATTTTGTTCTGATAAAGTATTCGGAAGAAGAAGGTGGCGATAAACAGGCTTATGTAAATCCTGCTACCGGTAAAATATTGGGCGTACCTAAAGAAAAGCATCCGCTTTTTCAATGGATGACCGCTATGCACCGGTCGTTGTTTTTAAAAGAAACCGGCAGGATACTGGTGGGTGTTTCAGCTTTTTTGCTCATCCTTATTGCTGCTTCGGGCATACTATTGGTGGTGCAAAGGCAGAACGGCTGGAAAAATTTTTTCTCCCATGTAGAAAAAACGGGGTGGGCACAATACTATCATGTAGTATTCGGCCGCATTTCACTTTTTTTCATTTTAGCATTAGCCCTTACCGGTGCTTACCTGGCCGTGTACCGGTTTGTTCCGCTACCGGCAAAAGCCAGCGAAAAGATCAATGAAGCCAATATTAAAGAGGAGCCTGTTAAAGAATTAAAAACTTTTGCAGTCTTTCAGCAAGCGCCCCTCTCCCATCTTCAGAAGCTGCAATATCCCTTTTCTGAATTTCCCGAAGACTATTATAATGTACAGCTAAAGGATAAAGAGATTTGCATTAACCAGTTTACGGGCGATATACTGGCGGAAGTACCATATACCCAAATCTACCAGCTGGCAAACTTCAGCCTTCGCTGGCATACCGGCCGGTCCGGCACTATATGGGCCATTATCATGGCCATTACATCGGGCTATGTTCTTTTCTTTATTTATTCGGGATTCGCCATTACTTTAAAAAGAAGGCGTAACCGGTCCAAAAATAAATTCAGTGCCACAGAAGCGTCCCTGGTGATACTGGTCGGATCTGAAAACGGCGGCACTTTTAAATTTGCCGATGCGGTTTACAGCCAGCTTATCAAGCATGGGGTAAAAGTGTTCCTTACGGACATGAGCAATTACACATTATTTCCAAAAGCAGAGCACCTTATTATAATGGCCGGCACTTATGGCCAGGGCGATCCGCCATCTAATGCCAAAAAGTTTACAGAAAAATTAAAACAGTACCCGCAACAGCAAACTATACCTTACGCTATAGTAGGTTTTGGTTCCCGAAGCTACCTGCATTACTGCAAGTTTGCTTATGACGCCGATAGATTGCTGCAAGAAACAGTATGGGCAAAATCGCTTATGCCGGTTCATACGGTTAATGATAAGTCCCCCCAGGATTTCAGCGCATGGCTTACCACATGGACCCGGCAAACGGGTTACCAGATGATGATGCCGCGCGAGCTGCTTGAACCTGCCCGCCACGATCTGAAAAAACTGTACGTTACTGAAAAAACCGCTAACGATGCCGAAAATACCTTTATCATCAGGTTCAAATCCCGGAAATTTAAAGAAGCGGTTTCAGGCGATTTATTAGCGATCTATCCGAAAAACGATCACAGGGAAAGGTTATATTCCATCGGGAAGATCAATAATGAAATACAGTTAAGCGTAAAGCTGCACGAGCATGGATTGGGGTCGGGCTTTTTACACACACTGCAATCCGGACAGGCCATTAAAGCGAAGCTGGTAAAGAACCTGCATTTCCGTTTTCCCGAACGGGTAAAACAGGTCATAATGATATCGAACGGAACAGGTATTGCCCCGTTCCTGGGTATGATTAATGAAAATAAAAATAAGGTACCGGTGCTCCTCTATTGCGGTTTTCGCAGGCAATCATCTTTTACCCTGTATGAGCCCTTCTTAAAGGAGCAGATCAGTAAGGGAAAGCTTCGCCATATCCATTTATCTTTATCCCGCGAAGCGGAACGGGAATATGTAAGCCATCGTATATTAAAAAATAGCGAAGCTATAGGCCAGGCACTGCAAAGTGGACACACGATGATGATATGCGGGTCGCTTTCCATGCAAAATGATGTAATGAAAGTGCTGGATGATATCTGCGAAAAATATAACCTTTGCACTCCTGCACACTTTGCAGAAAAAGGACAAATACTTACAGATTGTTATTGACAAGCGTCGTTTAAGTGATCGTAGTCAATACAAGTAAAGTTGCCCCTGATGAGGTCTCAATAATGGGGAAATTAAGTTCTTTAAAATGACAAATAAGTATCGTTATTCCGATTGGATCCAGCCCAGGCGGTGACGAAGAGCAGGTTTACAATCGGATCATGGTCCGTCAGGCTCACCATGACCTTCGTTTTTATGTTGAATGAGCCTGAAACGGGGCAGGCATACCCACCGAAATATTTTAAACAATATTATTATGCGAATATTACTCCTGGCAATAATATCATGCAGCTTCACTGTTACAGGGGCACAGGTTAGCGTTACACGCGATGCACTTCTGATGGGCGGCCGTTTTGATATTACCATCGTTGCTAAAGATTCACAGACAGCCAATCAAAACATTGATACGGTAATTGCTGAAATATCAAGGATTGAATACCTGATATCCGACTGGAAACCTACTACACAGGTTTCACTCGTTAACCAAAATGCCGGAATCAAACCTGTTAAAGTAGATAAAGAAATTCTGGAGCTGACTGAGCGTGCTATTAAAATATCGGAACTGACTAACGGCGCTTTCGATATCAGCTTTGCTGCGATGGAAAAGATATGGAAGTTTGACGGCAGTATGACCGAAATGCCTTCACCGGAAGCTGTAAAAAAAGCCCGGGAAAAAGTGGGCTATAAAAATATTATCATTAATAAAGACAGCGCTACCATTTTCCTGAAACACAAAGGCATGAAAATAGGCTTTGGCGCTTTGGGTGAAGGATATGCTGCTGACAAATGCCGCAATATGATGATTGCCAGAGGTATAACAGCCGGCATCATAAATGCTACCGGAGATATACAGGCATGGGGCAAACATCCTGATGGTCACCCCTGGACCATCGGCGTTAATGACCCTTTTAACAGCGGGGAGCTGATCGCCGCCATACCGGTTGAGGGAGCTATTACCACATCGGGAAGCTATGAAAAATATGCCCTGATCAATGGCAAGAGATACGCCCATATTATTAACCCCGCAACCGGTTATCCGGCAACCGGACTGGTAAGTGTAACTGTTATGGGCCCCTATGCAGAATTTTCCAACGCGCTCAGTACCTCCATTATGGTATTGGGAGGAAAAGCGGGATTGCAGCTGCTTAAAAAATACCCGGCTTATACATGTTTAATGATTACAGATAAGGGGAGATATATTACAAGCCGCGGGTTTGACCTGAAAAAGTACCGTATAGAAGAGTAATGTTACAAAAGCCATACAATCTCATCCATTTCAGAACCCTGTGCGCATGAAACATCAATAAAAACATTCATCAACTCATCCACTCCTTCATTAGTTTTTCAAACGCTTCTTTTAAAGCAGCCAGCTCCTGTTCTACAACGGCCAGCCGCTCTTCTAAATTGTTACGGGCTTGCGGTACAGCCGTAGCTGGTGCCGGTTCTGTAATATAATCCTCCAGGATACTTTCGCCTCCAAATAAATGCATATAGCGCGCTTCCTTCTGGCCAGGCTGGCGTTCCAGCTGTTTAACGAAAGGCGTTTCAGCAGCAGATAATTTATCAAGTACGGTATGTACTTCGGCCAGGTCGTCAAACCCGTATAACCTGCCCGAATTGCTGTTGATCTCTCCCGGTGTTAAGGGTCCTCTTAAAAAGAGCAGGCACAATACGGCCAACTCGTCAGGCGTAAACTCATAGTTCAGTGCAATAGTGTGCCTGTATTTAACCACCCGGCTGCTTCCTCCTGTTACGGTAGCAGCAAGTCCTTTGCGCTTTAACCGGTCCAGGCATAGCGTTACGGTCTGTTCATCATAATTCACTACAGGGTTGCGTGATGACTTTTGATTGCAGGCCGCAGTAAGCCCGTTTAAGGTCATGGGGTAATATTCCGGCGTCGCTTTCGACTTTTCCATCAATGCGCCCAATACCCGTATTTCTTCACTGTCAAGTACGGGCAGGGACTTGAGTTCATTTAATTCCATACAGGGTAAAAATACGCTTTTAATGATATACAGCAGGATTTACAATAGCCGGCAGCGGCGCTCCTTCCAGGCCCGCTATTACGTTCTTTGCAGCCATAACCGCCATGGCATTGCGCGCCTCCTGCGTGGCTGAGCCAATATGTGGCAAAATACAAACATTAGGCATTTTCAGCAATGGGTTGTCCTTATTCATCGGTTCAGGATTGGTCACATCCAGTCCTGCACCCCAGATGGTGCCGTTGTCCAGCGCTTCTTTTAAATCTGCTTCATTGTGCAATCCACCTCTGCCGGTATTAATGAAAATAGACATTGGTTTCATTTTGGCAAAAGCCTCTTTATTAAAGATCCCTTTTGTTTCACCGGTTAAATTAGCGTGCAGCGAGAGCACATCGCTTTGGGCCAGCAGCTCATCAAAGCTCACATAGACAGCGCCGAGCGCCGCTTCTGCATCTGTATTGGGTTTTCGGTTATGGTAAATGACCGTCATGTCAAAAGCAGCCCTGCATTTTTTGGCCAGTTCAAAGCCAATTTTACCCAGCCCGAATATACCCAGCGTTTTGCCATAAAGCTCCTGACCCAGATCTGCAACAGGCTCAAAGCCCTGCCATTTGCCGGCCGGTATTTTACTGTAATTATAAAAGGCTTTCCGGCTTACAGCCAGCATTAGCAGGAAAGCCACATCTGATGTAGCCCGGCTTAAGACATCAGGCGTATTGCCAACCGGTATTTTCAGTTTCGTTGCGGCCTCAATGTCCACACTATCATAACCTACAGAGAAAAGAGATATTACTTTTAAATGTTTACACTGATCCAGGAAACGGGCGTCTATTTTATTAAAACCCGCGCTTAATAAAGCATCATAGCTTTTACACTGTGCTATCAGCTTTTCCTGAGGCAAAGGCGCTGCTTCGTTATAGACCGTAACTTCACAGCCCGCGTCTTCCATCATTTTAATACCCGCTTCAGGAATTGGTTTTGTTACAAATACTTTCATCATTTATTTTTTGAAATATAAAAACAGTACTAAAAACACAGCAGCAGTTTGTGGGTTTATTGATCGTTTCGCTCTTTCCTGTTTCTCATCAGGTCATCCAGATAATCGGTCTGAACCTCCTGGATCTCCAGGAGCTTTTTGTTTTGATGCACTAAAAGATGGTCTATTTTTTCACTCAGCAATTTGATTTCCAGCTCTGCTTTCAGGTTTATTTTATAATCATGCTCCGCTCTTCTTCTGTCCTTTTCTTCCTGCCTGTTCTGGCTCATCATAATAATAGGGGCCTGGATGGCAGCCAGGCAGGAAAGGATTAAGTTTAATAAAATGAAGGGATAAGGATCAAAAGCCTTTTTAGTTAAGATCCACATGTTTATGGCCATCCAAACCAGGATAAAAAGAAAAAAAATAATGATGAAGGTCCAGCTGCCACCAAATGCAGCAACCTTATCCGCGATTATTTGCCCCACCGTCAGATCCTTCTCCATTTCATCCTGAATATTTTCAGAGAGTATGGAATTATTTTTAATAGCATCCATAACATCCCTGTCAATAGTAGCAAGCTCTCCCTTTTCCTCTTCGATCAAATAGGTCAGGTAGAGGCGCCGGTACCTGTTTAGCTCTGCAAACGAAATGTACTGATCCCGGGTAAAACCGGGATAGTCTTTTTTGATGAATTCAAAGATCGCCTCCCTGATGTCGTAGCCCGGCACTTCTTCTCCTTGGATAATTTCCTTTTTAGATATCTGACTAATTTTCATGTTCGGGTTTCAATTAAAATAGCTGTTAATGGTTTCAGGCCTGGCAGACGGACGTACATGGAGGAAGCGTCAGCCAGCAACTGAAGCCGAGTAATAAACTAATGTACAAAATAATTTCTACTGTTCCATTCATAGAATGCGTAACCCTTTCGCCGCCGGTTATAAAAAATGAAAGCGGTGAACCGCCAAGAGCCGATAATGAACATTTCAAAAGAATTGCCATAAGAGCGCGCCCCGAAAATACGCTACATAAAAAGGTGCTGCACTCAATTTATAACATCAAGACAGAACAAGGCTAAACAGTATAGAATGCCGGTCGGAGATCTGCGCACAAGACTGCAACCTGCCTGTCTGGTGGTAGTTTTATATCTTCGCAACCAGGAAAAATGCTCCGCTGGCAGGAACGGGTGATTGGTGCTGTTTTTAAGGTATCTTCCCGTCATATCTTTTGTTGAAAACAGTTTATATTTCTTTCAAACGCGTTTCTGCGGCAAGGCAAGTTGGAGGCTTTGCATCTACCTGAGCGTGTAAGGCGGCTCTATCCGCCGTTCGTTTTCCGCCATTTACCGAGTTTTCGCTACTATGTACAGTACTTTGTATTGCATACTACCTATGGCTGCCCATATCTTTGTATCCTATTTGAAAGCAGATGAATATTGAGAACACACAAAGCCAGATGCGGAAAGGGATACTGGAGTTTTGCATCCTTTCCGTTATCCAACGCGGCGAGGCTTACCCCAGTGATATTGCGGAAGAAATGAAAAGCTCGGGTTTACATATACTGGAAGGCACGCTTTACCCGCTGCTTACCAGGCTTAAAAACGCTGAAATGGTAACTTACCGATGGGAAGAAAGCAGCGGCGGCCCTCCCCGCAAATATTTTTCACTCACAGAAAAGGGGCATAATTTTTACCAGGAGCTGCAACAAACCTGGGATGAGCTCTCGGGAGCGGTAAATACATTAACCAACGCATCAAAATAAACATTACCAACAAACTATATATCATGAAGCAAATAATCAATATAACACTAGGCGGCAGGAGCATTGCTATTGAAGATGCTGCTTATGAAAAAGTAAAGGCCTATACCGACAGCCTGCGCGCGTACTTTAAAAATGAGGAAGGGCGGGATGAGATCGTGGCAGATATTGAAGCCCGCTTTGCCGAGCTGATGAGCGAAAAGATCCGTAAAGGCGCCGCCCATATTACAGATGCGGATGTGGAAGAGATGATCGCCACCCTGGGCCGCCCGGAAGATTTTGCCGCGCAGGATAATGCCGAAGCGCAAAGCGGCTATACGCCCAACTTTACGTTTACTGAAAAACGCCGGCTGTACAGGGATGAAAATAATAAAATACTCGGCGGCGTGTGCAGCGGCATCGCCAACTGGCTGAATATTGATCCTACCGTGGTACGGGTACTGTTTGCTATTGTTTCGTTTGGTGGATTTGGTACCGGCATCTTTATTTACATAGCGCTATGGATCTTTTTGCCCGCCCGCAATATGAATGTTTATAAGGGCAAAAGAATGTTTCGCGACCCGGATAATAAATGGTTTGGCGGTGTAGCTGGTGGTATGGGCGCTTATTTCAATATCAATCCCAATACGATCCGCGGGATACTGGCCATTCCTTTATTGCTAAGTATTTTAAAAGGCGTTAATGTTTTTGGGAATGATTTTGATATTTTCCCGAACCTCATTTTCAGCGGGCTTACAGGCACTTTTATTTTTATTTATATTGTTTTATGGATCGTATTGCCTGAAGCACTTACCCCCTACCAGAAAATGGAAATGAGGGGAAAAAATGTTGACGTAAACAGCATCAGGGAAAAAGTACAGAGCTCAATGGGCGATTTTAACCAGCGTATACAGAACTGGAGCGGGGAAGTAAAAGATGCCGCAGAAAGACTGGGGCAGAAAGCCAATGAATTTGCAACAAGTCAGCCACCCAGGCAATTTACCTATGTTCCTGCACAGCGCAATCGCGGTATCGGCTATGTATTTGCCATGATCTTTAAAGCCTTTTTTGTGATCATAGGAGGTATTATTGCAGTATCGCTGCTCGCCCTGTTCCTTACTTTTTTATTCAGCGGCTTTGCATGGGCACCCGTTAATAATTTTCTATGGACCAGCGAAACCCAGCAAATGCTGGGCTGGGGCACCCTGATCCTGTTTTTTGGAGCACCTATCGTGGGCCTGCTCATATGGCTGGTAAGAAGAATATTAAATGTACGTACTCCCGGTAACTACCTGAACTGGACCTTCGGCGGACTTTGGACCATAGGCTGGATATGCCTGATGTTTTTCCTGGCCAGCCTGTCTAACGACTTTAAAAGATACGATTCGGCAGAAGAGCAGGTTCTTATACAACAACCTGCAAACGGCAAAATGATCTTCAAGGTAAGCGAGCCGGAACTGGTACATGAAGGCAATTTCGGATGGCTGAATGATAACCAGAGTGACCTGGAAGGCTTTACACTTACAGCAGATTCTTTAAAGCTGTCTTCCATCAATATCGATTTTAAAAAAAGCGATGACAGCCTGTACCATGTTACCATTGTAAAACAATCTATGGGCAAAACAGATGCCGACGCGCTGGCCCGCGCCAAAAAAATTGTATACAGGGTAAGCCAGGCCGACAGCGTACTGGACCTGCCACCGGGTTTTGCAATAGATAAAAGCAGCAAATACCGCGGGCAGAATGTTTTGGTATTGGTACACGTTCCGGCAGGTAAAAAAATAAATATTGATGAATCGGTTTTTGATAAGCTCAACAATATAGATCTTGAATTTAATAATGGCGGCAGGCGAATAAGAAGCTCAAGATATGTGACCCATAATATGAAAAGATACCGGTCTAACACAGATTATATCATGCAGGCCGATGGATCGCTGAAAAGTGAAGACGATCGCAAAGATATAGTAAGCCCTGCCAGTGGCACTGCTGCAAACGATAATTACAGGTGGAACGGTGTTAATGGTACAGACAGTACCGCAGTTGCTATACCAACACCTGCTCCGCTGCCACCTGCAGCTATTGATACAACACATGTTTATCATTATAACGAAAGCCCTTCGCAAAATAAAAGCAAAGAGGAAATAATCAGGGAATTAGAACAAAAACAAAAGGAAATAGAAGCGCTGAAAAAGAAACTGGAGTAATAAAATCTGTTTTATGCAGCGGGCCCTGCTGCTCTTTATATCCCAAGGCAGTAGCCAGGTTATCGCCGCTGTACCAGGAAATAAAGAAGCTGGACAGCCTGATCTTTAAAGCATCCCATGATATGGACCCTACCTGTACGGGTACCGGCCGGTTACAAACCTGTGACTGCTCACCAGCAGGAGCCGGAATTAAAAAAGGTTTTGGGCTACGATCACCTTTAAAAATGGCAGGCCACTCCCAGCCCGTTCTTAGCCGGCTGTACAGACACTTGTCCACCGCCATACTTCTTCATCTTATTATTCCCTATTACCCACATGGTAATGCCCCCACCGGTAGAAACCGTACCAAAAAGAATGCAGAATACACCGGCTATAACTTTGCGCTCCTTACGATCATTATTATAATCAGCGTAATAATCGTAATCCCTCTCGTCTTCAGCCGATGCAATCAATAAGGCTCCCGTAGTAATAAGCCCCGCACCAACAAAAGTCAGTGCTATTCCGCCATTACGCATATTTCTAAACCTAAGATACTTTTCTTCATTAAAAACAGTAGATAGCTTTTCCCCGTTGGTAAACAGGCCATTCACGTTCCTTTTTTTTACACTTACAAAATCTCTCCGGAACTGTTGGGCCTCCAGGTCGTGGCGCTGCGCCCGGGCATCAGCAAAAAACAGCGTTACAGCAGCAGCGAACAGCAGTTGTTTCATGTTCATAGAAATAGGATTTTAATAAATTAACGCCGTAAAGGTATGTCTTATGCTGTATAAAAACTTTAATTGCAGGTTCAGCAGTATATTCCAAACTGTCGCATCCAGCAAAATCTTCTCCCAAAGAAAGGGAGACTACATCTGCTTCTAAAAACGAAATACACAAAGATTGGTGCGTACAACCCGTCTCCTTTGGAGAGGCTTGGGGTGAGGTGTATTTGCAATCATGTAAAATGCACCTGTTCAGGCATATCACACCTGCGCATACGATTGAGCAGCTTAGCATTTGCTGCTATCCATTGCTTAATTTTGTTATTTACTCTTTTCCAGATAATATATAGGCATAATGATTTACTACAGTTTTAAAAGATACCGGATATTATCATTGTGTTTGATGGCCTCCATCGCTTCTCTGGCCCAGTCAGCGGATACCCGGCCCCGGATTGTTAGTGCAAAGGCAATTAATCCTGCAGCAATAGAGCTGAAACTTAATAATGACAGGCATATTCTTATAGACTTCTACGGAGAAAATATTTTCAGGTTTTTTGCAGATAGCACGGCAAAATGGCTGAGAGATCCTGAAGCAAAACCAGCAGCTCAGATCTTAGTGAATCAGCCAAGAAAAAAGGTAGCGGCTGTAACCCTTTCCGATAACGGCCATTGGATCTCAATTACCACCCAAAAGATACATATCAGTTTTGATAAAAACACCACAACTTTTAAAATAGTCAACCTGCAAACAGGCGCCACAGTAACCGAAGTTATAAAGCCGGTGGCTTTTGAAAATAAAAAGATAATCGTAACGCTTAAAGAACAGCCGCAGGAATATTTCTATGGAGGCGGTGTACAAAACGGGCGCTTTTCGCATAAGGGAAAAACAATTGCAATCGAGAACCAAAATAGCTGGACAGACGGAGGAGTGGCTTCGCCGGCACCATTTTACTGGAGCACGAATGGCTACGGTGTAATGTGGTACACTTTTAAAAAAGGCAAATACGACTTTGGAGCCCGCGAAAAAGGGATGGTGAGTCTTTATCATGAAACTGATTATTTAGACCTGTTTTTTATGGTAAGTGATGGTGCTGCAGCTTTGCTGAATGATTACTATCAATTAACAGGAACACCCGTACTATTACCCAGGTTTGGTTTTTATGAAGGTCACTTAAATGCCTACAACCGCGATTACTGGAAAGAAGATTCTACAGGTATTTTATTTGAAGATGGAAAAAAGTATAAAGAAAGCCAGAAAGATAACGGAGGAGTAAAAGAATCGCTGAATGGTGAATCAAAAATCAGCTATCCCTTCTCTGCAAGAGCAGTGATCGATCGTTATAAGCACAACGATATGCCTTTAGGCTGGATACTGCCTAACGACGGATATGGCGCCGGTTACGGGCAAACCGGAACGCTCGACAGTAATATCTTAAACCTGAAAAGCTTTGGCGACTACGCCCGTAAAAACGGGGTGGAGATTGGCTTGTGGACGCAAAGCGACCTGCACCCTAAAGAGGGGGTAAGTGCCTTGCTGCAAAGAGATATTGTTAAGGAAGTAAGAGAGGCCGGTGTGCGTGTATTAAAAACAGATGTGGCCTGGGTAGGTGCCGGTTACTCATTCGGCTTGAACGGGGTGGCCGATGTAGCGCAGATCATACCCAAATATGGCAACCATGCAAGGCCATTTATTATATCGCTCGACGGCTGGGCCGGCACACAGCGTTACGCGGGTATATGGACCGGCGATCAAACAGGTGGCCAATGGGAGTATATCCGGTTTCATATTCCCACCTATATTGGTTCTGGACTGTCGGGTATTCCCAATATCACATCGGATATGGATGGAATTTTTGGAGGAAGAAATATTCCGGTTAACGTAAGGGATTTTCAATGGAAAACTTTTACGCCCATGCAATTAAATATGGATGGCTGGGGGTCTAATGCCAAATATCCCCAATCCCTGGGCGAACCTGCAACTTCTATCAACAGGAACTACCTTAAGTTAAAATCGGAACTAATGCCTTATGCGTATAGCATTGCCAGAATATCAACAGACGGCCTGCCTATGATCAGGGCTATGTTCCTGGAGTATCCCAATCCGTACACGTTGGGCACTGCAACAAAGTACCAGTTCATGTATGGTCCCTGGTTTTTGGTAGCCCCTGTTTATCAAAGCACCAAAGCAGATGATGCGGGTAATGATATCCGTCATGGCATCTATCTTCCCGAAGGAGACTGGATAGATTATTTCACCGGAGCGCGTTATGAAGGCAATCGTATCCTCAATTATTTTGATGTACCCCTATGGAAGCTGCCTGTATTTGTAAAGCCCGGCGCTATTATTCCTATGGCAAACCCTAATAATAATCCCCGGCAAATAAACCAGGCGCTTCGGATTTATGAGCTATACCCCAGCGGCAACTCTTCTTTTACAGAATATGACGATGATGGTATTACTGAAAAATACAGGAGCGGGGTATTCGCCAAGACTCTTGTTAACGTGGAGCAGTCCGGAGATAATGTTACTGTAAATATCGAACCGGCAAAAGGAAGCTTCGATGGATTTGTTAAGAACAGGGAAACCGTTCTAAAGATCAATGTTTCGCAGCGGCCTGATAAAGTTTCAGCAAGGATCGGGGGAAAAAGCACCCAGCTGAAAGCTGTAAACTCTTTGGAAGCATTCAATACACAAACTAATGTGTATTATTACAACGCTGTGCCCGATCTTAACCGGTTTGCAACAAAAGGCAGCGCTTTTGAAAAAACTGTGATCACAAAAAATCCGCAACTGCTTATCAGGCTTGCCCAAACAGATGTTACCCAAAACAGGGTTACCGCAACGATTACAGGATTTGCGTTTAATATCAGCAATGCTTACAAAAAAACCGAAGGCGCTTTAACAACGCCTGCCAGCGCAGAGGTGACAGTACCCAATACCGGTTCATTTTTTTTAAGGCCCTCGTGGACAGAGGTGAGCAACGCAGATTTCTACGAAATAGATTTCAACAGCATGTTGTACACCCACATAAAAGATACGGCTTTTATGCTGGATGAGCTGCAGCCCGAAACTACTTATACCTTCAAACTGAGGGCTGTTAACAAATCAGGTTACTCAGACTGGATTGCTATTAGCAGCAAAACAAAGATGAACCCCTTACAGTTCGCTATCAAAGGTATTACAGGTTACTGTACGGCTCCGTCACAGGATAATGAGGGAATAACAAAATTGTTCGACTTTGATGAAAGCAATAACTGGCATACTAAATACGGACGCAACGCTATTCCTTTTGATATGGTACTGGATCTGAAAAGCGTGAACCAGCTAGATAAAATGCAATACCTGCCACGTATCAGCGGGCGTAACGGTCTTATTACGAAAGCAAAAATCTATTACAGCAGCAATAAGAAAGACTGGATAGAAGCAGACAGTGTGCAATGGGCCAGCGATAATAACGTAAAAGAGTTTGTTTTTGCCAGCCAGCCAACAGCGCGCTACATTAAGCTCAGCGTAACAGAAGGCACAGGTAATTTTGGTTCGGGCAGGGAGCTGTATGTATTTAAAGTGCCCGGCAGTGCCAGCTATATTCCCGGTGATATTAATAACGATGGCAAGATCGACCATAACGACCTTACCTCTTATACCAATTACACAGGCCTGCGCAAGGGCGATAGCGATTTTGAAGGCTATATCAGCAATGGAGATATCAATAAAAACAATCTTATAGATGCCTACGATATATCAAACGTGGCTACACAGCTTGAAGGTGGGGTAAGCCGTGATTCCATTGCCGGAATTGGCGGTAAGCTCATCGTATCAACAAATAAAATATCCTACAAGGCAGGTGAAACAATCGAGATCAGGGTAAAAGGCCAAAGCCTGAGTAGTGTAAATGCTTTGAGCTTTGCCCTGCCATACAATGGGCAGCATTACGAGTACATCGGCACTCAGCCTGTTGGCACAAATCAAATGGAAAACCTTTCTTATGACAGGCTGCATACCAACGGAACCAGGGCGCTTTATCCCACCTTCGTAAATGTAGGCAACCAACCATCTTTGAATGGCAATAAAGACCTTTTCATCATCAGGTTTAAAGCCAAAAAAGATGTGAAAGCTGGTTTAAAAGCTATTGACGGGATACTGGTTGATAAAGATCTGAATGAGCTGAGGTTTTGAGAGAGACTGACATAAAGTTTTAATTAATCGGGATATTCAATTTTCTATAGGGCTATCAATGCGGCGGTGACCAGTTTTTTATCATCTTTCCGACAGTAAGGAGGAATCTCACCCTAATGCAGCCGGTCGCTCCTTTCTGTCGAGGTGACGACTGCTAATCAGCGTCCTGCAAATACATCATTGGTAACGGAGCGAAGCATAGCGAGAAGTCTTATCAACACGTTGATATCTCTCGTTACGATCGGGATAACAATTGTCTATCTGAATATGCCTGGTTCTATTTCACTACCTCAAAATTGTATTTTCCGGACCCAGTTTCAATAATTACATATCCCTGTTCTTTACCTGTAATTTTAATCGCTTTTATTTCAGATAAAGCTTTGCCGCTTTCTTTTATATTTTGTACGTCCTCGGCCGGTATGTAGACAGTAGCCCGCGTGTTTGGCGGTATTTCCGTAGCCATTACCAGCTTATCGTTATTCACCTTCCAGCTATTGCCTAGCAGGCCATAATAGGTTTTTAAAGTTGCCGATGCGTCTTTAAAACCGCCGCCTATATGTGGCATTACCAATATATGCTTGTATCCAGCGCCATCTTCATAAGTATCAATTCCTGCCATTTTCCGGTACATCCAATCGCCTATAGCGCCATAAGCATAATGGTTAAAAGAGTTCATGCCGGGTGTTTGAAAAGTGCTGTCAGGCTTCATGCCATCCCATCTTTCCCAGATGGTAGTAGCCCCCATCTTTACCGGGTACAGCCATGAGGGATAACTATCCTGCAGCAATAATTTATACGCCACGCTATCGGCTCCAAAACGGGTGAGCACATGGCATAAATACGGGGTGCCTAAAAATCCTGTTGTTAAATGGTTCCCGTAGCTTTTTATATTCTCCACCAGCTTTTCGGCTGTTGGTTGTCTTTGCGCTTCGGGCAGCATATCAAACTGCAGGGCTAACACATAAGCAGTTTGTGTACCCGATACCAGGCGGCCGCTTTGCGTTACATACTCGGTATTAAAAGCATCTTTTATTCTTTTCAGCAAGGCAGTATATTCCTCCATATCAGCTGTTTTACCTAAAATCTTTGCTGTGTTAATCAATAGCTGTGCAGCATGCGCATAAAAACATTGTGCTATTAAGTTTTTGTCGGTTACGGCGCTGCGCCCGTCGTTGTCATCAAAAGGCCGGTAAAACAGCCAGTCGCCAAAATGCCATCCGGTATTCCACAAGTCGTTTTTAGACGCACGCCGTATACTCTCTATAAAAGCTTTCATACTGCCATATTGGGTAGCAAGCAGGCGCTTATCGCCGTAGGCCAGGTACATTTGCCAGGGCACAATAGTGGCGGCATCGGCCCAGCCGGCGCTGTTGCCGGCTTTACCCAAAACATTAGGCACTACATACGGTACTACACCGTTGTCCTGCTCGGCCTCTATATCACGCAGCCATTTTGCAAAAAAGTTATGTACGTTCATGTTAAACGCAGCGGTTCTTGCAAATACCTGTGCATCACCTGTCCAGCCCAGCCGCTCATCCCTTTGCGGGCAATCTGTTGGGACATCCAGGAAATTGCCTTTTTGTCCCCATTGTATATTATGCTGCAGCTGGTTGATGAGGGAATTGGACGTTGTAAAGCTGCCTGTTGGCTCCATGGCCGAGTATAAAGCCACCGCTTCAAAGTCAGCAGGATCAATCTCTCCCCGGTAACCTTCTATCTTGATATACCGGAAGCCCATCCATGTAAAGTAAGGATGAAAGGTTTCCGTTCCGCCGCCCTTTAAAATATACTTTGCCTGTGCTTTGGCCGCACGGAGGTTTTCTATATAAAAATTTCCTTCTTTGTCCAGCACTTCGGCATGCGAAATAGTCAGGGTATCTCCGGCATTGCCCTTCATTTTTACCTGCACCCACCCTACCAGGTTCTGCCCGAAGTCGATCACTTTTTCGCCGGCCGGTGTGGTGATCAATTTCACCGGCCTGAATGTTTCATGTTGCTTTACCGGTTCGTTTACAGTAGCTATTAAAATATCTTTCGGATGAGTTACTACTTTGACGCTGTTCCAGTCTCCATCATCATAACCCGCTTCTTTCCAGCCCTGCTTTTGCTTCCTGGCGTCAATAATTTCTCCATCATATACCTGCGAATACATGATCTCACCGCTCGAAGACTTCCAATAATTGTCTGTAGTTACTACTTCGGAAGAGCCATCGCTATAGGTGATATTTACCTGCAGCAGCAGGCCCAGCGTTTTTCCATAAATATTACCGTTGTTTTGCCATCCTAAAACACTACGGTACCAGCCATTGCCCACCATTGCTGCTACCACGTTGGCACCGCTTTTTAAAAGCGGGGTTACATCGTAAGCCTGGTATTGCAGCCTTTTACTGTATTTGGTCCAGCCAGGTGTAAGCCAGGCATCACCAATACGGGTTCCGTTAATGTAAGCTTCATACAGGCCATGAGCAGTGATATAAGCCGTAGCCCGGGCAATTTTTTTAGAAAGACTGAACGGCCTTCTGAAAAGGGGGCAGGGGCTTTCATTATCGCTGGGGGCAAATGTTGCTTCGATCCACTGTGCCTGCCAGTTGGTGCTGTCGAGCAAACCTGTTTGAAACGAGGCGACAGGGCTCCATCCGGACATTTTTCCCGCCTGGTCCCACACCCTTACCTGCCATTTATACTTTGTGTTGAACCGCAGCGGGCTTCCCTTATAAGTAACATGTACCGAAGAATCAGACATTATTTTTCCGGAGCTCCAGGCTGTTTTATTTTCTTCCGATACTTTTATCTCGTAAGCCGATTGTACAATGTTGCGGCCTGGCCCGGCCAGCTGCCAGCTAAAGGAAGGTTGCACAACATCGAGGCCAATGGGATTAACGAGGTTTTCTGTTAAAAGATTTTTGACGCTGGTTTGTGCGCATGCAGCGGTACAAAGCAGCAACAGGCTGAAAGAGGCAATCATTTTATTCATTTCAATACAGTTTTATTGGTACCAGCCTTTGTTTACCCGGGCTGATAAGATTTCCAGGACCAATGAAGAGATCGTTTGCTAATAAAGTTAAGGCGATTAACTGCACAACTGTCCTACACTATCCTTAGCTGCAGTGACTGCGACCTGCGTACAGGCAACATTTACAGCGATCTCGTGCTATTCAGTACAGCCAGTTGACGCGTAATTATCGTCTTTATTATATGGGCAGGCGACAGAATAAAAGCTTAAGCCGCCCCTTCCGGCTCCTCCGCTATTCTTCCGGCTGTTTGTTTAATGCCTCCCACAGCATATCTTTTAGTTTTACCAGGCCCTGCTGAGCCACCGATGAAATGAAAATATGCGGTATATCATCCGGCATTTCAGCGCTGATGGCCTCTTTCAGCTCATCATCCAGCATATCGCTTTTGCTGATAGCAATCAGCATTTCTTTATGCAACAGTTCTTCGTTGTACTGCTTCAGCTCATTCAGTAAGATCTCAAATTCTTTGCGGTGATCTTTACTGTCAGCTGGAATTAAAAAAAGTAAAACAGGGTTGCGCTCAATATGCCTTAAAAATCGATGGCCCAGCCCGCGCCCTTCTGCGGCGCCTTCTATAATTCCCGGAAGATCGGCAATACAGAAGCTCCTTCCATCGCGATATTCAACAATGCCCAGGTTAGGCGTAATGGTAGTAAATGCGTAATCGGCTATTTTAGGCTTGGCCGCTGTGATTACGGACAGCAAGGTAGATTTTCCGGCATTGGGAAATCCTACCAGACCCACGTCCGCCAGTACTTTCAGCTCTAATACTTTCCATCCCTCTACGCCGGGCATACCGGGCTGCGCATATTCGGGCGCCTGGTTGGTGGCAGTAGCGAAATTGCTGTTGCCCAAACCTCCTTTTCCACCGGGCATCCAAATCACTTCCTGCCCGTCTTCCAGCACTTCTGCTTCTTGCGTCCCGGTTTCTTCATCAATGGCAACCGTTCCCAGCGGAACCTCCAGAATAATATCCTTCCCGCTGCGACCGGTACAGTTATTGTGTCCGCCATTTTCGCCATTCTCGGCCAGCACATTTTTATGATACCGCAAATGCAGCAGGGTCCACAGGTTGCGGTTGCCCCGTAAGATAATATGCGCTCCACGTCCGCCATCGCCACCATCGGGCCCTCCTTTGGCGGTGAACTTATCACGTAAAAAATGTTTAATGCCCGCGCCACCATGACCGCTGCGACAAAAAACACGTATCTGGTCTACAAAATTGCTCTTCTCCACGTTGTAATTATTGATATGGCGGCAAAGATAAGCCGAAGGCTCAAAGCTTAAAGCAAAAGCCCGATATCCGGGTCATTAAAAACTAATAGCCTGAAAGTGAGCGCACCGTATAGCTAAATGGTATTTTACAGCACCTATATACACATCGCCGCAATTATAATTATACTATTTCCCCGCTTTTTCAATCTTAATATTCTCTCTCACCTGTTTCCAGTAGTCGCGCCCGTACGAAACCAGCACTTCGCTGCCTGCAACAATATGGGTTTTGGCTTTTATAAAAACGCGGTTGCCTACTTCCTCGTATTCGGCATTATTTTTTAAACCGGGAACCTTAGTAAGGCCGGCAGCGTCATTAGCATAACGGCCAAAAGATTTGAGATCTTTGGACGCATCTATCACATTGGCATCATCAATATAATAAATGTAGGGATTGTCTGCATCATTTTCTACATCGGCCCATGTAGCCCTGCGACCGATATATTCGGTTATCACTGCACCCCTGGGAACATTTACTGTTACAAAAAGCCCTTTGCCTGATTGAGGAATAGTTGAGGTTTTTACTTTTAAATGTTTTGCCGGTAAACACATGCAGCTTTTAAATTTTGTTTGCGAATATATTGTAAATAGGGCGTGCCATAAAATCAATTATGATCCTTTGGAGCAATCCCGGGCCGGCTTGACCGATATCAATATCAGGTGCAGAAAGAAAGACAGCCAAAATTTTTAAAAAATCTATTTTCACAAGAGGGCCAATTAGTAGCTATATAAAAATAAAGCATTTTAACAGGAATAATTTTATGAAATGCAGATATTTTTTAAATAATACGCTCCTTTGTGTGCAAAACCTTCATTGTATACCAATAACGCCTCCTGTTTTCTTTGTATGTTTGGCAGTTAAAAGGAAGAGGTACTACTTTCGTTTCTATTCAATATTAATTATATGATAATGTTTAAAAGATCACTTATTGTAATGTTGGTGCTGTTCTCATCAGTATTTAAAACCTTTGCTGATGAAGGTATGTGGCTGCCTCATTTATTAGGTCAGCAGGTTTACAATGACATGGTGAAGAAAGGTTTAAAACTTTCGAAAGATCAATTGTACAGTGTAAACAAAAACTCACTGAAAGATGCTATTATTATTTTCGGCGGCGGATGTACCGGCGAAATGGTAAGCGCCGAGGGCCTGATATTTACCAATCACCACTGCGGATACGGTGCCATTGCCGCTGCCAGCACAGTAGATCATAATTACCTGCGTGATGGCTTCTACGCAAAAAATAAAGCTGAAGAAATTAAAACGCCGCTTACTGTTCAGTTTTTGCTGCGCATAGAAGATGTAACGAAGGAAGTAGAAGGAGCTTTAGGCAGGCTTTCGGGAGCAGCAAGAGCTGCCAAACAGGCTGAAGTAGTGGGCATTATCAATAAAAGGCTTAGTGATGCGGATCAAAGTATAGAGTGCCGTGTAAGCCCGGTATTTAAAGGCAACCAGTTCCTGGCATTTGTATATGAAATATATAAAGATATCCGCCTGGTAGGCGCCCCACCTGAAAGTGTAGGCAAATTTGGCGGAGATACCGATAACTGGGAATGGCCCAGGCATACAGGCGACTACTCTATTTTCAGGGTTTACGCCAATAAGAACAACCAGCCTGCTACCTACGATGCCGCTAATGTTCCCTATAAACCCAAATGGTTTCTTCCTATTTCGTTAAAAGGTGTAAAAGAAAATGATTTTGCCATGATATGGGGATATCCCGGCGGCACCAACCGTTATGAGTCTTCTTATGGGATTAAGCTGGCAACAGAAGTAAACAATCCCACGCTTGTAAAGCTGCGCGATATGCGCCTGAAATATATGTTCGGGGAAATGAAGAAAGATCCCGCAACAAAACTGAAGCTGGCCTCCAGCTATGCAGGTATCGCCAACTACTGGAAGTTTTTTGACGGAGAAACCAAACAGCTGTTAAAATACGATATATATGGGCAGAAAAAAGCTGCCGAAGACAAATTCACAGCCTGGGCAAAAGGGAAACCGGAATATCAAACCCTGTTTGCAGACTGGGCGAAGGCTTACGACGAGTGGAAGCCTTATGCAGCAGAACGCGTTTACTTATCGGAAGGTATTTTAGGATCGCCGGTTATTGCCTTTGCCAATACGGTATATCAGCTAGTAACTGCGCCTAATGCAAATAAGGACGCCCTGGTAAAACAGCTGAATGCCAGAAGAGATGCTTTTCTTGCAGCAGAAGATAAACCTTCCGATCAGAATATTTTAGGCAGCTCCACTCAAATATTTTACGACAACGTAGAAAAGGATCAGCAGCCAAAAGCCTTTTATGATTCGTTGCAACAACAGTACGGCCCGTTGAGCGAGTCGTCTTCCTATAAGAGATATGCAGCTGATGTATTTAAGCATACCCTCATTTTTGACGATACTAAATGGAACGCCTTTATTAGTTCATTGAATACAGATGAATTAAATAACGACCCGGCATTTAAACATGCAGCAGCTTTTGTTAATAATTACAAAGAAAGGTTTGACCCGATATTTCAGCAGTTTACTATTAAAAATAACGATTACGGCAGGATCTATCTTAAGGGAGTAATGGCAATGGAGCCGGGAAAAGCAAAGCAGATGTACCCCGACGCTACTTTTACCATGCGTGTAAGCTACGGGCAGGTGAAACCTTATTCTCCAAAAGATGCGGCATTTTATGATTATGTAACCACATCCAAAGGAGTACTGGAAAAATATATAGCCGGGGATTATGAATTTGACCTCCCTTCTAAACAAATCGAGCTTTTTAAGAAAAAAGATTTTGGCCGGTATGCAGACCCGGTGCGTAAGGACCTGGTAATTAACTTTATTACCTCCAATGATATTACCGGCGGTAACTCGGGCTCACCGGTTATTAACGGCAATGGCGAGCTGATCGGCCTTGCTTTTGATGGTAATTACGAGGCATTAAGCCATAAGCTGGCCTTTGATAAAAACCTGAACCGTACCATTAATGTAGATATACGCTATGTGCTTTGGTGTATAGATAAACTGGGCGGCGCGTCTAATATTATCAAAGAGCTGAAGCTGGTGCCATAAGAGCCGCTATGCAAACATAAAGGAAAAGGCAGGTAGCGTACCTGTCTTTTTTTTATGAATAGTGATTGCTGAAGTGTACACCCTGTATCGCTACCTGCTGCATATTTGTATGCCAGAGCCTCGCTAGCCCACTAAAAAACTAAATATCATGCGTATTGTTCTATTACAGCCCATTTCTTTCCTATTTTTAGGACATGGACAAGGCTATAATTACCCAAATAGATCTCATCAAATTATCTGTTCCGCTTAAAGAGCCCTTTATTATTTCATTAGGCCCCGTTTACAGTGCCGATAATGTAATAGTAATTATTCATACCAATGAAGGTATCACCGGTTGGGGCGAGTGCAGCCCTTTTATGAGCATTAACGGTGAAAGCGCTGATACGGGGCTGGTAGTAGGTAAGTACTTTGAGAAAGTATGGATAGGTAAAGATGCTCTCGAGATTGAGAAGCGTATGAACGAGCTGGATCAGGTAATTTATGGCAATAACAGTATCAAAAGCGCTTTTGATATGGCTTTATTCGATATTGCTGCTCAAAACGAGGGCCAGCCTTTGTACCGCTTCCTGGGAGGAACAAAAAACAAAATCATTGCTACCGATTATACAGTGAGCGTGGGAGCGGCGGCGCATATGGCCGCAGACGCGTTAAAGATCAAAGACGCAGGATTTCCTGTTATCAAAGTAAAAATAGGGAAAGGGGGCAGGGAAGATGTGCTGCGTATTAAAGCCATCCGTGAAGCGGTAGGATATGATATACCGATAAGGGTAGACGCCAACCAGGGCTGGGGCTTTAAGGAAGCAATCGAAACCTTGAAAGCGCTTGAACCCTTCAACATACAACATTGTGAAGAACCTTTACCACGCTGGGCATTTATGCAGCTGCCAGCGGTAAGGAAGCAGAGCCCTATTCCCATAATGAGCGATGAAAGCTGCTGCGATCACAACGATGTTCAAAGGCTGATTGATATAAAGGCCTGTAACCTGATCAATATTAAGTTGGGTAAAAGCGGTGGCATCTTCAAGGCTTTAAAAATGATACGGCTTGCAGAAGCGGCGAATATGAAAATTCAGATAGGAGCATTTTTAGAATCAAGAATTGCCATGACGGCTTTTGCACACCTGGCTTTATGCAGCGATAACATTACTTATTTCGATTTTGATACTGCACTGATGTTTAGCGAAGATCCGGTAGAAGGAGGCATTATTTACAAAGAAAACGGAGTGATCGAAGTACCGGAAGCACCGGGGATCGGGGCTACGCTGAAAAAGAAATTTTAGGAAAATTTTTTAAAGAATCGCTACTATAAGTGCGCTGCATTCTTTTACGCCAGAATATATCACGAACCGGTTAGCTCTTTTCAAAAAAGAACAAATTAATGGCTAAGAACGTTAAAACATAAAGATACCAATAGAAATAAAATACCCAGGGGCATGTTACCGTTAAAAATAAAAGTTAAACAGGCCCGGTCTTAATTTTGCTTAAGTGGATTATATTAAAGAATATAAAAAATTTATAAACAGCTATTATTTTAATGAGGCTATACGGATTACTATTGGCATTACCCTTCCTGCCATTGTATTAAGCTATTTCGGAAAATTAGAAATTGGGCTTATTCTCTCCATGGGAGCTATGGCAGTAAGCGCTTCAGATATCCCCGGGCCCATTCATCAGCGCCGTAACGGAATGCTGATAACCGCCGGGCTGATCTTCTTTGTATCGCTGGTCACCGGTCTTATTAACCAGCATCCGGTATTGCTTGGCCTGGAGATAATTATATTTTGTTTTGCGCTGAGTGTTATTGGTGTGTATGGTGCAAGGGCCAATTCTATTGGCTTCGCGGGTATGCTGATCATGATACTGAACCTTGATTACCATGCAAGGGGAACCGATATCCTGCTTCACAGCCTATTTCTCATAGCGGGAAGCTGCTGGTATATGTTGCTCAGCCTGGCATTATTTGGAGTACGCCCTTATAAAGTGATCCAGCAGGCTTTGGGCGATAGCATCCTTTCCATTGCAGATTATTTTGGAACGCGGGCGTTATTCTATAATAAAGATGCGGACTATAATGCGATTTATAAAAAGCTGATGGAAGAGCAGCAGCAGATACAGGAAAAACAGTCCCTGTTACGTGAAATGCTATTCAAAAGCCGGAATATTGTGAAAGAGTCCACCCTCACCGGCCGCACCCTCCTGGTAATATTTGTTGAATCTATTGATCTGTTCGAAAAAGCTTCTGCCACCTATTATAACTACGAGGCCATGCATAAACGTTTTGACGACAGTGGCATTCTGAACCACTTTCAGCAAATGATCTATGTGATCGTAGAGGAATTACATCATATCGGCCTGGCCGTGCAAAGCGGCCGGCCATCAAGGGCTTCGAGAAAACTGAATAATGAGCTTAAGGTATTACAAACCAGGTACGAAGCTTTTGCCGATCAATACAGGAAACCGGAAACATTTGATGCGCTTGTAAACATGCGTAAGCTGCTCCAATCGGTAGAAGAGATCACCCTTCGCATTTACACGTTACACCATTATACACGATACGACCAAAAAAAGATCAAAGCATATAAGCTATCCGGCGATTACGATCATTTCGTTACTAAAACGGATCTTGACATTGAAATTCTGAAAGAAAATTTTTCTTTAAAGTCAAACAGCTTCCGGCATGCAATACGGGTTACCCTGGCCTGTGTTTTAGGTTATATAGTAGCACATGCGCTGCATTTACAATACAGCTATTGGGTATTACTTACTATCATCGTGATCCTGAAGCCTACCTATAGCGTTACCCGGCAAAGAAACTACCAAAGACTTTTAGGTACTTTTGTAGGCGCTTTGGGAGGGCTTGCCCTGCTTTTCCTTATTCCTACACAAAACGGGAAGTTTGCGGCTATGATCGTGTTAATGATCATCACTTATAGCTTTATGCGTACCAAATACCTGGTAAGCGTGATTTTCATGACAGCATTTATCATGATCTTTTTCTACCTGCTCAACAGTCACCATTTTTATGAAATATTCAAAAGCAGGCTCATTGATACTGTAGTAGGTTCTGTTATTGCTTTTATAGCCGCCTATGTGCTGGTACCCTCCTGGGAAAAAATGCAGATCAATTCTTATATCATTACTGCATTGGAAAAATCCAGGCGTTATTTTGAGATAGTAGCTGCCAGCTTTTCAACTGGCACTTTAACCGATCTTGACTACAGGCTGAGCCGTAAAGATGCGTTTATTGAGCAGGCCAATTTATCGGGCGGCTTTACCCGTATGATGAACGAGCCTAAAAACAAGCAGGGCGACATCAAAAGAATACACCAGTTGGTAGTGCTGATCTATACATTGAACTCCCATATTGTATCGCTCGGCGCTTTAGCCCGGAACTTTAAACAGCAGTACACCGAAGAAAATTTCCAATCTATTAAAGATGATATAGTGGCAGAGCTTAATGAATCGATTTCAATGATCGCTCATAAAGCAGTCAATGAAATAAAACACCAGGCGCCTATCGAATTAAAAGAAGAGTTGGACGAACTCGTCAGCAAACGGCGCAGGGAACTGCAACAGGGACTTGTAGATACAGAAACAAGAAAAATGATCGTGGCATTGAAACCGGTCGTAGATCAGTTCCTTTTTATCAGCCGTATTGCAGGAGATATTAAAAAACTGGCAAAAGAGTTTTAATAAAAACAGTGAGGGGGTTAAATTATCATACCCTGATTTAGGTATTTTTTAACGGTTGCTATTATTCTATTTTTATTTCATGCTGATGGATTTGCCTCAATGGTTGGGAGCTGCTATACTTGCAGCTATTATAAGCCTGCTGGGCTTTGCAGGAAAGTTTATAATAGAGCTTACACGAGCTCACAGAGAGCGACAGAAGAAACGCTTCGCAAAACTTGTAGAACTTTGTTCGCTGCTCAATGCTTCTTTTGATATTTACAAAAAGCAAAACAGCATAGCCCATGTGCTATGCACCCGCTTACTGGAACGGCCTGGCCTGAGTCTTGAAAGCGGGCAGACAATGGATGCTTTTTTAAGCAGCTGCTATACCATCATGAATGAAACAGAAAAAGAAACGCATTCTGTTATAAGAGGATATAGCAACGCCCTGCATGATTTAAACACCCGGATGCTTACCTGGCTGCAAAACGATTTTGAATATAAAACAGCTGGTAAGAAAGCCGAAGCCACGGAATTAGCCAGCCAGCTCAACCGCCTGGAAACACATTTATATTTATGGATAGCTAAGTATAATGTCTGGATTCCGACTATACCCCGCCATTGCCTGGTGTATTTAAAGGATGAGGCCTATCATGGAACGGGTTTTCCCAAGGGAATAGAAGCCGCGCTTACCGGGTTTTTACGAAAAAAGCACCAGACCTCCTTCCCGTTTAATAAAGAATAATAATTATTTATTTAGAGAACGTAAGCAGTCCATGCTGGCTGCCGGTAAAAATATCGCGGAACGCCCTGTTGATCACAGTACCATTATTGGTTGCCGCCAATCCACAATAAGGATAGATAGTGGCCACCTGCTGCCGGCACTCCTTCACCATTAGTCTGCTGAGTGCTGCGATTTTATTGACTGATTTTTTAGAAACATGCTTATGCTCAAGCTCTTTCCATGAGATATCGGTTATTGTATAAAAGCGGTCTGACAGATCATATACCTTTTGTTGTGCGCTTACAATGGCGATTTCCGCAATGCGGTTCGCAGCATGGCCCTGCCGGGCATGCTGCCGTTTTTTTTGCTGAATAATATACAAAGCCTCTTCCAGGAAATGCCGGGTCATACCCAGGGTGTTTACAGCAATAGTCGCTTCTGCAAAAGGCAGGAAGGGATATTTGTAGATATTACCTTCTAGTGTAGTATGCGATCCGTCAATAATAAAGCTCCGGTCATTGCTTACCTTTATATCCTGCACACTAAAACTATGGCCGGCAGTCGCTTTCAGGCCCATCGTATTCCAGTCTTTGTGTACTATTACCTCATTTTTATTAAAAAAGAAGGATCGTGTCAGCGGAGTACCGTCCTCCTTCAACAAGGCTTTTCCATCTTTCTCAATAACACAGTTGGCAGTAAAATGGGTAAGATGTGGTGCTCCCGTGGCATATTTCCAGTACCCGTTTACGATATAGCCGCCTTTTACTTCCCTGGCAACGCCACCTGCAGCGCCGCTTCCGCCAAAGCAAACTTTTTCTTTTGAAAAAATCGTGTATGCTTTTTTCTTTTGTATATAACCGCAAAAAAGATTCGCGCCGGCGCAAAGCGTAACCGTCCATCCCAGGCTGCCATCTATATAGGCCAGGTATTCTTCATATTGTAAAGCCTCGGGAAGATTCAGCTCAAGCCCGCCAAGCGCTTTTGGAACAAAGAGCTTGAACCATTTTTGCTTATAGGCAAGCTCCAGTATGGCCGGGGTTAAGGCGCCTCTCGCTTCCGCCCCGGCACACCAATTTCTTAACCGGTCTGCCTGGTCTTTACTTAAAACTAAAGGCATGTTCTTTTTCTTTTTGTTTAACAATCCTGCTCCAGTCCATATATCCCAGCACTGCAATAATGAACAGAAATAAAGTAAGCGCCGCATATAAAGGCAGTCCTTTATAAAGCAGCAGGGGTATCGCAAAAGCATTGCTGATATTGAGCAACAGCCAGTTTTCAACTTTCCTTTTAGCCAGCAGCCACATGCCTGCCCATGCCGTGGCACTTACCCATGAATCAAAAACAGGTACTGTTGAATCAGTAAAATGCCGAAGCACTAAATAAAGCACCGCAAATGCGCCCGTTACAATAAGAATGGTAACGAGCCAGTCTTTTTTATCAGCTCTCGTAATTTGGGGGGCAGCATGTTGTTTCCTGTTCACCCACCACCACCAGCCATAAATACTCATCAATAAATAATAAAGATTGAGGGTGCTTTCTGCATACAAGCCCGCATGAAAAAAAATATAGGTGGAAATAATAACCGATAAAATACCACACGGATATAGCCATATTTTATTAGCCCTTGCCAGCAATACTTCTGCAACGCCAAAGCTGACGCCGATCCACTCCAGGGCAGGCACTCCCTTTAATTGTTCCCAAAAAGTCTGAACCCATTCGTGCATGTTCATAACTGTGATATTTTAACCGCCACGGATGCACTTAAAATCTGATAATACTTATTCCCTACGCCGGCATTACCCGGATCAGGTTATTGGGTATGATCTCAGCCCGTAATATTAAGGCACCCCATGAGTAGGGCAAAGATAGGTATCAAATAGGTTTATGTTGTACTTTTATCCAACTATAATAATAAAAACGACAAAATAGTAGACACCCTGCAAAAACACCAGGTACCTTATATGCTATCTGGTAGTGTTGCTATGAGTATTTACGTGGTACCAGGGGCTACAAGAGATTTTGATTTCGTAATATTACTGAAAGAAGAAAATGTTGAACGTTTCGCATCTGCGTTTGAAGACGGTTTTTATTGTGATCCGGATTCAATACATGATGCAATAAAGCATAAAAGCATATTTAATATCATTGATTATGAAAGTGGCTAAAAAGCTGATTTTGTAATTTTGATGAACGCTCCGTTCAGGCAGACAGAATTTGAGCGACGGCAAAGCTTATCTGGGATCCAGGAAATACAATCTATCATACAGATGGAAGATATTAGACAATTATTACAAACACCTCAACTGGATATGGAGTACATAAAAAAATGGATAGGACAATTACAGTTAAATACTTTTAATCTTTTATAAATGCAGGACACACCGGAACATATTAAAAAACTGCAATTAGAAATATGGCTGCAAAAATCGCCGGGCGAACGTTTGTACCAGGCTTTGAAAAGTAATGAGGAGCTGTTCCTTGCATGGAAGAAAACAAAGGAGCAGGTGAGCAAAAAGGAACCAATCAGGAAATTATAACGTCAGCCAGGCGTGGTATATAAGGTTGACATTTTTTTATTTGTAACGCTGCCGCTATACGGAGTTGTAATTTTATACCTATGGCCGTTTGCATTCAGGTCAGAATTTTAAGATGCCTGATATTAGCTGCTATATCACTACCTTCAAACCGGTGTATCATTTTTAAAGAGCTGTTTAGCAGGTTACTCTGCGGGTAGGCTATATTGTGCCCTAATTGTGCAATTAATTTGTCACGGTCAGCAATACAGTTATCGTAGTTGCTACCGGTTTGGTTCGTAAGGCTTTCTGCAAAACACCACGCGCCTGCCCGGGCTTTTCCTATGCTGAAATTTACCAGGAGGTCGTCGTAGTTTTTTCTGTGCAGCCGCAACAGGTACATCAGCGGGTTTATTCTTTCAAGACAGGTTTTTGTAGCATCGATCATAGAACCCAGCAGCATATTAATGGCATCGAAATCTTTTTTAATGCTTTTCAGTTCTTTCCCTTGCAGCGCTTCAGCTGTGGCAATGCCTAAATCAAGATTAATGTGCGCATTCATGCCTAAAAGATAATGCTGTAGTACGATCAAAGGTGCTGCTATAGCGGCTTTAAAGGCTGTAGCCCACGATTCCGATGGCTGCAGGCCATGTTGCCATTGGGGCCATGCTCTTATATAATGATTGGCAAAAAGCACATCCAGCTTTTCAACAAATCCATTATCCGAAAATTCATGATTGCCAATACCCTGCTTTACACGCCGCGTTACATTGCAATACAACATGGCAAAATACCCCGACCTGTCTTTGTTTTTGATACAATCACCAATGATCTGCTCAAGTTGCACAATTACTTCATCGATAGTAGTAGCCGGGGTCATAGTTGAAGCGATTTAGCTTTTTGAAGTAAACTTAATGAAAGCATGGGTATTTGAATATACCCTGATTTAGGTATTTCATTATTACCGCCTACCACTGCAACCTCAACATTTCATTCCCAGACCAAAATTGCTTTTTATAAAACAGGAATAAAATTTTGTACTTTTAAATGCAACCCTATTGCTTCATCCCATCCAGCTCCTTTTGCAACCGGAACATCTCATCTCTCAACCTGGCAGCCTCCATAAAATCAAGATCCCGTGCGGCTTTCTCCATTTCCTTCTTGGTTTTGGCAATAGCTTTTTCCATTTGCGGGATAGTTTTATATATCACTTCTTCCTCTGCTGCAACAGTAACCAGGTCTTCATCAAACCTAATAGCGCCGGGCTCTTTTTCATCAAAGCCCTTAATATCCAGAACGCTGGTTTGTTTAAACACATCTTCTTTCGACTTGGTCACCGTACGGGGCGTGATGTTATGCGCTATATTATAGGCCACCTGTTTTTCGCGGCGGCGGTTAGTTTCATCAATCGTGCGCTGCATACTGCCGGTCATGGTATCGGCGTAAAAAATCACCAGTCCGTCCACATTACGTGCAGCCCGTCCAGCCGTTTGCGTTAATGATTTTTCGTTGCGCAGAAAACCCTCTTTATCCGCATCCAGGATGGCTACCAGGCTCACCTCCGGCAAATCCAGTCCTTCACGTAAAAGGTTTACGCCTACCAGCACATCAATTTCCCCCAAACGCAACTGGCGCAGTATTTCAACGCGCTCTAAAGTATCTACCTCGCTGTGGATATACTTGGATTTGATGTTGATGCGATGCAGGTATTTATCCATTTCTTCTGCCATTCGCTTGGTCAAGGTCGTTACCAAAACACGATCTCCTTTTTTTACACGCTTATCAATTTCATCCAGCAAATCATCTATCTGGTTAACACTGGGGCGCACTTCAATAGGCGGATCCAGCAGGCCTGTCGGGCGCACCACCTGTTCCACAATAACACCTTCTGATTTCTCGAGCTCATAGCTGTCCGGCGTAGCCGAAACGTAAATGACCTGGTGCTGCAGACTTTCAAACTCATGAAAATTCAAAGGCCTGTTATCCAAAGCCGATGGTATGCGAAACCCGTAATCTACGAGTATCAGCTTGCGGCTCCTGTCCCCACCATACATACCACTGATCTGCGGCATGGTCTGATGGCTTTCGTCCACGATCATCAGATAATCTTTCGGAAAATAGTCCAGCAAACAAAATGGCCTTGTACCGGGACTTCTCCTGTCGAAAAACCGGGAGTAATTCTCTATGCCATTACAATAGCCCAGCTCTTTGATCATTTCTATATCATATTCCACACGTTCTTTAATACGCTGGGCTTCTATCAGCTTGCCGGTGCTTTGAAAATACTCCACCTGCGCCATCATCTCGTCCTGGATCTCATAGATCACCTGTTGTATCATATCTTTTGGAGCCACATATATATTGGCGGGGAAAATAGCGGCATTCTCAATTTTAGCAATTCGCTTGTTAGTAGCCACATCAATGGTTTCGATCTCCTCTATCTCATCTCCGAAAAAGGTAACGCGATACCCATAATCGGTATAGGGCAGGTTAATATCCACTGTATCGCCTTTCACGCGAAAAGTGCCGCGAGTGAACTCGATAGTGGTGCGGGTATACAAAGAATTTACCAGCGCATGTAAAAACCCCTGCCGGGAAATGGTTTGTCCGCGGTTGATACGGATAATACTGTTCTCATAATCCGCGGGATTACCGGCTCCATATATACAGCTTACAGAAGCCACCACGATAATATCCCTTCTCCCGCTTAATAAGCTGGTAATGGTACGCAGCCTCAGCTTGTCCAGCTCCTCGTTGATAGCAAGATCCTTTTCAATGTATGTATCGCTTACAGGAAGATAGGCTTCCGGCTGATAATAATCGTAATACGAAACAAAATATTCTACGGCATTCTCGGGGAAGAATTGCCGGAACTCGCCATACAATTGTGCCACGAGGGTTTTATTATGCGTAATGATCAGCGTAGGCCTTTGTGTATTTTGTATCACATTGGCCATAGTAAAGGTTTTACCGCTGCCGGTTACGCCTAAAAGGGTCTGATATTTTTCGCCGCTTAAAACGCCCTCGGTTAATTGCGCAATGGCCGATGGCTGATCGCCTGCCGGAGGGAACGGGGTATGAAGTTTGAAAGGCAAAATTTTTTGTTTAACGTTTGAAGTTTCAAAGTTAAAAGAATAAACATTGTTATCAGAACTCCTATATTTGGTACTAAACTTTTAAAGAATGATGAAACGCTTTATAAGCGCTGTTCTTTTGTTAGCAATAGTATTGAATACCAGCGCCCAGCAGGAATATACAAAGCAGCAGCTTGTTGAGGATTTAAAAGTATTAAACGATATTCTTGTAAACACTAACCCCATCCTGACAAACGCCGGAAAAGACAGCATAGATAAAAAATTTTCTCAGGCGATAAAATCATTTCCGCTGAAAAAAGCCACGGGTCTTGAATTTGTTCGCTACATTGGAAGACTGAAAGCAAATACGGGCTACGATGACCATGCCGGTATTACGCTCAACGATAAATTCTTTCCCGCAACAGCTTCTTTTTTCCCTGTTCCCATTTATATTATGCAGGACAGTATGCTTGTGAATACTGAAAAAAGCCCGCTTCCTTTTGGAAGTATCGTGCAAAGTATCAACGGGGTTAAAGTAAATGAAATTATAAAAGAACTGGCAGGCGCAGGGAATAACAGTAACTTTCGTAAATACCAGTTGAATACAAGTTTTTCGTTTTTGTTTTTCATGAAGTATGGCGCTAAGGATACCTTTAATATTACCTATAAGGCCCCGGTAAATGATGCTCCGGTAAAAACCATAACCTGTACAGCCGTTACTGTACAGGCATTAGCGGGAGCGCAAAACGCGGCAGTGTTTCCGCTAAACCGTTTCGAACCGCTGAACAAAGTACATACACAATTTGATGCGCAATCAGGAACTTATTATTTACAGTTCCGCTCTTTTGCTTTTGGCGAAGTTCGGCCTGACAGTATGCCCACTTCTCAGCAAATCAGACCTGCACCTGAAAGCAAACGCTCACTTGAGGTCGAAGCTGGACTTGACAGCTTGTTCAGGGATATCCGGTCAAAAGCTGCCCGATTTTTAGTTATAGATATACGGGGTAATGGCGGCGGGCTTATGGATGTGCCGGGGCTGCTGTTTTCGTACCTGGCAGACTCCGTCTTTTATGAAGCGCATTATCAAAAAATGTTGCCTGTCAAAGATATTCCGCTTACACATCTGAAAAAAATAGACAATACATTCATTGCTTCAAAAAGCGATGCCCCAAAAAGAGTATATCGCCTGTATGACGGTTTTCATACCAGCGGAGGAAAATCGAACCACACTATTTTATACAAACGCGAGCCCAGCCCCTATCGCTTTCCGGGTAAGGTGGCCCTGCTTGTTGATGAGGGTACTTTTTCAGCCGCAGCATATTTTACAGCGCTTTTTAGGGCAAACAAAAGGGGCAGCATTATCGGGCAGGAACCCGGCGGCTCCATCAGGGAGTTAACAGCAGGGCATTTGCTTCACTACGAGCTTCCCAATACAAGAATCCAGGTAACGCTTCCTTTAATGCAAATTACTTTTGATAAAAAACTCTATAATGATATAGAAGGGGATACAATCACCCCCGATTTTCAGGGAGAGTATCAATACTTTTTGAAAAAGCAGGATTGGGGCAGAGCCATAAACCGGCACCCGTAAACTAATTGTTACGCTATTAACCCCGTCATTTTGCATATCTGCTTGTGCAAAACATAAAAAAATGCACAAATGAATATGCATTTTTAAACAACATGAATTGTTTCTCCCCAAACCCCAATATTAATCCTATTGAAGTTGCAAATCTTTCCCGGCTTTCTCATCTGAAATGGCTCTGTCTATCGCGTATCTCACAAAGTCATTAAGCGTGACATTTTTTATAGCAGCAAAAAGTGCCGCTTCTCTATGAAGGTCTGATGAAATTCTCACATTAAAGTTTCCCTTATAAGTTTTATCCGGCGTCTTTTTAAGGTTCCGGCAGGTTTCAAGATAATCTTCTACGGACTCTTTGAAAGCTTTTTTCAGCCCCTTTACAGAATCAGCCTCGAAATTTACCAAATCATTAATGCCGATTATTTTCCCAAAAAAAATATCGTCTTCAACGCTAAAATGAATGTTAGCATAATAACCTTTATACTGTAAAACATCAGTCATTTCTAATTTTTCCTTTTTCTGTTAAATATTCAACAACCTGCCTGATAGCATATTTTTTGACAATATTAGATGGGTGTGGTTTGTGCAATAAAATCACATTTCCATCCGCGTCAACAAATTTCTTTCTTGACCCCGCTGTTTTCCCTTTCCTAACTTCATCATAACCATAGAAAGATAGTAACCCTGTCAGTTCATCCCATGTAAAATCCGATGGAATGGATAGAATCCTGTCTGCCAGCTTACGCTTTTTAGTCATCTTCTTTTAATACAGTTTCGCTTCTCATTAATGAGAGGCGGTCTGCAACTAAATTTTAGTTGCAAGCTAATTAAATTTTAATACTTTTCAAATTCTTTTTAACCAACTCTGTCAAATCCTCAAATTCCTACATACCACCCATCTTCTCTTTCCTCAACCGGGTAGGTTTTCAGGAAATAGCCTTCTCCGGAAACGTTACGCCCGTTTTCCAGACTGAACTTATAGCGATGCAAAGGACAAACAACCTGGTGCTGCAGATTTACATAACCATTTACCAGCGGCGCTGCGGCATGAGGGCATTTAGCCGCACAGGCATACAACTTATTCTCTACACGGGCAATGCATAATTGCCTTCCACCCACTTTTTTTTCAGTCAGATTTTCGTGGTTGAAATCCAGCTCGTTCGGATGAAGCGCAATTAAATACCAGGTGAGAGGTTTGTTCATGGTTCATGGTTGATAGTTCATGGTTCATGGCCGAACAGTGCAATTTGCTATGAACCATCAACCATGAACTATAAGCTAATAAAACATTGTCTTATACGGGTAGCGGATGCCATACAGTTCTTTCACTTTATTTAAGATCGTTTCGCGCAAACCATCTACATTACGGCGTTCGGTAGCCGATACAAATACCACGCTGCCACTCAGCTCGTTGCTCCAGCGATCATATAAATCGCGCAAAATCTCTTCTTTGGTTGCTTCAGCCAGCCATTCATCAAAAGTGTGTGCTTCGTACAGGTCCATTTTATTAAAGATAGTGATCGTTGGCTTATCAGACGCGTTCAGTTCCTGTAAGGTTTTATTAACCACTGCCAGCTGGTCTTCATAATTGGGATGCGATATATCTACCACATGTAATAATATATCGGCTTCACGCACCTCATCAAGCGTGCTTTTAAAACTTTCCACAAGATGATGCGGCAGCTTACGAATGAAGCCGACAGTATCGCTTAGCAGGAAAGGCGTATTTTCAAAAACAACTTTACTGGTGGTGGTATCCAGCGTGGCAAATAGCTTATTCTCAGCAAATACATCGCGTTTGCTTAATAAATTCATAATCGTGCTCTTGCCCACATTGGTATAACCCACCAAAGCCACCCGGATAAACTCTCCCCTGTCCTTACGCTGTGTATATGCCTGCTTATCTATTTCAGCCAGCTTTTTTCGAAGCAGGGTAATTTTATCCCGCACAATACGGCGGTCGGTTTCAATCTCTGTTTCACCTGGTCCACGCGAACCAATACCGCCTCCCTGCCTTTCAAGGTGGCTCCACATACCGCGTAACCGGGGCAGGATGTATTGATATTGTGCCAGCTCCACCTGTGTACGCGCCTGGGCTGTTTTGGCCCTCCGGGCGAAAATATCGAGTATCAGGTCCGAGCGGTCGATCACTTTTATTTTCAGCTCTTTCTGGATATTATTGATCTGGGCGCCACTCAGCTCATCATCAAAAATCACAAGATTAATGCCCTGCGTTACAATATACTGGCGTATTTCCTCTAATTTACCTTTGCCTACAAAAGTCCGGGAATCCGGGTGCTGTAATTTCTGGATGAAGCGCTTTTTTGTTTCCGCACCTGCGGTTTCTGCCAAAAAAGCCAGCTCATCTAGATAGTCTTTTACCTGTTGTTCTGTCTGGTCCTTCTGCACAACACCCACTATGACAGCCGTTTCCCTGTCCTGTATAATATTCTTTTTATCTAACATATTGATGTTAGCAAAGTTAACAAAAATGCTGCCGGATAAAGGTTTATGCCAATTTGTTCGTCTTATAAGCTGGCTGAGCCATCCACAGGAGCTGAAGTGGATGTCTTAAACGGCTCCTTCGGAGGTACAAATCCGATGCGTTTTGTTCTGGGATGATTCAAATTGCCGGCAACAGGCCTCTTTTGAACATTTTTGAGGATACCGTTTTGGGCAAAAGAAGTTAGCCATCCTTCAAGGAGCGCGCGCGATAATTTTGTTCTGCAGCCCCAATAATGGGTAAATAACTACCTTTGTGCGTTTTAAAATTTGAAATCAATTGAAAAAATTCAAAAGAATATTTAAATATATCGGGTTGTATAAAGGAAAAATAGTCCTTTATATGTCGCTGACAATTCTTGCGTCCGCTCTGTCTGTCTGTTCTATCAGTATGCTGGCTCCGCTGATGTCTATCATTTTTAATGTACAGGGATTTTCCAGCGAAAGTATTCTTAAAAAAATACCGGGCGGCCATTATCTGGGAGAAGCATTGCTGGAAGCAGTGAATAACGGCAGGCAAATGCATGCGGTATTTTTATGCTGTCTTTTTATTATCATCGCGATTTTTCTGAAAAACCTGTTGCTGTACCTCTCTTCACTAATATCGGTTCCGGTAAGAAGCTCTATCATTATCCATTTAAAAAATGATATGTACGCAAAGGTGCTGACGCTGCCGGTTGGTTATTTTTCGGAGCAGAAAAAAGGAGACATTATGAGCCGGATGACGAATGATGTGGGACAAATTGAAAGCTCGATCGTCAACGCGATGGAAGGCATGATCAAAGACCCTATTATGGTTCTTTTTTATTTAGCTGCAATGATCACTATCAGCCCAAGCCTGTCTGTTTTTCTTTTGATACTATTGCCGGCAACCGCTTTTATTATTGGGCGTATCAGCCGCACTTTAAAGAAACAAAGCAATGCCGCGGCCTTAAGAGTCGGCGATACCCTTTCTATACTGGATGAAACGCTGGGCGGTATCCGAATTATCAAAGCATTTTGTGCAGAAAAAATCCTGAGTAACCGTTTCTTTGCATTGAACAGCACTTTGCTGGGTATTAATAAAAAAATATCGGCAAGAAGAGATCTGGCCTCCCCGCTTACAGAGCTGCTGGGCGTAATGGTGCTGTGCATTATTATTTATTTTGGTGCAAATCTTATTCTTAAAGGCGGCTCATTGGGCCCCGGCGAATTAATTGCTTTCATTGCTATGTTTGCCATGATGATCAACCCTGCAAAAGCGCTGTCTTCCTCTTTCTTCAACGTACAGGCCGGCTCTGCCGCTATTGAACGTATCGAGGATTTATTGAGCACCCCTGTAAAGGTTGAAGATAATGGTACGCAAAAACTGGCTTCTTTTGAGCAGGGCATCGAGTTCAGAAACGTATCGTTCTCCTATAACAATACGCCGATTCTTAAGAACATCAACCTGATCATTCCTAAAGGTAAAACTGTAGCATTGGTAGGCAGCAGCGGCGCAGGTAAAAGCACCCTGGCCGACCTGGTTCCCCGCTTTCATGATGTAACAGATGGAGAAATACTGGTAGACGGGGTGAATATTAAAGATTACAGCATCCAAAGCATCAGGGAAAAAATTGGTATTGTAAGCCAGGAGCCTATTTTATTTAATGATACTATTGGTAATAATATCACTTTAGCAGCCCCGGATGCATCAGGCACAGCAATTGAAAATGCCGCGAAGGTGGCCAATGCTTTCCAATTTATCGAGGGCAAGCCCGATAAATTTGACACCAATATTGGCGACAGGGGTGCAAAATTAAGCGGCGGGGAAAAGCAGCGACTCACCATTGCCCGCGCTGTATTAAAAAATCCGCCGATCCTGATCCTCGATGAGGCTACTTCTTCTTTAGACACGGAGAGCGAAAGGCTGGTGCAGGATGCCATCAACAATATGATGCAGAACCGCACTTCACTGGTTATTGCTCACCGCCTTAGTACTGTTCGTAATGCCGATGAGATCATTGTAATGAACAAGGGTGAAATAGCTGAACGTGGCAAACATCATGAGCTGATGCAAATTGAAAAGGGCATTTACCGCCGCCTGGTAGATATGCAGGAAATGGCTTAGTAATTGGAAATAGGGAGTGATAATGAGCAAGGAGTGCCTGCATCCAGCACTTATTGTTCACCACTACTGCCCCACCTGAAACTCTTGATATCAAACCCCGCAAGATCGAGCACCCTGTCTGTAACCGTAGCAACAAGCGCTTCAATCGTTTCGGGCACACTGTAAAAGGACGGAGTAGCCGGGCAAATAATACCGCCTGCCATAGCTATTTTTTCCATATTCCGGATATGAATAAGGTTATAAGGCGTTTCCCTTACCACACAGATCAGCCTGCGGCGCTCTTTTAAAATCACATCCGCGGCTCTGGTAATTAAATCATTGGATATCCCACCGGCGATACGACCTAGCGTTCCCATAGAGCAGGGTGCAATGATCATGGTATCGTATTGCCCGCTACCTGATGCAAAAGGGGCCGAAAAGTCGTTCTTGTGAAAGTATCGCACTCCTTCCTTTTTGATGAAGGGGGCCTGCATTTCTACATGCCACACTTCCATTGCGTTATCGGTAGCTACTACAGATAATTCTTCCCACTGATCTTTTAATTGTAAAAGCTTATCGATCATTTGGGCCGGATAAACTGAACCGCTGGCCCCGGTAATTGCAATCAGCACTCGTTTCGTCATATCAAAATTTTTTAGCTTTCCACTACCCCGCCGGTTACGGTGTACTTCATAGCATCGCCGGGGGTGAGATTTTCTATTGGTTTCACCCTTTCTTTAGGTAAAATATAAAGCTGGCCAGCAAAATTATATGCCTGCGGTACATATACCCCAACCATATCATGCCCCATATTAAATTTATCCATTTCATCATCAGTTAAAAAGCCTACGATCCATACATCATTATTGAATACGTTCGCTAATACTGCTTTGGTAAACTTTTTTTTGTCTCCGGCGAAAGCCTGGAAAAAATCTTTGATCGCTTTGTAGATCAGCTTAATGCCCGGCGTACGTTCCAGCCAGTGATCAAAAAAATTGATCACGCTTTCCATAATAAAATAACTGCTTAACCAGCCGATAAAAATAATAAACGCTATAATAAGCAAAAAGCCTATACCCGGTGTCGTAAACAAGGCTGGGCGCAGCAGGCTGTCTATCCAGTCAAATACAACATACAATATATATACTGTAATAGTAATAGGAGCTAAAATAATCACTCCCTGGACAAAGTACCTGAAAAGCGTTTTCAAAACCGTATCCTGGGGTCTGTGTGGTAAATATCTGGCCATTTGCCGTGCAAGATAGCATATCTTTACGGATCGGCATCATAACAGCTAACCCTTAAAAAAATGCTGTTTACCTAAAAAAATACCGGTTGAAAATAAAGTATTTTACTTTCGCGATCGTTATTCCTTAAATACTTTTTGACCAAAAAATTACACAAGGAAACTTTAGAACCTGTAAAAGTTTCCTTAGTTTCGCGGCACAATGGTAATGCTTATTGACAATAAAACAAGGATACGGGAGAAATCGAGAGAGCTTTTTATGCAATTAGGCATAAGAAGCGTAAGCATGGATGATATAGCTAATGCTATTGGTATGAGTAAAAAAACTCTTTATCACTATTATACTGATAAAGAAACACTGGTAGCCGATACTATTGAAATGGTTCTCAAAATCAGCAGTTCCAATTGTGAATATTGCAGGCAAAAAGCTCATAATGCTATACATGAAGGTTTTTTAGCTTCAGATTTTGTAGAAGAAATGATGAAAAGTATGAACCCGGCCTTATTGTTCGATATGCAAAAATATTATCCTGCCGCTTACCGCAAGTTCTTAAAATTTAAGGAAGAATCCCTGTACAACTTTATCTGTCAAAATATTGAATGGGGAGTAAGGGACGGTTTGTTCAGGGATGATATTAATATACACCTGGTAAGCCGGCTAAGAATAGAAGGTATAAACCTGCCTTTTCAGAGAAAGATTTACGAGGAAATAAAAACAGACCCAGGTGCATTACAAAAAGAGATACTTATCCTGTTCTTACATGCAATAGCAACTACCAAAGGTACAAGGATGATCAATAAATATAAAACCGAAAAGTTAAAACCACTGATCGATGACACAAAATAAAATAGCAATAGCAGCCCTCCTGCTCTTTGCATTTACAAAACCAATCTTTGCCCAGCAAACGCACTATTTCTCTCTACAACAAACCTTAGACTACGCACAAAAGAATAATATGCAGGTGAAGAATGCTTTGCTGGATATTAAGCTGCAGGAAGAGGTAAACAGGGAGGTTACCGGTAATGCTTATCCGCAAATAAGCGCTAATGGCAATATCACATACAACCCTAATGTTGCCGTTCAGCGGTTTCCCAATTTCTTTGCACCGGCAATAATAGGAGTATTACAGGAATTAGATGTGCGTAACGGTAACGGGCAACCCATTGAAGCGAATCCAAACGGCGATTATGGATTTATTGATGCCCAGTTCGGCACTAAATGGACTTCCAATGCCGGCGTTTCACTGAGCCAGATATTATTCGACGGCCAGGTCTTTACCGGATTACAGGCAAGGAAAACATTGATTGACTATAAGGAAAAGGCTGCCGAAGTAACTTTTGAACAGATAAAACAAAACATCGCAAAAATATATTATCAGCTTGTATTAAGCAAAACACAAATCGCGCTTATCGATTCAAATCTGGCATTACTTGAAAAAAATAAGCACGATACCAAAATCATGTATGATAATGGTTTTGCTGAAAAGCTGGATATTGATAAGCTGGATGTGCAAATAACCAATATCAGATCCCAGAAAACACAAATATTTAATAGTGTAAACAATGGTTATCTGGGCTTAAAGGTTCTAATGGGTATGCCAATGAAAGATCAGTTACAGCTTTCTGATACTTTGACTGATGAGAACCTGAAAGAGGGCATACTGGAAGCGATGGCTTTTGATTATTCACAAAGAAAAGATTACCAAACGGCTTTATTGGGAGAAAAATTGAATGAATATGATATTCAGCGATACCAGTACAGCAAAATCCCTACTCTTTCATTAAGCGGTAATTATACAAAAATGGCTATGGAAAACACATTGAGCAGAACCATGAACGGCAAGTGGTTTACCGCAAGTTCTATAGCATTGAACCTGCACATCCCGATTTTTACAGGCTTTGCCACTAATGCAAAAATTGCCCAGGCCAGGATCAGGTTACAGCAAACGCAGAACCAGATAGATGCGCTTAAATTAAGTATTGACCAGGAGCGCGAGACTGCTGTAAATACTTTTAAATCGGCCATTACAGATATGGATTACCAAAAGCAAAACATGTCGCTGGCAGAAAGAGTTTACCAGCAAACCAAAAAGAAATATGAAGTGGGAACCGGCAGCCAGCTGGAGATCGATAATGCTCGTGTTCAATTGCAGAGCGCTCAAACCAATTATTACAATGCCCTTTATAATGCAGTAATCGCAAAAGTAGATTTCTTAAAAGCATCGGGCAAACTTTAAACCTTATAAACAAACCACTAAAATCCCTTTTATGCAATATATTTTAAAACTGACAACCATCGTAGTATTTGCGGCTGTCCTGGCTTCCTGCGGCAGTGGCAAAAAAGAGAAGAACACCGCACTAAATGATAAAAAAGCCGAGCTCGAGAAGCTGAAAGGCGAGCAAAAGAAAATTACAGATCAGATCAATACGCTGAATGATGAAATCGCTGCTTTAGACCCCACTTATATAAAAGCCAAGCTGGTTTCAGTAGAAAAAATAGGTAGCGATGCTTTTGATCATTATATCGATCTGCAGGGAAAAATAGATGCCCGGAAAAATGCATATGTGGCTCCGCGCAACGGCCAGGGCGGTATTGTACGTGCTATTTTCGTAAAACAAGGCGACAGGGTACGCAAGGGACAGACCCTTTTAAAATTAGATGATGCGATCGCACGTCAGCAGTTAGTGGCCGCCCAGCAACAGGTAGCTACTGTAAAAGCCCAGTTGGAACTGGCAAGCACTACATATCAGCGCCAGAAAAATCTTTGGGAAAATAATATCGGTGCTGAAATGCAGGTAATACAGGCCAAAGCAAATGTAGACCAGCTGAATGCACAGCTAAAAGCAGTGGAAGCGCAGGCCGGTGCCGCAAGAGAACAGGTTGGTTTTACAAATGTTACAGCAGATATTGATGGAACTATAGACCAGCTGAACGTAAGAGTAGGCGAAGCCTTTACCGGCGTAAGCGCTACAGGCCCTCAAATATCAATAGTGAACACAAGCGCTTTAAGGTTACTGGTAAACGTTCCGGAAAATTACCTGGAACGGGTAAATGTTGGCACACCGATCACTGTTACATTGCCGGAAGCCAATAATAAACAAATAAAAACGAAAGCCTCAGTAGTAAGTAAGCTGATCGATCCTGCTACAAGAAGCTTCTATGTAGAAGCCGGAGTTCCTGCCGACCCTGCCATCCGTGCCAACCAGATCGCTAAAGTGCAGATTGAAGATTACAGCAGGCCCGATGCCATCACCATCCCGGTAAATACACTGCAAACCGACCAGCAGGGCAAATATGTTTTAGTTGCTGTTACCGAAAACAAAAAAATGATCGCGCGTAAAAAACGCGTTATTCCCGGGGAACTATATGGCGACAGGCTGGAAATTAAATCGGGACTTGTTGCCGGAGATCAGCTGATAACCGAAGGTTACCAAAGCATATATGATGGCCAGGTAATAACCACAACCGCTAGTCAATAAGCTGATGGTTGGCAGAGGACAGATAACAGCGACATCTCACCTCTGCTTACTGCCATCTGTCAACTATCCTTTGTCAAATCAAAAATAACCTCAATGAGTGTTTTAGAAAATTTCACTGAAAAATTTAAAGAGTTTAAGCCAACATCGTGGGCTGTAAAAAACCGTACCACGGTTTACCTGCTTATTCTCTTTGTAACCATATTTGGCGCTACCACTTTTGTTACGCTTCCTAAAGAAAGCTTTCCAGACGTGGTAATCCCTACAGTTTATGTTTCTACTATTTACGTAGGGAACTCTCCCAAGGATATGGAGAACCTGGTTACCCAACCCATAGAAAAACAAATAAAAGGAATTACAGGTGTTAAGATCTCAAAAGTAACCAGTACTTCGGTACAGGATTATTCCGCCATACAGGTTGAGTTTGGAACTGATGTAAAAGTAGATGTGGCAGTGCAGAAAGTAAAAGACGCGATTGATAAAGCCAAGCAGGACCTTCCTACCGATCTTACCCAGGAGCCTACCGCGCTCGAAGTAAGTCTTTCGGAAATGCCTATTATGTATGTAAACCTCAGTGGCGATTATGACGGGGTGCGTTTAAAGGAATATGCTGATAAGTTACAGGACAAGCTGGAAGAACTGCCGCAAATAACACGGGTAGATATGGTGGGTGCCCCTGAAAGGGAATTCCAGGTAAACGTGGATAACGCACGTATGCAGGCCGCCGGCATTACCTTCGATGATATATCCAATGCTATCAAATACGAAAACATGGATATCAGCGGCGGCCTGCTTGAAGTGGGTAACATGAGGCGCAACCTGCAGCTGAAAGGCCAGTTTAAAACCGCTTTCGATATTGAAAAAGTAATTCTGCGCAACACCAGCGGCAACCCCGTTTACCTGAAGGATATCGCCACTATTAAGGATACTGTGAAGGAAACAGAAAGCTATGCGCGGCTGGATGGAAAGAATGTGGTAACGCTGAATATAGTGAAAAGGTCTGGTGAAAACCTTATTGAAACCAGCGATGCTGTTAAAAAAATCGCTGATGAAATGAAAGCAGATATCTTTCCGCAGGACCTGAACGTGGTAATTACCGGCGACCAGAGTATCTCTACACGCACATCATTTAACGACCTGGTCAACTCTATTGTCATCGGCTTCATACTGGTCTTGATTATCCTGATGTTCTTTATGGGATTAACGAATGCCTTCTTCGTAGCATTAAGCGTACCGCTGAGTATGTTCGTGGCATTTATGTTCATTCCGTTAGGAGAAATAGTGATAGGTGGAAGTATTACGCTGAATTTTATGGTGCTGTTTGCGCTTCTGTTCGGCCTTGGTATTATTGTAGACGATGCCATTGTGGTAATAGAAAATACCCACCGCATCTTTGTAGAAGCCAAAGGTGCGATTGATTCGCAGAAGTCGGCCATGATGGCTGCCGGAGAGGTGTTTGTGCCGGTACTGGCCGGTACGCTTACGACGCTGGCTCCATTTTTCCCGCTTCTTTTCTGGCCGGGCATCATTGGGAAGTTCATGGTGTACCTGCCTTTGATGCTGATATTTACGCTTACAGCATCCCTGCTGGTCGCCTTTATCATGAACCCTGTATTTGCAGTGGATTTCATGAATCATCCCGAAGATCATACAGAAAAAAAGAAATCCCGCGTATTCCGTTCCAAACCATTTTTAACAATGGTCATCATTGGTGTACTGTTCGATATACTCGGATTAATGGCAAGGCCTAATGGAAGCGGTTTTTTCTTTGTGGGTAATCTTTCCCTTTGCATGGCTTTACTTACGGTGCTGAATACTTACTTTTTAACAGACTGGATACATGGTTTCCAGAACCGAGTATTGCCCTGGATCATGGATCACTATGAATCGCTGTTGAAATGGGCGGTTAACGGCTGGAGGCCGGTTTGGTTGCTGGTAGGCGCATTCGGGTTGCTCATCTTCTCTTTTATCGTCTTCAGTATTTCAAGTGCAGTAGGCAGAACACAGGTAGTATTCTTCCCGGGCTCCGATCCTAACTTTATTTATGTTTATCTGAAGCTACCCACAGGAACAGATGTTGAATACACCGATTCTGTTACACGCTACCTGGAAAGCAGGGTGAACCAGGCTTTAGATATTGATCATGCGAAAAATAAAACAAACCCGGTAGTGGAAAGTGTGATCGCGAACGTTGCCGTAGGCGCTGCCGACCCGAACAGTGGTGACAGGAGCACACGAAGCGAGCTGGGCCGTGTACAGGTGTCTTTTGTAGAATATGAAAAAAGGCATGGGGTAAAAACAGGGCCTTACCTCGATAAGATACGTGCGGCTATTAAAAATATTCCGGGCGCAGAAGTATCTGTAGAGCAGGAGCAGAACGGCCCGCCCACGGACCCTCCTATTAATATTGAAGTAGCCAGCGAACAGTTTGACGATATGATTAAAACATCGGTAGACCTTAAAAACTATTTAGACAGTATACAGGTTCCGGGGGTAGAAGAATTAAAGATGAATGTGGATCTGGCCAGCCCTGAAATTTCACTTACAGTAAATCGTGAACGTGCTTTAAGAGAAGGGGTTTCTTCGGCCCAAATAGGAATGCAATTGCGTACTGCCTTGTTTGGTAATGAAGCCAGCAAAATAAAAGATGGTGAAGATGAATATAAGATTTATGTGCGTAGCGATGAATTGCAAAGAAAAAGCCTGACCGATCTGCTGAATATGAATGTCCGCTTCAGGGATATGGCTACAGGGCAGGTAAAAAGCGTGCCAATAAGCTCGCTGGTAACTGTAGACTATACCAACACGCTGGGAAGTGTGCAGCGGAAGAATCAGAAGCGCGTTATTACTTTAAGAAGCAACGTACTTTCGGGATACACCCCTACGGCAGTGAATGCCCAGATTGCCAAATCCATTCAAAGTTTCAGGAAAACCGGTGATGATGTAACCATTAAGCAAACCGGCGAAGGGGAGCAGCAGGCTGAAACAGGCGCTTTCCTTGGAAAAGCATTGCTCATCGCCCTGGGCCTGATCCTGATGATACTGGTATGGCAGTTTAACTCTATGAGCAAATCTGTCATTATCCTTACCGAGATAGTTTTCAGTATCATTGGTGTACTGTTAGGCTTTGCGCTTACAGGTATGACGGTATCTGTAGTAATGACCGGTGTAGGAATCCTGGGTTTGGCAGGTATCGTAATAAAGAACGGGATTCTTGTAATTGAATTTGCGGATGAGCTGAGGGCACGGGGATTGAAAACAAGAGATGCAGTAATTCAGGCAGGTAAAACACGTATCATACCGGTATTGCTTACGGCACTGGCAGCGATACTGGCGCTAATACCGCTTGCCGTAGGATTTAACATCAACTTTGTTACCCTGTTCTCTGAGCTTAACCCGAGAATATTCTTCGGCGGGGATAATGTAACCTTCTGGAAACCGCTTTCATGGACCATTATCTTTGGTTTGCTATTCGCCTTCTTTATGACTTTGTTCATGGTGCCCAGTATGTATTTAATTGCAGAGAGGCTTAAACGTCCGATGCAAAAACAATATGGAGGAAAATGGATCTCCTTTATGGGAATTCCGCCTGCGATCTTCCTGTTTATACCATTAATGATTATAACCATGTTCAGGCAGAAAAAGAAGGTGTCAGCAAGAAGAAAGAAACTGGCAAGCGATCCTAATTCCAGTGATGCCTTTACAGGAAGCTGGCTATAAAAGATCCCATTAAACTTTACATAAAAATAAAAGAGGCTGTAATGGCCTCTTTTTTATTGAAATATTATGACCTGCTTATCCGTAACAATGGATTACGCCTTCCTTATGCAGGCGCAGGTGCTGCATGAAATCATCCGCTCTTCAAAATACTTATAGCAATTACCAGATTCAAGGCTGATTATCCCGTTTACAACTTTTTTAATCCCCTATACAAAATCTTTGTAAATACTTAACAAATAGGCATATATCTTCACCCCATTAAATATTCTGTCAAATTGAAACTAAAGGCTTTACTGCTCGCTTGTATAACAACTTATAGCGTAGTATACGGACAACCCGCTAAAATTTATTTAAGTCCCAAAGCAGCCACCCCGGCCGGCCAATCTTTGTTTTTTGACTCACTGAGGTTTTACCCGCTTGAAGCCAACAAAAAGGTGGAAATTGGACGTTATAGCTATGCCTATGTTGCTGATCAGTTCTTTTATATCAACAATTATTTCAAAAAAGCACTGCTTGTGTATACAAAAGATGGAAAGTTTGTAAAAGAGATCTCTTATAAGAAACTGGGAGAATCGGCATCTCCAAACTATGACAAGAATAAGCAACAAATGGTCTTTCTCTTAACCAATAAAAACTATAACCTTACACAAAAAGACAAAATAAAAATTAAAAACGGCTTTGACGATCCGCGAAACAAAAAGTACTACAAAAAGTATATTGTTGATTTGAATGATACCCTGTTCGCAATAAAAAAAGCAGCAATAACGGCTTTTGATATTTTGGGGGCCTATAACCTGAAGGATGATTATTACTGTACCTATGAAATATCTGTAGATAAAAACTACAGGGATAGTATTGATTACGAAGTAAAGATCTATAAAAATACAAAATTTGTAAACGGATATTTCCCGTATGATAAGCGTAAAGAAAGCCGGTACTTATACGGCCAGTGGTTAAGTGCACATACCCAGGAGTCGGGCAAGCCTGGTGCTTTTTACATTACCCGTCCTTATGTAGATACTATTTATACACTTTCCAACGGTGTGGTTACGCCGGCTTATCAGCTCATACTACCCATGGAGAACAGCCTTCCCAAATGGTTCTTTGAAAAACCTTTCAAAAACGCTACCGAAAGGGAAAATTTTGAGCGTAACAATGGCTGGTTACTCCGGCAAATTTATTCGCTAAATGAAACCGACCGGTTTATGATTTTTACAATAGGATTTCTCAGTAACTACGGGCAGTATGTTTACGATAAAAAAAACACGGCTACCTATGACATGAGAAAAGTGAAACCGGATAGTGCATTGTATAACCTTCCTCTTTTAATGGAGCGAAGCTATAGTATAGGAAGCAACCGAAAATTCTACACCCTTATAAGCCCGGAAGATCTTAAAAAAGTGTACGAGCTAAAAGACAAATCGGCCCCATTCCCTAAAGAACTGGAAGCCTGTTTCAAAGACAGTAAAAATCCTTCTGCTGTTATTGTTGAGTTCACTATCAAAACTAATTAATGAGACCGCTAATTTTACTCACGCTTGCTTTCATATTGTTATCGTCCGTTATTAAAGCACAAACAGGCACTATTAAAGGAACAGTAAAAGATTCTTTAACGGGGGTTTCCTTAGAATCAGCTACCGTCAGCCTTTTTAAGAAAGATTCCTCGCTGCTAAATTACCAGCTAACTGATTCCTATGGGGTGTTTCAAATCACTAAACTGCCTTTTCATACCGACATTATTTTAAATGTAACCTATGCCGGGTTTGGGAGTTTTTTTAAAACGATTCAGCTGGATTCAGCAGTATATAATATCAACATTTTGCTGTCGCCGTCTTTTCACGACTCTTCTAACGTAACCGTAACTGCTCATATACCTATTCGTATGAATGGCGATACGCTTGAGATCAATCCTGCAGCTTTTAAAATGGACCCTAATGCAGTGGTGGAAGACTTGCTGACCATGGTACCAGGTGTAACTGTTTGGGCAGATGGTACTATAACTATGAACGGGCGAAAAATTCCCAGTGTGTTAGTTGATGGAAAACCTTTTATGGGATCGGATGATGCCCGGCTGGCCACCCAAAACCTTCCTAAAGATGCTATTGATAAAATACAGGTGTACCAGGAAGTTGACAGAACACTTAAACCAGAAGAAAGGCGGCAAAAAGACTCTTTGCTTACCATGAACATCAGGCTGAAAGAAAACAAGCAAACCGGTTACTTTGGCAAAGCAGGCATAGGATATGGAACTACTAACAGGTTTGAAAGCGATCTTTCATTCCAGATGTATAATAAAAAAACCTCGTTTGGCATCGGTGGCGGATATAACAACATCAACAAAAATATTGAGAACCTGAAGGAGATGTTTCAAAATAACACTTACAGGAACTATAACCCCAACCTTCGAAATGTAGGAAATTTTAATACCGAAGGCATTAACAGGAACCATTCCATAGGTGGCGTTTTTACACACAATTTTATTGAAAACACCAACAGCAGGCAGAACGACAGAATTACTCTAAACTATACAAAATCCGGCACAAACAGCTTCCTCACCAATTTATCATTACAAAACAGAACTGCTTTGGATAATCCACAATGGGTACAGGACAGCTCAGTTACCAATGGGGTTGCCCAGAACCATAGTTTTGGAGTAAACTATATTAAGACCAACAGCTATAACGACAATTTTGCTATAAATGGTAATGCGGGTATTAACAGCGGCAATAGCGAAACTACGAGAGCCACCGATATCAGGGACTCGGTTAACAGTCTCATCAGCACCAACCATGTTGTAAATACCGAACAAAAAAGATCAAACCACCAATCGCTGTCCGCCAACTACTCAAAATACAGTAACGAAAATCCTTTGGCTCAGTTCAATGTTAACCTGAACGTTAATAACAGCAGCAGCGAATCTGACCGGTACGTAAACAGCATTTTTAAATCTTTCGTGAACAGCAGCGACGATACCACTTACAACCGCAACTATCACAATACCACTTCTAATTTAAATGTTGGGGCCGGTATAGGTTATGGAGGATTAAGAAGGTTGTTGTTTGGTCGGTTTAATTTCTTCGGTATCGATTTAAGCCTTGATCAACGTTTTAATTATACAAAATCTGACAGGGCAGACCGTGTAGCGGACTTTGACAGCCCCAATGGAAGCTTTAAAGTTAACGAGCGCTTAACCAATAATAATATCAACGAAAAAATAGAATATGCACCAACCCTTCGCCTGGGTAAATCATTTTATAAATGGAGCGACACTTACTCCCGTAACTTTTATATCTATATAAACTTCACCGAAGATCTTAAACAGGATAACAACTCGTCTTCATTCGCTATCCGCAATTTAAACCGCTCTTTTTCCTTTTTTAGATATGATGGTTACGTAAACTATAATTATAACAAAAGAGATGATTTTTCATACAACGTAAGCCTGAACTATAATAAAAACTTTGATTATGCCAGTGTTGACCAGCTGTACACTATCACCGATGATGTAGATGTATTCAATGTGCGCGTCGGGAATCCTGATTTAAAGAACAGGGTGAATCATAGTTACGGCTTTAACGCATGGTTCAATTCGCAAAAGCCTAAATCAAAATATGCCTATAATGGCAGTATCAACGGGAACTATAATCATTCACTGAACCCTGTTACCGACAGTTTAATTAATGATCCATCGGGTAAAAGAACATACTACTATATTAACGCCAGGCAAAGCCAGTCTTACAACCTGGGCTATAACCTGAATATTGTACGCACCCTTAAAAAAAGCAATCTTCAATTAATGTATAATGGCTCGTACAATAACAATAAAAATCCCAACTATATTGATGATATCTATTCCGAAACCAGCACTTCGGGCATCAACAACAATATCACGCTTCAGTTATCACTAAAGTCGATGATCATTTTTAATGTGGGTAAAAGCATCAGTAACTATAATACCGATCAATCCGGTGCTGGTTTAAGATCATTCAAAAACAAATCGGATATTACCCGGTTAGGTTTTACCGTAAACCTGCCTAAAAATTATACCCTCAGCTCCACGCTCGATCATACCCAAAATACCAATCTTGATAAGCCCATTGTTTTATGGAATGCATTTGCTACCTGCAGAATTTTAAAGAACGAGCAGGGAGAGCTTAAGTTTTCGGCAATGGATATTTTGAAGCAATTCAAAAACATCAGCAATACCGCCGGGCAGTTTGGTACCACTACCCGCATTACGAACGGCCTGCAACAATACTTTATGCTCACTTTTTCTTACTACCCCAGGAAATTTGGTAAAACAGAGATCAAAAAACGGGAAGTAAAAGAAATCTGGTAAAAGTAAGCTCCATTATTCTGTAGCTGCATAAAAGCTTCGGCTTTTGTTGCAAAAAAATGCCCCGCTTTCGCGAGGCATTCCCTTCAAAGTATTTCAGCAATTAAGCTTTCGCTTCTTCGCTTCCTTCTTCTTTTGTTTCTTCAGCAGTATCATTGGCTTTAGCCTCAGTTGCCTCAACAGCCGCTTCTTCTTTCACAGCAAGTTTTGCCTCTTCCGCTTCTTCAGCTGCAGGAACAACAGTAGTGGCTTCAGTAGCTTCCGCTTTCTTCTTACTGCCACCGCGACGGCGTGTACGTTTAGCTGCCGCTTTCTCTTCGCCGGCACCTTTACCATAAATTTCGTTGTAGTCTACCAGCTCAATCATAGCTTTTTCAGCAGCATCGCCCGGGCGAATACCTAATTTGATGATACGGGTATAACCACCGGGACGACCACCCACTTTACCGGCTATATTATCAAATAATTCTTTGATAGCTTCTTTATCCTGTAAATGGCCAAAGACAATACGGCGTTGGTGGGTCGTGTTCTCTTTGCTCTTGGTAATCAGCGGTTCTACATAAACGCGAAGCGCTTTAGCTTTTGCAACAGTAGTTACAATACGTTTGTGCCTGATCAGCTGGCAGGAAAGATTGGCCAGTAAAGCTTCTCTGTGCGCTTTGGTGCGGCTTAAGTTTTTGATTTTGTCTCCGTGACGCATGACTTGTTAATTTGAAAATTTGAAAGTGTGAGAATTTGAAAATTCAGATTTCACTCATTCAATTTTGGTTAAAAAATTCAGTTACACCGTGTCAAGGAATTGTAACCTACTATTTAATGTGATAATATGCTAATTCTTAATAATCGTCTTTATCGATACCCAATTTCTGAAGGTCCATTCCAAAACCAAGGCCTCTTTCGTTCAGCACCTGCTCAATTTCTGAAAGAGATTTCTGGCCAAAGTTCCTGAACTTCATCAGGTCTTCCTGTTCGTACTGTACCAGCTCGCTTAAAGAGTTGATCTTCGCAGCCTTCAAACAGTTAAAGGCACGTACAGACAGATCCAGGTCCTCTAACGGGGTTTTCAACACCTTGCGCAGTTGCAGTGTATTCTCATCTACCAGGTCTTCTTTCTTTTCTTCTTTATTATCGAAAGTGATGTTTTCATCGGTGATGATCATCAGGTGCTGGATAAGAATACGGCTGGCTTGTTTCACCGCGTCTTCAGGATGAATAGTGCCATCTGTAACCACTTCCATTACTAACTTTTCATAGTCAGTACGTTGCTCCACACGGGTATTCTCAATAGTGTATTTTACATTCTTAATGGGAGTGAAGATAGAATCGATGGGTATTAAACCAACCGGCGCATCTTTTACGGCATTCTCCTCTGCAGGTACATAACCACGGCCTTTGCCAATAGTTAATTCAATATCTAACTTGGCAGAAGCATCCAGCGTGCATATAAGCAGGTCAGGATTCATGATCTGGAAAGACTGTGTGCCATCGGCGATCATGCCAGCGGTGAACTGCGCCTGGTTTTTTACAGATAATGAAATTTTTTCATTGGCCACTTCGTGGTCAACAATTTTCTTAAAGCGAACCTGCTTTAAGTTCAGGATGATCTCAACCAGGTCTTCGCTGATACCTTTGATGGTAGCAAACTCATGGTCAACACCTTCTATTTTAATAGCCGAAATAGCATACCCTTCCAAAGAGCTTAACAGAACCCGGCGAAGCGCATTACCAACGGTTACGCCATAACCTGGCTCCAATGGTGCAAATTCAAACTGGGCTTCGAAGTCAGAAGCTTTTTGGAGGATGATTTTATCCGGCTGCTGAAAATTTAAAATTGCCATATTTTATTTTTTAAGGTAAGTAGGGAGTAGTAGCGGCAAGTAGGCAGGGCTTCAAATTTGACCCCATTCACTACTCACTATTCACCACTCTCTAAAAAATTACTTGTTATACAACTCAACGATCAGCTGTTCCTTAATATTTTCAGGAACGCTTTCTCTTTCAGGATAAGTAATGAAAGTACCTGTAAGCGTTGTTTCGTTAAAGTCCAACCAGGTGTATTTAGGATTTTTAGCGCTTACCACACTTGTGATAGAAGTGCGGGCCCTGCTGCTTTCCTTAATAGTGATGATATCACCGGCTTTCAATAAATAGCTGGGGATGTTCACTACTTCGCCATTTACCTCGATGTGCTTGTGGCTTACCAACTGGCGTGCAGCGGGACGGCTGGGCGCGATACCCATACGAAATACTGTGTTGTCTAAACGGGATTCAAGTAATTTGATAAGGTTATCACCGGTTACACCTTTACGACGGTTAGCTTCTTCGTAAGTTTTGCGGAATTGTTTTTCCAAAACGCCATAAGTGTATTTGGCTTTTTGTTTTTCACGCAATTGCAAAGCGTATTCGCCAAGGGTTTTACGCTTGCGCTTTTCACCGTGCTGACCGGGAGGGTTGCTGTTTTTACCCAACCATTTACCATTACCTAAAATAGGCTCCCCGAAAATACGGGAGATCTTGGTCTTGGGACCATTGTAACGTGCCATAATTATACTTTCATTTAAGCTTTTTTAGAAACCGGTACATCAATCGTTAAAAAGCTTTGGAAAAAATTAATTGTGTACCCTTTTTAAAAATGAAACCAAACTGGCTCAAAAATATGTAGGTTGTACGATGTAAGATGTACGTATATCGTACAACCAACATCGTACATAAAAAATTAAACTCTTCTTTTCTTGGGAGGACGGCATCCGTTATGCGGAAGCGGCGTAACATCTTTAATAGTTACTATTTCAATACCGGATTGAGAAAGAGAACGTATAGCACCTTCCCTGCCAGAGCCGGGCCCTTTTACGAACACATCTACTCTTTTCAAGCCTGCATCAGTAGCTACTTTAGCAGCATCAGCCGCAGCCATCTGGGCGGCGTAAGGCGTGTTCTTTTTAGAACCGCGGAAGCCCATTTTACCAGCGCTGCTCCAGGAAATAACCTGGCCTGTTTTGTTGGTAAGACTGATGATAATGTTGTTGAATGTTGCAGAAATGTGCGCATCGCCGTAAGCATCTACTTTTACGATCCTTTTTTTAGCGGCGGCTTTTGCGCTTAATTGTGCTTTTGCCATGTGAAACTGAGGTAATCTTTAAATGAAATAAATAATTCCGCCATAAGCGGAACCCAAACCAACCCTGTTCCTGCACCGGGCTTCCGTAATTGATCTGGTTATAACTTGGTGCAATGCAAAAAAGCCTTAAGCTTTACGCTTCAGGCTTTCAGCAATTATTTCTTAGCGGCTTTCTTCTTACCGGCAACAGTTTTACGTTTACCTTTCCGTGTGCGGCTGTTGGTTTTAGTACGCTGACCACGAACAGGTAACCCTTTCCTGTGACGGAGACCACGATAGCAGGCAATATCCAGTAAACGCTTGATGTTCATTTGAACTTCGCTGCGCAACTGTCCTTCTACTTTTAACTCTTCTGTAATGGTAGAACGGATAGCGTTTAGATCGTCATCGTTCCAGTCATTTACTTTTTTGTTACGGTCGATATTATTCTTATCCAGAATATATTTAGCCGTAGAAGGGCCAATACCGTAGATATAGGTTAACCCTATTTCTCCTCTTTTGTTTTTTGGTAAATCAACACCGGCAATACGTGCCATAGTTCTATTTGTGTTTTTTAATTTTTGATTTATGATTGAGCCCGTAAGCCGGAAAAGCCTGCAAGTACACAAAATAGCTTCAGACTCCCGGTCTTTCAGACCTTACCGCCTTATCCTTGTCTTTGCTTGAAGCGGGGATTCTTTTTGTTAATAATATACAGCTTCCCTTTACGGCGTACAATTTTACAGTCCGCGCTGCGCTTTTTAATGGATGCCCTTACTCTCATCTTTATAAGTTTTTAACGTTGTAAGACAATTATTTATACCTAAAATTGATGCGCCCACGTGTTAAATCGTAAGGAGACATCTCTAATCCGACTTTATCCCCAGGTAAAATACGGATATAGTGCATCCTCATTTTTCCTGAGATAGTAGCTAAAATTTCATGGCCATTATCCAGCTTTACCCTAAACATAGCGTTGGACAAAGCTTCGAGTATTACACCATCTTGTTTTATTAAGGGTTGTTTTGCCATAAAAATTTAGGGGTGCAAAGATAGGGAGATTATGTTAATAAAAAAACCCCATCCCGAAATTTTCGGTATAAGGGGTTTTTTAGTTAAAAAGTTAGAAGGTTGAAAAGTTTGCAAGAGCTTTCCCTGTCAACTTATCAACTTCCCAACTACTACCCTATCCTTCCAGCGGCACTTTGGTCATATCTAAATGAATATTCTGGAGATGACTTACCGTGATGGGATGGTTAAAATATCTTTTATCTTCTCTATACCACGTCTCTACCTGCGAAAAATCGGTTTCAGATGGCGTATGTACCCTGAATGCTCCTTTGCCATATTTGGCACCATTATCTGACTCCAGTTTTTCAAATCCCAGGTCAAAAAGCTGTTTTTCAGAAAGCGGCAGGGGCTTGATATACTCCAGCTCATACCAAAATTCTTGTATACCATTATCTACCAGCACTTTATGATCTTCCTGGCTGACGCTTATTACCGTACCGTCCCTTTCCACACCTTCGTCGTTTAATAATATCCAGTCCCCGGGTTTTAATTCAGATAATTTCATGGCTGAGAGTTTTTTATTGAATTTTAATGACTTAACAATATTAATGACAATAAATTTATGTCAAACCTTCTGTTTCAGCAAACATTTTTTGCTAAAAAGCTTCCACATGGCTGTTTTATGAAAACCAATACGCCGATGAACATTTCGCAGCTCTTTTCTTTCAGTTCACATATTTAACTATCCCTTCAGAAGCCTGATGCTATAACTGCAGCAACGGTTACCAGCTTTTTAAGGTAAGCAGTATGCTCATATATAACAGCAGCAGCCAGCTCGTCGGCTACCGAGCTTTTAGATATAGCGGCCGAGGTAAAAGCATGATGCCTCTTTTTCCATTCGCCCGGCGATGCATAACTGAAAAATGTATGCAGAAACGCCGCATGCTCTTTAAAGCGGACTTTATACCGGTGCGGCTTCCAATACAGCAGGTAAGCGGCTTCTATCAACAACTCCAACTGCTCACTATAGTACAGCGCATTGCCCGGACTGCCCCTATGCCAGCAGTAGGAATCATGCAGCGCCGCCAGGCAAAATTCATCAAAGGCTTTTAAATGGTATGCCGGTGGTGCGTAAGTAAAAAAGTCCTTCAGTATCTGAAGCGGCGATGCTTTTAAGGGATGGCAATGGTACGTTATGGCGATGCGGTTTAAAAAGCAACCCAGGTATAGGTGTTGGCGTTTGTTCATGATAATAGCATTTTTATATTATGTCATGGAGCTTGACGAACCATGGTTAGAAGCATCAATACCTCTTAATTTTTTTCCACGTTTTTTGCTTGCCAAAAAAGTGGAGCAAAAAAGGCAGCCGGAAATTGTTGCGGACTATTTCCGGCGGGAATTACTATCAGCGCTCTGCTTGGCAAATCATCTGTGAATACCCGCCTGAACGGACGGGCAGGTTTGCTTACGCCTGATTTTTTTCCTCGTTTTGAGATGGCCTTGAAAAAATAGCGTTAAGAAAAAGGTGGAAGAAATAATTGATTACTTATTTAGCATTTTACTTCTATCAACCACTTAACGTTCCCAAGGTAGTGGCAGACGCCTCTACCACTACACCCGGAAACGCCGTAACAATACGCCCCGCCGCATCAGCAATAACCGTAACCAGGCTGGTAGGGTTGCCATTTACATCATATCCAACAGGGCTGCCGGTATCCCATAACCTTTGCAGGTGGCAGCTTTGCGGTACGGGCCGCGGCTCTCCGGCAAAAGCCTCTTTTATAATGGCTACCATTCTATCTATGCTGATGGTGAATTTGCCCGCGCCGGGATGGCGGGCAACGGGCGCATAATGACGCTCTATAATATGGGCCAGCGCCGTAGCGCTTAAATACCAGCTTTTGCGCAGCAGCTTTTTATGATGCTTTAGCGGCAACTGGTAAAAAACATCTTTGTGTAATTGCTGTAACCATTGCTCGGTATCGGCTATTAAAAATAAGATACGCAGCCATTGGGCCTCGTTAAACGGTTGTTGCGGTGCAGGTGTAGTAGCGGTGTTCATAATAGTTTTTTTATAGCACCTGCACAAAAAAGGCGTGGCGCTCAACTTACCGCATTAGAGGCCGTCGGAGACCTGTACACGTTCGGAAGAGCCCACGCCGTAACGTGGGCAATTTACCTATCATCTCGTGTACATTGAAAGTTCCGACGTTTCTAATGCGAGAATCAAAGCGAAATGCTTCAATTATTTAATTATGTATTTCGAATAATATTTCTAACCCATCAAAAGACTATTTTAAAATTCTTTAAAACAAAACTAAGTAAAAAAACAATCGCACACACATGTGTGTGCATATTTTTTTTATTCTTTCATTATTTCGGATTAATGAATGAGCAGGAATATATATCCCCTATTGAGCAATATGTAATTGATTATGTCAGAGATTTGAGAAAAAGTAAGAATCTCTCTCAGGATGATATTGGCAATATCATAGGAAAATCAAAATCATTCATAGGCAATATAGAGAGTATAAATAATAGGGCAAAGTACAATCTTACTCACATCAGTTTATTAGCCGATTACTTTAACCTATCACCTCGTGAATTTCTACCAGAAAAGGTTATTCTGAAAAAAGATAAAAGCAAGAAGCCCGGTTAGCTCATCTCGCGCGCTACAGAAATTTCTCAGGTTTCAAAAGCGAGACTCAAAGCGAATGCTTCAAATGATTTTATGAAGAATCGCAAATATATTTTTATCCATCCCAAATATAAGCAAATACTTATATCACGTTAAATTTGACGTGATACTTTTTTCTATTACATCGCACCTTCACACAAGTGAGTATAAGAAACCCCAAATATGATATAGCGTTCGGTGAAAATCTAAGAAAGCTTAGGACGACAAAAAAGCTGTCCAGAGAAACTTTGGGGGCAATGGCCGGAGTAGAGCCCAAACAAATTTATCTGATAGAAGTAAAAGGGCAAAGCCCTACGGTAGCAACGCTTGTTGCATTAGCGTTAGCTATGAAACTGCATCCTAAAAAACTGCTTGATTTCGAGTTTGAATTTGAGGAGTGATGTTACGGCGAGCACTCATGCTTATAATACTACAAGCAGAGACTCGCCTGAGAAGCAATATATCATTTACATAATAAAATAAGGCGATACATTAAAATTGTCAAATTTGATAATTTTGTTTTGCAAATATTTTTACCTTTCATTCTGTGAAAATCAGAAATCAGAAATATTTGGATGCCTTTGGGAAACATTTGAAGGAGCTTATTAAACAAAAACATAAAACACCGGAAGTAGTAGCAGCTCTAGGTGGCATTGAAACCAAACAGGTCTACAGAATTATCAATGGGGAACATAGTACTACTTTATCAATTCTAGTAGCAATAGCTAAAGGGCTGGAAGTACATCCTAAAAAATTGCTTGATTTTGAGTTTGAGTTTGAGGAGTGATATAATTTACGGCGAGTTCTGCGGCCTGTCACAATGTAATAAGCAGAGACCCGCCTGAGAAATGAGCTATTATTATGGAGTTTTTTTAGGCAGATATCGGATTTACTCTAATTTGTCCGCCAACAGCTTTTAAAACTTTCATGATAGTTGAAAATTGTGGTTTGGCTCCGTCAGATAATGCTTTGTATAGACTTGGTCTACTCATTCCGGTTTGTTCTGCTATTTTAGTCATACCAATTGCCTTAGCTACATGTCCTATTGCAGACACAATCTCAGTATCATTTCCTTCTTCCAAAACAGCATTTAGATATTCGGCAATCATTTCGTTGCTGTCCAAGTAGTCTGCAATATCAAATTTTGATGTTTCCATTTTTTTACTTCTTTAATTTGTCCCAAATGTCCTTCGCCTTTTCAATATCCTTCTGTTGAGTTGATTTGTCTCCACCAATTAGCAGAACAATAGCCACGAATGCACGAATAGAGAAGATAGCTGAAAAAGGGAATTATTCGTGCATTCGTGGCATACGTTGATCTGTATAACAAATTGTTGTACCCCAAAATCATTCTGCCGTACAGGACGCTGGAATTTGTGGCAATTTATGGCTTCTTACTCCTGGCTACGGCAAGCCGTGCCTTCTGTCACAGGCCCACCAAGCAGAGACTCGCCTGGGAAATTATCCAGCTTTAATGATTATGGGAGTTATTGAATAGTCAGATTTACCTTCCGGCCTAATCCATACTCAATAAGCTTATAAAGAGTGGATAGCTGGATATCGCTATGCCCGTTCTCAATTCTGGATATAAAACTCTTTTTGGCCCCAATCTTTTCTGCCAGTTGCTCTTGTGTTAATTGGGCTTGTTTTCGTTCTTCTTTAATAAGCTCCCCTATTGCAAAAGATTTGGCTTTTATCTCAAATTCTGTACGTTTTGCAGAGCCTATTTTCCCATACCTTTTATCAAGATGTTCTGAAAAAGTGGTGATATTTTTATTTTTTGCTTTCATTATTATTGCCTTTTTGTTCATCAAACCCTGCCTGCTGATGGGCAAGGTATTCCTTCATTATTTTTTCTGCTTTTTCTAATTCTTTTGCGGGTGTTTTTTGTGCCTTCTTTTGAAACCCGTTAAACAACACTACTAAGTTTCCTCTATCGAAGCAACAGAAGATTCTGTAAATATTACTTTCATATTCAACACGACTTTCGAACAGGCCTTTTATGCCTTCGATGCTTTTAAAAAATTTTGCAGGGATGCGCTCAATAATCGTAATCATGAAAAGTACTTCATCTATTTTATCCTTTACTTTTTGAGGAAGAGTTTCAAAAAAGTCCTCGAAGTATTTTTTGTAAAAGATAATTTCTCTAATGGCATCCATTTGGCAAAGTTAACTAATAATGGAACACAATAAAGCCTTTTTTTTAAGTTGTAATAAGTTGGATTTTATGAAAGTACTTGGCAGGTTTTTACTCTAATCATTAAACAAATTTTTATCGGAATAAAACACACGGTCGCCCACCACTCTTGCGGGCGATGTGTAAGGGTGCTCTTCTGCTTTGCCTGCTGCCATAATATGTAACACCGTCCACCCTTTTGCCTTTAAATAATCAGATACCAGCGAGCGATGACATCGCCACCACACCGCTTCGGAACACATATAGGCTACGGAGTGTTTCAATGCCATCGCTTCTAATACGGCCATTGCCTTTTTAAAACTTTCTGTTTCCATATAATCTGCATAACCTCTGAAAGAAGCATTGCGCCAGCGGCTGTTATCGGAATCTTTCTGCACTGATCTTCTTCCGCCCAAATCTTCCAGATGTATATAATCTATGCCGTTACGTTTTAATGCCGCATCGAGATTTTCTTTATTAAACTGCGGATACTTTCGTGAAGAGGGAAAACGCCTGATATCTGCCAGGGCCCTGATGCCAAAGGATTGCAGCATTTCAATAAAATCCTCTATGCTGTGGGTGGAATGCCCTATGGTATAAATGGTAGGTTTCATTTTATAATTCTTCACTCAAATATACTTTCTTTATGCTGGTCAGACCGGGACGGTCAGACCAGGTTATGAGATCTTACTCCAAATGGTCTTCCCCTTCTGCGATTGCAGGAACTGCTTCAATGGTGCATTTTCAGGCTTTGACAGGTCGGGGTCGTCTGTTAATATTTCTTCTGTAACTTTTTTTGCCGTTTCCACCATTGCCCTGTCGTTCACAATATTGGCCAGCTTAAAATTGAGCGCGCCGCTTTGCCGCGTACCTTCAATATCGCCGGGTCCGCGCAACTCCAGGTCTTTTTCGGCAATCACAAAACCATTGTTGGTGCTGGTCATTATTTTCATGCGTTCGCGGGCATCGTTACCCAACTTTCTTCCTGTAAGCAAAATGCAATAGCTTTTTTCGGCGCCACGCCCTACCCTACCCCGCAACTGGTGCAATTGCGAGAGCCCGAATTTTTCTGCACTTTCAATTACCATTACCGATGCGTTCGGCACATTGACCCCTACCTCGATAACCGTTGTAGAAACCATGATCTGCGTATCATGCTCTACAAACCGCTGCATGTTCAGCTCTTTCTGTGCAGCAGGCTGCTTACCATGTACCATGCTGATCCAGTACTGCGGTTCGGGGAAATAAGTTTTTATTTCATCGTAACCACGCATCAGGTTCTCATAATCCAGTTTTTCACTTTCTTCTATCAGGGGAAAAATAATGTACACCTGTCTGCCTAAAGCAATTTCGGCTTTCAGAAAATCCATCACCTGGCTCCGGTCATTATCAAAGCGATGAACGGTTTGTATAGGTTGACGGCCGGGGGGCAACTCGTCTATCACGCTGTAATCCAAATCGCCGTAGGCTGTCATGGCTAATGTTCGTGGAATAGGTGTCGCAGTCATTACCAACACGTGAGGTGGTATATCGTTCTTCTCCCAAAGCCTCGCGCGCTGCGCTACTCCAAAGCGGTGCTGCTCATCTACAATTACCAGGCCCAGGTTTTTAAATTGCACCGCATCTTCTATTACAGCATGAGTGCCGATCAATAAATGAATAGTTCCTTCGGCAATGCCCTGCAATATGTTCTTCCGTTCTTTTCCTTTTACGGAGCCGGTAAGCAGCGCTACTTCAATGTCCATCTTTTCCAGCAAAGAAGTAATTCCCTGAAAGTGCTGCCGGGCAAGGATCTCCGTAGGCGCCATCAATACCGACTGGTAACTGTTATCCGCGGCCAGCAACATGCAAAGCAGCGCCACAATGGTTTTACCGCTGCCTACATCGCCCTGTAGCAGGCGGTTCATTTGTTTGCCCCGTGCCGTATCGCTTCTTATTTCCTTCAGCACCCGTTTCTGCGCTCCTGTCAGCTCAAAAGGAAGGTATTGATTATAAAATGTATTGAAATGATCTCCCACCACGTCAAACACTACCCCTTTTGAAAAACGGTGCCGCTGGGAGCGTAATAGATTCATACGCATTTGCGCCCAGAAAATTTCTTCGAACTTTAGCCGGCGTAAAGCTGCCTCGTAATGTTTCTGGGTTTGAGGGAAATGGATCTGCTGGTAAGCCTCGAAACGCGGCATAAGCTTCAGATCGTCCAGCAGTTGCTGTGGGAAATTTTCGGGGATATCGTTAAGCCGAATATGAGGCAATAATACCTTGGTGAGTTTACCTATCTGCCTGCCGCCCAGGTTTTTGGCTTTCAGTTTTTCTGTTGATGGATAAACAGGCTCCAGCACGTCTTTGCCCGCCAGCTTTTCGGGTGACCATGCTTCCATTTCGGGATGAACGATCTGTGGTTTGCTCATAAACCACGATAATTTCCCATATACAATGTAGGCCTGGCCCGGATGCAGCATTTTTTGAATGACATTGATGGCGCTGAACCAGACCAGCTCCACCAAACCGGTTTTATCCCGTAGCTGCGCGATAAGCCGCCGGCCACGCTTTTCGCCGATCACCTGCATGTTTTCCAGGAGGCCCACCACTTGCACGTACTCTTCAGCGGGATCAATATTGCCGATAGCCGTTACCCTGGTTTTGTCTACATGCCTGAAAGGGAAATGATGCAACAGGTCGTTAAACGTAAAAATGCCCAGCTCTTTTTGCAAAAGCTCGGCGCGCTGTGGGCCCACACCCTTGAGATAGACAATAGGGCTGGCTAATATTTGTGACTGGTTCGTGATGAACGATGAATTATAAGTTGCGAATTTAATTTTTATGAATGATAAAAACAGGCTGTAATTGACCTATAAACTTATCCACCTTTCACCGCATCCTCCAGCTTTGCGCCCTTATTGGCCAGCTTATTTATTGATAACCCCTGGATAAGTATGGAACAAACCACCACTATGTAGGTAATGGCAACAACACTGTTCTTTTGCGCTGTAGCCGGGATAGAAAGTGCCAAAGCAATAGAAACGCCACCGCGTAACCCACCCCAAACCAGGATCCTAATGGTCTGCGCCGAAAATTTTCTTCTGAATGCGATCATCCTTGTGGGCAGCCAGATGGAAACAACCCTGGCGGCTATCACAAGTACAAAACAGAGGAGACCGGCAACCAGGAATCTATTAAGCTCGGGAATGACCATTAATTCTAATCCAATTAACAGGAACAGTATGGCGTTCAGGATCTCATCTATCAGTTCCCAAAATTTCTCAACATACTCGCGTGTAGGAGCCGACATGGCCACTTTTTTTCCGACATTGCCAATAATGAGCCCTGCCAGCACCATTGTAAGCGGCCCCGAAATATGCAGCTGATGGGCAATAAGGTAACCACCCATCACCACCGAAAGGGTTATCAATACGGTTACAATATAATCGTCAATCGATTTTATGGCTTTTGAAGCCGTAAAGCCTAAAATTAACCCAAGCAAAATACCACCGCCCGCTTCTCTGAGGATAAGCCAGCTTACAGTACCCGTATCAATGGTTTCGTCTGTTCCTTTTGCAATGCTTAACAGGATGGTAAATACCACAATTGCAATACCATCATTGAACAAAGATTCCCCGGCTATTTTAGTCTCTAAAGACTTATTCACTTTTGCTTTTTTCAGAATGCTCAGCACCGCAATAGGGTCGGTAGGTGAGATGAGCGCCCCGAAAAGCAGGCAATAGATCAGCGGTAACGAAATGCCCAGCCAGGGCAGCACAAAGTACAAAAGATATCCCACCACAACCGTAGATATCACCACACTGATGGTAGCAAAAATAACAATAGGCGCACGTTGTTCCCTGAGATCATTAACATGTATATGGATAGCGCCTGCAAATAACAGGAAGTTCAGCATAGCGCCCATTAACACATCCGTAAAATCAACCCCGCTAATTAAACCTGAAAAATGCTCCAGTGTTTTGGGCAGAAAAAAATGACCAATAAGTACCAATAACGCAGAGCTAACCAACGCGATCAGCATAATACCAATGCTGGACGGTAGTTTTAAAATTTTAAGATTTAAAAATGCAAATAACGATGCAATTACTATAAGTATAGACAGTGAGTAATATAATTCCATAAGATCAAATCAATTAAGGGAAGAGCGCAAGATAAGGTTTTTGAAAAAACTAAAAGAGGCTGTCTCCAAAAGCGGAAACAGCCTCTTTATAATTTATAAGATTGATAAAAGCAATACCAATCAATTCCTGCATTAATATCTGTTGATCTGTTCTTTCAGTAACTTGCGCGCAAAGTGAATGCGGCTTTTGATAGTACCTAAGGGCTCATCGAGGTATTCGGATATTTCCTGGTATTTGTACCCTTCAAAATACAATTTGAAAGGTACTTTAAAGGTTTCGGGCAGCCCTTCAATAGCCGCTTCTATTTCTTTCTGCCTCAAATTTCCTTCTGCAGAGTTGGCAACAGACACCTGGCTCAGGTTGATCAGGTAGTCTTCCGGAGTACTGTCAAAAACCGTTCTGCGTTTAGCATTACGACGATAATCATTAATAAAAATATTACGCATGATAGTAAATAACCATGCCTTAATATTAGTACCGGAATTATACTTTTCTTTATTAGCCAACGCTTTATAAAGGGTTTCCTGGTAAAGGTCGTTGGCAGTTTCATTATTTTTTGTAAGATTGACGGCAAATGGTTTTAAAAACCCTGCATTATCAACCAACAGATCACTAAACTCTTTTTCTTTTTCCATGCTGCCCGGATTTGTAGTTTAAATAAGTACGCTAAGATACCTATAAAATATAGGGAATAAATTAAACTGTATTAAGTTTTACAAAAATTTTACCGAAAAGCAATCCCTGTCATTACTACAGATAAAGTCATCTGCGATTTACCCTATTTGTCAAGAAATGCGCCAAAAAAGGTCAAATGGGGGTTCATTTTGGAGAGCACTGACCCGGATATCTAGGCTATTCTACAATTCTTTTAAGGAATTGCTTTTTCCCGAATGCTTTATAGGCAATTCCCAACGACAGGTCTGAGTAGCCGTTGCCTAGCTGCTCATGAGAGCTTTTAAAATTTACAAATCCATATCCATATCTGGCAAATACTGAGAAGAATTGAACGCCTTTCAAACTAAAATACTTGTTGAGCGTCACTCCGGTAATTGAACCTTTGGCATTTTTAATCTCGTAGTGCTTTTTCAGATCCTTTTCATTTATCACTACAAACCGGTTTGCAGAAAGGCCAATAAACGGCTCGATAGAAATGTTTTGCCTCAGATTAATGGAATAAGCTAATTCGTAGTCCATTTTATTGGGGTTAAGCTTTGCTTCGCTGGTCAGTAGCACTTCATTAAAAGCAAGCTCTGTTTGCGGTGTAACAGTTGCAGGTTTAAATTTAAAGCCTATACTAAAATTGGTATAGGCGATGGATATACCCAGCAGCGGTCCGTTGTGATTGCCCAGCCAATCCCTGGTTTTTGAACTATAGACATAGTGGTTGAACCCCACATCAACCCTGATCCCCAGTTTTGTCACCTGCACACATCTGAAAGCCTTATACTGTTCTACCGGCCCAAGCTTTGAATAGCCATTTCCATAGTTCACCGTATCAGGATCACAAACCATTTCCCTTTGGTAATGCTGTGCGAAAACCCCAAGCGAACCAGTCATTAATACCACCAGGAAAACAGCTTTCCTTATCACAATAAGATGTAAATTAACAGCTAAATATATCTATTTTGTTGAAACGAACTCCTTCGGCTGTTTAAACCACTCTTCAGGGGGCAAAGATTTGAAATAGTTGTAGGTTTCCCGTAAACCTTCTGCCCTGCTGACCTTTGGTTGCCAGCTCAGAATAGTTTTTGCTTTTGTGATATCGGGCTTTCTTTGCTTGGGGTCGTCTACCGGTAATGGTTCATAAACAATTTTAACGGTATTTCCTGTTAAGCTTAATACCTCTTCGGCAAAATCTTTCAGAGATATTTCATCAGGATTACCAATATTTACAGGCCCTGTATAATCGCTTAAAAGGAGGCGGTAGATGCCCTCAACCAGGTCGCTTACATAGCAGAAGCTACGGGTTTGAGATCCATCGCCAAAAACGGTTATGTTTTCTCCCCTTAATGCCTGGCCAATGAATGCAGGCAGCGCCCGTCCGTCATTCAGCCGCATACGGGGGCCGTAGGTATTGAAGATCCGGATAATGCGGGTTTCTACTTTGTGAAAAGTATGATAGGCCATGGTGATGGATTCCAGGTAACGTTTGGCTTCATCATATACACCACGGGGTCCCACCGGGTTTACATTGCCCCAGTATTCTTCTGTTTGGGGATGTACCAAAGGATCGCCATATACCTCACTTGTTGAGGCTACCAGTATCCTTGCACCTTTTGCTTTGGCCAGGCCGAGGCAGTTGTGCGTACCCATAGCCCCTACTTTCAGGGTTTGTATGGGTATTTTCAGGTAATCGATAGGACTGGCCGGGGAAGCAAAATGCAGGATATAATCCAGGCTGCCGGGAATATGGATGTATTTGGTAACATCGTGATGATAAAACTCAAAGTCAGGGTTCGGGAACAGGTGCTCCAGGTTCTTTAAATCTCCTGTAATAAGATTATCCATTGCTATTACATGGTATCCTTCTTTAATAAACCTGTCGCATAAATGTGATCCCAAAAAGCCTGCGGCTCCTGTAATTAGTACCCTTTTCTTCATTTTTTAGTTTTTGCTGTTGATAGTTTTCCGGCCGATGCTGTTATAATGGAATCCTAACTCTTCCATTTTTTCGAGGTTGAAAACGTTTCTGCCATCGAATATTGTTTTGGATTTCAGGTTCTTTACCATTCGCTCAAAATCAGGATTTCTGAACTCGCTCCATTCCGTTACAATCAGTAAAGCATCGGCATTTTTAAGCGCCGAATAGGGGTCCTTTGCATAAGTGATCTTATTTCCCAGAAGGCTTTTTACGTTACCCATAGCTTCAGGATCAAATACCGTTACACTCGCGCCTGCATGCAACAATTCATTTATTAATTCAAGAGAAGGCGCATCGCGGATATCGTCTGTTTCAGGTTTAAATGCCAGTCCCCACATGGCAAAATTTTTGCCTTTGAGGTCGTTCTTATAGTACTTTTTGATCTTTTTGAACAAAACTGTTTTTTGGTTCTTGTTCACCTTCATTACTGTATCCAGTAATTTAAAATCGTACTTATTTTGTTTGGAAGTATGGTGCAACGCCAATACATCTTTAGGAAAACAGCTGCCACCGTAACCGATACCCGGGAACAGGAACCGTTTACCAATACGGCTGTCGCTACCAATACCAATACGTACCAGGTCTACGTTTGCGCCGGTAAGCTCACAAAGATTGGCTACTTCATTCATATACGAAATACGCATAGCCAGGTAGGAGTTGGCAACATATTTAGTCATTTCCGAGCTGCGCTCATCCATAAAATAAATAGGATTTCCCTGGCGGACAAAAGGCTGGTACAATTCGCTCATCATATCACGCGCCCTGTCTGAAGATGTTCCGATTACCACCCTGTCCGGTTTTAAAAAGTCGTCAACTGCAATACCTTCTCTCAGAAATTCTGGATTTGAAACAACATCAAACAGGTCTTCTGATAATTGCTTACCCAGCACTTCCGCTACTTTTTCGGCGGTACCTACGGGCACTGTGCTTTTATTTACAATTACTTTATAGGTTGTTATAATTTTTGATAAATCTTCCGCAACATTTAAAATGTATTTCAGGTCTGCAGAGCCATCTTCGCCCGGAGGAGTGGGCAGGGCCAGGAAAATAATATCAGATTTATCAACAGCAGTTTTCAGGTCTGTAGAGAACAAAATTCTTTTCTCTTTGAGGTTCCGCTGTAAAAGCACATCCAGCCCTGGTTCGTAAATAGGGCACTGACCTTTCTTCAGCTTTGCTATTTTTTCTTTATTTACGTCTACGCAATGAACAATATTACCTGTTTCAGCAAAACAGGTTCCCGTCACTAACCCTACGTATCCCGTTCCAACAACAGCAATTTTCATAATGTATTTTAGTTTATATTTTGAGGACCTTTAAGTATTATAACCGCGAATACCATTTTATCAAACAAGATAAGCTATTTCAACTTACAGCTTTTTTAAATATTCTCCATATCCGCTTTTGATGAGCTCATCTCCCAGCACATCCAGTTGTGCTTTTGTAATAAAGCCATTGCGCCAGGCGATCTCTTCAATACATCCAATTTTGGTACCCTGTCTTTTTTCTATCACCCGCACAAATTCTGCCGCATCGGTAAGCGAATCAAAAGTTCCGGTATCCAACCAGGCGGTGCCCCTGTCTAAAACGGCTACATGCAGCTTCTCCTGCTTTAAATAGATCTTATTTACATCAGTTATTTCATATTCACCACGGGCAGATGGCTCGAGCTGCCTGGCTATGTCCACCACAGAATTATCATAAAAGTATAATCCCGGCACAGCATAATTGGATTTAGGCTGTTGGGGTTTTTCCTCGATCGAAACGGCTTTCATTGCTTCATCAAACTCCACCACACCGTATCTTTCGGGATCGCTTACCCGGTAAGCAAATACATACCCGCCATCCACATCGGCCAGCTTTTTTAGTTGTGTTCCTAAACCCGTTCCATAAAATATATTGTCTCCTAAAACCAGCGCTACCTTATCGTTCCCGATAAATTCCGCCCCAATCACAAATGCCTGGGCCAATCCGTTAGGCTCTTCCTGCACCGCATATTCAAACCGGCATCCCACACGGGAGCCATCACCTAGCAATCTTTTAAACCCCGCATTATCTTCCGGAGTCGTTATAATCAGCACTTCGTTTATACCGGCCATCATCAATACAGATAGCGGATAATAAATCATAGGCTTGTCATAGATAGGCATCAACTGCTTGCTGATTGCTTTTGTTATGGGATAGAGCCTTGTACCGGAGCCGCCTGCGAGAATTATACCTTTCATTAATGCGAATTTTACAAATTGTTGCGAATTACTGCTAATTATGCGAATACCTTGAATTAAGTATGCGTTTATACTTGAGCGATGGCTCACCAAAGTTTACTAATATTCCTAACTTCTTATTAGATGCACGAAGATAATTCAGCACATGCTTTTCTTCTCTTTGTATAAGTACACTCATTGCTTTAACTTCAACAATGATTTCGTTATAACATAGAAAATCGGCTTTAAAATACTTTTTTAAGATAATACCGTCAAACATTACCTGCAATTTCTTCTCTCGTTCAAAGACGATACCCACACGACCAAACTCTTTTTCCAGTGCTTCCATATAAACAGATTCCAAAAACCCCGGGCCTAAAGCAGAGTGCACCCGCATACACGCCCCTACAATCATGTAGCTTTCATCTTTAAATAATATTTCGCCAGATGTATTTAGCATCAATTCGCCATAATTAGCATTAATTAGCATCATACTGCTTCTCATAATACTTCTGATAATCGCCGCTGGTTACATTTTTAAGCCACTCCTGATTACTTAAAAACCAATCAATAGTTTTAGACAAGCCTTCTTCAAAAGTTACGGAAGGCGACCACCCTAATTCTTTGTTGATCTTGGTCGCATCAATAGCATATCTTAAATCGTGCCCCGGACGGTCTTTTACAAAAGTGATCAGTTGCTCGCTGGTGCCCGGCTCGCGGCCTAATTTTTCATCCATCTGCCTGCAAAGTAATTTCACGAGGTCGATATTTTTCCACTCATTAAAACCTCCTACATTATACTTTTCCGCATTTTTCCCTTCATGAAAAACAAGATCAATAGCCCGGGCGTGGTCGATCACATATAGCCAGTCGCGGGTGTACTTTCCATCACCATACACCGGCAGCGGCTTGTGGTTAATGATATTGTGAATCATCAACGGGATCAGCTTTTCGGGGAAATGATTGGGACCGTAATTATTAGAGCAATTGGTTAAAACCACCGGTAATCCATACGTGTCCGCGTAAGCATAAACAAAATGATCTGATGATGCTTTGGAAGCGGAATAGGGAGAGTGGGGATCGTAAGCAGTATCTTCCGTAAAAAAACCCGTATCGCCTAAAGCGCCGTATACCTCATCTGTGGAGACATGATGAAATCTTTTACCTTCAAAATCGTCTTTCCATAGTTCTTTCGCCGCATTTAAAAGATTTACGGTTCCGATTACGTTGGTATAAACAAAGTCTAGGGGAGAGGTAATCGACCTGTCTACATGGCTTTCGGCAGCAAGGTGTATCACGCCATCAGGCTGGTGTTTTGCAAAAATGGCTTTCACGGCTTCGGCATCCACTATATTCACCTTTTCGAAAACATAGTTGGACCGGTCTTCTATATCCTTCAAATTCTCCAGGTTTCCTGCATACGTAAGCGCATCCAGGTTAATAATCTTATAATCGGGGTACTTATTTACAAATAACCGTACAACATGCGAGCCTATAAAACCTGCTCCGCCGGTGATCATAATGGTTTTGCCAGACATGAATTAAAATTAGTTCAGTTAAAATAATTTGCAAATATAGCTGTATGAGACCACATATGGATGCTCCTCACCCGATGTACCGCCTTTATACTTCTTGCTAACAGGATAAAAAATTCTCATCTGTACTAATGAAGGAATGAATACTTTTACTGTAAGTTTGAGGGAGGCCAAGACAATAACCCATGCTCGCCTGTAAGCCTGCCTGTTAAAAATATATACGCATGAAAGTACGCTATCAATCGCTTGATATATTCAGAGGCGCTACCGTATGCCTCATGATACTCGTAAATAACCCCGGCAGCTGGGCACATATTTACCCTCCGTTAAAACATGCTCCCTGGCACGGGCTTACTCCTACCGACCTCGTTTTCCCCTTTTTTCTTTTTGCGGTGGGCAACGCTATGGCCTTTGTAATGCCCCGGCTGAAAGAGCAGGGCGATAGTGCCTTCTGGAAAAAGATATTAAAAAGGACCGTTCTTATTTTTGGAATCGGGCTGTTTTTAAACTGGTACCCTTTTGTGCGCTGGAACGAAGACAGTCTTGAATTTATTGGATGGATCAACCAGTATGACAACGAAAAAGGCGTGCGTATTTTTGGAGTACTGCAGCGTATAGCCGTTTGCTATTTTTTTGCATCTGTTATTGTTTACTATTTGAAGCCTAAAGTTGCTTATTTTACCGGTCTTTTATTGCTCTTGCTATATTGGGCTATATGTGTGCTAGGCAACCCGGCAGACCCTTATAGTATAGAAGGCTGGGTTGGAACAGAAATAGATAAAGCGATCCTGCATATTCCGCACATGTATAAAGGGGAAGGGGTTCCCTTTGACCCCGAGGGGCTCCTGAGCACCCTTCCTGCTATTGTTGAAGTGGTTTTTGGATATTTTGTTGGAATGTATATCAAAAACAATGCGTCCGCTTCAGAACCCAATGCCATCTACAAAACCCTTACGGGGTTGTTTATTGCCGGGGTAGCACTGCTCATAACCGGCTTTTGCTGGGATATGGTGTTTCCGATCAACAAAAAAATATGGACCAGCTCTTATACGGTTTATACGGTCGGACTGGCTATTGTTACGTTAAGCACTATGATCTATTTTATAGAAGTAAAAGGCTACAGGGGCTTCCCCACCCGGTTTTTCGAAGTATTTGGGAAAAACCCATTATTCATTTTTGCATTAAGCGCCTTTCTGCCTAAAACAGCAGCACTTTTTAAATTCCAGGATGGAACTACCTTCTGGAACGTCCTGTACAAAAAGATCTTTATTCATATCCCGGGTGATCCAAGGGCCGGCTCACTTCTTTATGCGCTTTGTATCATTATAATTATGTGGGCTATTTGCTGGTGGCTGGATAAGAAGAAGATTTATATTAAGGTTTAAAGTTTCAGGTTTTAAGGTTTATAGTTTGAGGTTCATCGTCCATTGAACGCCGAACGGGCATTAGCATATTAGCACATTGGCTAATTGGCTCATTCAACCACCATATTCTCAAACTCCAGGCGCCTTAATATCTGCCAGCTGCTAAAGCCTTCCATGCGTTTCAGCAACAGCATTCCTTCTACAATAAATGTGGCAGAAAAGCGGCGATGCTCAAAAGCCGCCCAGCTTTTGTTAAACTGAAAAGGCTGTAATCCCCGGGCAATGGATATTCTTGGCAACTCATTAAACTTTGCATTTTTGAAAACCGGGCCCGCACTTTTTAACCGCTGTATCAGTAACTCAACCGGTTTTACATCTTCAAACGGCATAAATATTTCATTATGGCCTGTTTGATCAAAGTTTCTAAGATGTGCCTTAAAAGGCATAAAGCCTAATGCGATCCTGTACAGCGTATCGGACATTTCCTGCTCCAGAGATTCATTTTGCGAAAACGCCGCCAGGTACACGAACGGTTGTCCGCCTGCTATCGTCATGCCCTTGTATTCCAGGTCAAAAGCAGTCTTCGCTGCTGTTACCTTTTCTTTTATGCCGGCAGGCAAATCCAGTATTAACCGATAATCGTTCAATGGGTCGTATGAAAATAATGCTTCCGGCATAACTACTTATATATAAGCTAATTACAATCTACGTGCCAGTTCCGTGTTAAAAAACGCTAAAAACACCGGCCAAAACAATGGTAGGCCTATTTTTGCATAACGTATGATAAAGAATATGAAAAGGTTAATTGTAATGGTAATGGTGGCAGCAGGTATGACGGTATCCTGTACCCAAAACAATGTAAAAGTGGATGATAGTCCTAAAAAGTACTTCGATGAAAATCATTTAGACGGCTGCTTTGCATTGTTTAACAACGGCACGGGCGTTTTTACTATTTACAACCTTAAACGTTACCGGGACAGCGCCTATTTACCGGCTTCTACTTTTAAGATCATTAATTCGCTGATCGGCCTGCAAACCGGCAAAATTTCAAGCGACAGTATGGTTATCCCATGGGATGGTGTTCAACGCTCTGTGGAAGCATGGAATAAAGATCTGAACATGTACCAGGCATTCCGTGCATCATCCGTTCCTTATTACCAGGAAATAGCGCGCCGTATAGGGAAAGATACCATGCAGTTCTGGCTGGATTCTCTTAAATATGGTGCAGGTAAAGATAAAAAGCCTTATAAAATTTCAAAGATTGACAGTTTCTGGTTAGACAACTCGCTTAAATTGACCCCCGATCAGAACCTCGGCGTGGTGAAGCAATTGTATTTTGATGAACTGCCTTTCTTCAAAATATATCAGCAGAAAGTAAAACACGCGATGTTATTGGAAAATAATTCCAACTATACCCTGGCTTATAAAACGGGCTGGGGCACCACCGATAAAGGTCATGCCCTGGGATGGGTGGTGGGATGGATTGAAGAAAATAAACATCCCTATTTTTTCGTTTTAAATGTTGAATCGCCCGACCCGAATTATGATATGAGTACCGTAAGGCTTAAAATGCTTAAAGCTATTTTAAAGGAATATGGTTTTTTTGAAGGGCAGATGTAGAGGAAGGAATGTAAAATATTGAATTTTAAATATCCAGAAACCTGAAACCGGTAACAAACCATGAACTCCTTCCAGTTTCAATATGCGTTTTTTGCATGGCTCTTTTTAGCGCTTCTTTTCTTTTTGTTACTATTCCTTCGTGTAAACAAATGGAAAAAGCGTACTGCAGAAAAAATAGGTAGTCCATGGCTGGTAAAAGCCATGTTGCGCAGGTACAGCTCCCATCGTTTTACAGTAAAGTTCATACTGATCTGCCTGGCTTTTGTGATGGGCGTTCTGGCCGTGATGAATTTGCGTAAGCCAGGAGGAAGTGATGGCATTGTCCGTAAAGGTATAGACGTAGTATTTGCACTGGATGTAAGCAGAAGCATGCTGGCCGAAGATGTTGCGCCTAATCGCCTGCAAAGGGCTAAACAGCTCATCAGCAAATTAATGGACGCCCTTCCCGACAGCCGTGTAGGCCTGGTGCTTTTCGCAGGCAAAGCCTATTTGCAGATGCCCCTCAGCTCCGATCATGGAGCTGCACAAATGTTCATAAATGAAGCCTCACCAGATGCGGTTCCCATGAAAGGTACGGTGATAAGCGACGCTTTACAGGAAAGCCTGAATGCTTTTGGAGAACGCGATGCCAGGTACAGGGCAGTAGTTTTAATTTCTGACGGAGAAGACCATGATGAAGAAGCTATTGGCCTGTCAAAAGAATTGTCGAAACGCGGATTGATGGTAAATACAGTAGGAATTGGCTCTCCCACCGGAAGCTTCATTCCAGATGACTCTACCAGCGGGCATAAGGTAGACAAGGAAACCGGTATCGAAATTATTTCAAAGCTGAATGAGCAGGAGCTGAAGCAAATAGCGGTCAATACCCATGGTATTTACGTGCATCTGCAAAACAGTGATGATGCTGTAAAGCAGATAACCGCCAACCTTTCCCAGATAGATAAAAAGGTAACCGGCGATACCAGTCTCATGAGCTTTTCCTATTATTTCTGGGTTTTTGTGGCCCTTATGCTGCTGTTGCTCATTTGGGAACAGTTACTGCCGGAAGGAAGGAAAGGCTGACGGATACAGAGAACAGTTAAAGTTGGAAAGTTTAAAAGTTGGAAATTGTTATGCAATTATTTTTAACATTATTATTCTCAGCCCTTGTTTTGCTTGGTGCTGCCCAGAGCCAGCAAAGCTTTATAAAAGAAGGCAATACCTTTTTTAAAAGAGGGCAACTGGCTGAAGCGGTAAAAAGCTATGATAAGGTTACCGAAGAAAAATACAGGTACACCGCACTTTTTAACAAAGGCACAGCTTTATACAAACAAAAAAAGCCCGACGATGCGGTAAAAGCTTACCAGCAGGTTTCCTCATCTGCAGCAGCAACTGCTGCATTAAGATCAGGCGCTTACTATAATACAGGAGTTGTATATAGTAATCAAAATAAAACGGAGGAAAGTATTGAGGCCTATAAGCAGGCATTAAGATTGAACAGCCAGGATGATAATGCCCGGGAGAACTTACAAAAAGCTTTGTCTGAGCAAAAAAGGAGTGGCGGTGGAGGTGGCGAAGAAAAGCCCCAGCCATCTAAATTAGATAAAAGCCAGGCACAGCAGCAGTTAGACAGACTGGAGCAGAAGGAACGAAATACGCAAAGAAAAGCGTCAAATAAAAAAACACAGTTTGGCGGCAGTGTTGGAAAGGACTGGTAGTGTTACAGGAATTATAAGTGGTTTCATTTTAACACTTAATACGCAATGTTCAATAATCAATACTTAGCTTGTATACCAATCTCATAAATGAATATTGAGCGTTGAGTATTGAACATTATTATTTCTGTTTTCACTTAACTTGACCAACTTACGACACAACAATAGTGCTTTTGTTATTGCACCGGGGGCTTAACTGCCTGCCTCGCCAGCAGTATCCATTTACTCCCCTGCTTTTGCCAAACCGTCATAATTTTTAAAGTAATATGGCCGGGCTTGTTATTGTCATTGGTATCTGCATCAAATAAATGGCGTACAATTGCTGTTGTGCCCGTAACATCAATAGTTTGGTCTGTAATATTGATTTTTACAAAGTCAGATGCTCCTGATCTAAAAGTTTGTAAAAACTGCTCTTTATTCTCAACCCTGCCGCTGGAGTGGCCATAGGTTAATTTAGGAGCAGCCAAAGCGCCCAGGGTTTTAATATCACTGTCTTCCAAAGCTTTTATAAACTGGGCCGCGGTTTTTTCTACCTGCTCTGCATAACTGCGTTGCGCCTGGGCATGAATGGAAAAAGCGATTGCTGCAATCAAAAATAATTTTTTCATCTATATATTTTTTTATCTATTACAAGATGGAGTTTCGCATAAAAACCGTCATCCTTACACCTTACACAAATCTTACCAGTAGGCAACTTCTGTAATGCCTCCTACTGCAATATCACCAATTTTTACTTTAATATCAGCATTAAGGGGTAATAACAGATCTACCCGGGAGCCAAATTTAATAAATCCCATTTCCCCGGCCTGCTGCACTTTGCTGCCCACAGAAAGATAATTAACAATACGCTTTGCCAGTGCACCGGCAATCTGCTTGGTCAGCACTTCTTTATCGCCGACACGGTATACATTGGTATGGCGCTCATTTTCGGTAGATGATTTGGGATGCCAGGCTACCAGGTATTTGCCCTTATGATACTGGTTATATACCACTTCGCCGCTTACCGGATTGCGGTTTACATGTACGTTTAAGGGGCTCATAAAAATGGAAACCTGGATGCGTCTGTCGTTAAAATACTCATCGGCCTGCACTTCTTCGATTACCACTACTTTACCATCGCAGGGTGCTATTACAGCATTGGGGTTAATATTATACCTTCTGTCAGGTATCCTGAAAAAAGAGATAACCAATCCCAAAATCACCAATGTTGCTAATAACAGCAGATAAAAGATAACAGGATAAGAAGCAAATAAAAATTTGTATGAAATAAAATTGATAATCAGGAAAAGAATAACCGCAATAGCAATAGAACCCTTTCCTTCACGATGCAATGTCATGTACTGTAATTTTTTGTGCTGCAAAATTACAGATTCTTCCAAGAACAAGTAGCCACAAAAAAATTTGCTAAAGAACAATAGTTAATAAGGACCTTACAAGCTGCTTGCCGGGCATTATTAAAGCATATCCTGCCAGTATCTACTGTACAGGTTATCCTGTTCAATAAGGCAATCATGGCTGCCTGACGCAGTAATGATGCCATTTTCCAGCAGACAGATACGGTCGCAAAAAGATTTTAACACGTGAAGCCGGTGAGTAATAAAGATAATCCCCATTTGTGGCTTTAACCGCATCAATAATTGCAATACAAACTGCTCACCTGTTCTGTCCATAGCGGCAGTTGCTTCATCCAAAATTAAAAGCTGCGGCATTTTATATAATGCCCTGGCCAGCGCTATCATCTGCTTTTGACCACCAGATAAATTGATTCCCCCTTTTCCAACAACAGTCATAAAAGATTGCGGCAAACCATCTATAAAGGAAGCAAAGCCATATCGCTGTAAAAACTGTAATACTTCGCCTGTTCTTTTAGCCGCATCTTCAAAAGCGATATTTTCCAGAATCGTTGTGTTGAAAATATGGGGTTCCTGCGGTACTACACTTATCAGGTTTCGCCAGCTTTGTATATTAACCTGTTTCAGAGATATTTTTCCGTTTACCAGGATATCTCCACATTCATAATCATAATTTTTCAGCAATAATTGAGACAGGGTACTTTTACCACAGCCGTTTTCTCCCATTAAGGCAATGATTTCTCCTTTATTTACAGTAAAGCCGATACTTTTAAGTAATGGTCTGCGTCCGGGAAACCGAAAAGAAAGATTTTTTATAGAAACTGATTGGAAACTACCATTCAAAACTATACCAGCAGCATCTTCCGGCTTACTGTTGGTAAATTCAAACATCCTGTCAAAAGCAATTTTTGCCTCATTAACAGGTATCATAATTAATGCCAGGTTCGCAACCGCTGGCAGCATAGTACCACACATGGAAAGTATGGCTATCAGCGCCCCGGTTTTTAATTCGTTGTTGAGCACCGCATAACAACAATACGCTAAGATACCTGTTAGAAAAACGAGCCCGGATACATTAATGATAAAGGAAAGCCTGATCTGAAAACTGCCCAGGTTAAATACAGCGTCCTGGTATTTTTGATATACAGTATTGTTTGCTGCATTAAAGGCTTCCTGGTGATTCCCCGTTTTTACTGCTTCAATACCCTGCAGGGTAGAGATATAATTAGCCTCAGCCCCGGCATATCCCTGCATCACGTTTTTCTGTCGCCCGATGATGGCGTGATTATTTTTATAAACAAGCAGAAACAGCAATGGCAGCGTCAGCAGGCATATCAATCCCGCGGTGGCGGAATAGGTAAATACAAATACCATTGATACAATAACGGCTAAAATGTCTATCATTATATTACCTGCCAACTGGCTTATTACCCGCTGTATGCGGCTGGTATCGTTGAGACGCGCCGTCATATCCCCAATTTTACGGCTATCGAAAAACGGCTTGGGCAATTGCAGTAAATGCCCGAAGAAAAAGCTGACGATTCTTAGATTGAAACCTCTTGCCTGCTTAATCAAAAAGTGCTGCCGTAATACAGAAAGTCCTTCTTTTACCAGCAACAGCAAAAACACCAGCACAATACCGATGTACAATTTTTCATAGTCCTTATTGGGCAAAACGTCATCTATCAGCCGTTGAGAGAATACAGCCATGACTAATCCTAATGCGGCCACGGCCACGCCTAAGAAAGCGGCAATGCCCAGCATAGGCGCGTCTTCTTTTACAAGATTTTTGATCCAGCTTATTTTTGCTTTTTTTTCATCGGCAGCTTTAATAAATTTTTCATTCGGTTCTAAAGTAAGGCAAGCTTTTGACTGCCATATTTTATCCAGCTCATTTTTGGAGTAATGCACAATGCCTTGAGCAGGATCGCCAATGAGAAACGCCTCACCTCCGCCCCCTCCCCGGCCGGAAAGGGATTTGAGTCCGTAACACACAATATAATGCTGCATATTATCATTAATGGTTACATGTAAAATGCAGGGTTTGCCATGTTCAGCAAGCGCGTTTATATCAGCCTCGCAGCCTTCGGCGGTAAAGCCAACCGCATTAGCCGCGTGATACAAGCCCAGCAAAGTAGTGCCGGTAGTGTTAGTGCCGCTTAAATGCCGCAGGTTTTCCAGCGTATTATTTCCACTATAATATTTTATTAAGGATAAGAGGCAGGCCACGCCACAGTCGGACTGGTCGTGCTGAAGCGCAAACGTTTTACGAATATTTTTTTGCTGCTTAGGCTGCATTTTATTTAATGGCATCTATAATAGCATCTATTTTTACTTCGCCGCTGTACTTTTTTATAAAGCGATTGTCTTTATTATAAATAAAAATTGTTGGTACAGTATTGGCTCCAAATACCCGTTGCATTGTATATTCCCTATCGTGTAATAATTTTATAAATGAGCAGGCCGCTATACTGTAAATACTGTCAAACACCTTTAACTCGCTTACCGGCTGATGAGACACCATTAAAAAATCAGCCTGCTGTAGCTTATTGGCATATTTTACAACCTGCTCTGTTTCGTATTGGCAATGTTCGCAGCCTGTATTGAAGTAAATTATAACCGTGCCTTTAACTTTTATAAGCGAATCATTAGTAAAAGGAGTATTGCTTAAAGTATAAAATGTAAAAGCAGGTAGTATAGCCGTGCGTTGCTCCGCTGCCGTTTTGCTATTGACCCTATTGATTATTTTGTACAGTAAAATACCAATAGCAGAAATAACCAGTAACAGGATAAGCAGTTTTACAATACGCATGGTTACGATAATTGTAAGGTTATGAACACAACAACCAGTACCCATATAAATAGGCCTGTTAAGTATGGTATGCAAAAGCGCTGAACAGCCGCTGATTTAGAAATCCCGAATTGCAAAGCATACAGCTCCGTACCAGCCCAGCAAAACAGCAGTTCCCATAAATTAAGAGTTTGTAAAGGGTACACGGCCCATTTAGGCAATTCGCTCACTTTGTACAAATTGGCCAGCGAGCCGGGCATAAAGCTTAGGTCATCTAATGTATTAACCTCCTTAAAAAAGCCAAGCACCAGGAATTTTACAAAAAGCATGATTACAAAAACATACTCTGCTTTGAGACATACATTAAAATTGCTTTTGAATCCGGCGCGGGAATCACTTAGTAAAGAGCCTGTAGTAACTACACAGGTATTATACAGCACTTTTATATAAAATAATAACGGTATAAATAGATAGCCCAGCCATTTGTACTTGTTCTGAGAGAGATATAAATCCTGAATTCTATCATATGTCAGCTGATCAGCGTATGATGAATAAAATAAGTTTTCTGAATAATACAAATAATTTATAAAATATATTATCGCAAACTGAAATAGCAACAGTATAAAAAAATAAAACCAGTTCCTGATATTTAGAAGTTCAGTATTATACATTTTGAACAAGATTATTTACTTACATGACTGTTATCAAGACTACAACATTGTTGAAAACGGACCTATTGAATCAGACCCTATCAGGATTTTATCATAACTCTTGCTCTCTTTTTAACTTTTTTATTTTCATTCTAATAAAATGCATCATTAATATCAAAGGGATACAACAAACCAAAAGGTATGATTGCTTTGTATCCCAGTATAAGTTTCCTATGCAAAGTAGCGTAATAGTTATTAATGCATTACAAATAAACAGTAAGCCTATTATAGTCTCTCTTTTCATAACTATGATTTAAATTTAAAGGAACTTATGAGTCCAGTTACTAAGAGTCATAAGTTCCTTTAATTGTTATATTAAGCCGCATCCAAATGTACCGCCAAGACCTACAGCAACTGTAAGCCCAAGCGGCATCGCTACTAATGATAGCCCAAAAGCAGCGCCCTCACAAGTTCCTTTTACAAACTCACGCCAATTGAAAGCTGCAGAGATTTCCTCCATTTCCGCTAATTGTAGTTTTTTCATAAAATGATTTTTATATAATGAATATTTTCATTAACACGTTGTAGCAGTACCAGCACCAGCTGCTGCTAAAACAATACCTAAAGGAAACAATCCTGGAATAAATGCTATTACCGTTCCTGCTCCAAACAACCACCCCATTGCTCTTTCGCAAGAGATTTGCTCTTTCCCTCCCTCCACCATTTCCATTTGATTCATCTCGATTTTTTTCATAATTAAAAAGTTTTAAATTTGCTCCACCCCTTTCTGTCGCCACGGAGCGGTTGTTCAGCGTCCAGGTGTTTTTAATGCTAAGGAACGCATTGCTTTGCTTTTTCTTTGTGCGCAAAAAGCTAATATCACGCAATTACAGCGGCTAATAAGTGTTTAAAAAGGAAAATATTCGTCTGGTCAGCAAAATACAATCAGCATCAAATGGTTAAATATTTTCATAAAGTTCGCTTAAAACAGAAATTACAAAATACCATCTAACACTTAAGAATTGAATATTAGAGGTCAGGATTTAACTGAAAATAAAATTAAAGCTTTAACACTTAATTCTGCTTACCTTAACACAAAACAAAATAGATGTTGCATTTGCATCTGTGATTTTAGTGATTTATTCTTGAATCCAAAAGCACCCATCAATAAGGTTAGTAATATAAATAAGTGACTTTACTTATAGTTTAAAGTCACTTATTTAAAAATATTGGTTCTGTTAGCTGTTCCAACAAGCCTGAACAAGACTCCAAGCAGTACCTATATTTCCTGGCATATGTGTTGCAGTTACAGAAAAAATTGGGACTGCAAAAAAACAAAGACTTGCCATTTTACCACCTTGAATAGAGTTCATTTTTTGAACAGAAATATGTTTCATAATAAAGATTTAGGTATTTAATAATTTACTTAGTCTTCCTGCCCTTTAACAAAATTATTGCCGAACACAAAATGCAAAAACATGGAATTGTAAAAATTTCATAGTACGATTTAGTTGGTATGTTGAGCATATTATAATAGCCAAGTAGAATATTTAGAAACAGAATTACCACAGCTATTATCAACAACCTTTTAGCATTCATGAATTGCAATTTTGAGTTAAAAAAGTTTAAAAGCAGTCTCCAGAGGTTGCTACCAAAGCAATTGCAGGCCCCCAAAGTCTTAATCCTACTAACAAAAAGGTACCGGCACCACGTAACATACAGTCTCTATTCGACAATTTTCCACCCGTGACACCCGCCATTTGATTCATTTCAATCTTTTTCATATTTAAAAATATTTAAGTGTTTTCCTCTCCTTTCTTTCGCCACGGAGCGGTTGTTCAGCGTCCAGGTGTTTTTAATGCTAAGGAACGCATTGCTTTGCTTTTTCTTTGTGCGCAAAAAGCTAATCGCACGCAATTACAGCTGCTAATAAGTTTTTAAAAAGGAAAATATTCGTCTGGTCAGCAAAATACAATCAGTATCAAATGGTTAAATATTTTCATAAAGTTCGCTTAAAGTTAAGAAGTTCAAATTGGCAAAACCAAATTAAATTTGCTATAATAATGTTAAAAAAACTAAAGATGCCATTACTTTTTCCCGTGCATCCGCAGCTTAAACATTTTGCATTACTGCTCCAGTACCTGGAAGGTTACCGGTTGCCGGCGATACGCTTTTACTTCACGACCGCTTTGAATAGCCGGCTTCCATTTACCGGATTTTTTTATGACCCGCATCGCTTCCTGTTCCATTCCAAATCCATGATGGGTGAGCGGTTGAATATCACTTATAGAGCCATCTGTAGCCACTATAAACTGTATCATCACCGTGTAGGTACCTGGCGCAGCGCCATTATCTACCGGAACTTCTCCCGAAAGATTCCTTTCGAGAAAACGCTTCCAGTCACCCACATAGGAAGCATCAATTTCCACCTTAATGAACGTTTGGGTGTAATCAATCTCTTCTTTTCTTGTTGATACGATCAGGCCCTTTCCGTCTTCCAATGATTGAGGTGTTACAACTAATCCTATATCTTTTGTTCCTTGCTGTGTAATATTGCTGATACGGGTATCTATCATATCTGCCTGTGCTGGCGGGGGATCTGCTAAATCTTTCTCTGTAAGAACAGGAGTAGTAAATGCTATGCTTTTGATCTTTGGCACTTCTACTTTGGAAGCAGGAGGCTGTGGCAGGGGTTCGGGTAGTTTTTCCTCAACAGGTTTAATATCTTCAATTACCAGATTATCATAAATTTTTACAAGCGGGGCCGGCTCTGCTTTTGAAAAAGTATTTTTAAGCCAGGCGCTTCCCCCGATAATAATGCAAATGCCCGCTGTGAGCAACATGGCCTTGGTCATTCTTTGCTGATAGTTTTTACGAAGCTCATACGCACCGTAAGATTTGTTCCTGCCATCGAATACAATGTCGAGCAGGTTTGCCGTAAGGATCTTTGTTGTTTCCATGATTTTTAAGTTAATAATTTGAGATTTGAGATGGCTGATTTGAAATGGCTAATGTTGACCGTGAATCATACTCCGTACATTATACACACTCCACCCATTACCCTCCCGGATTTATTTTTTGAGCATTAAAAAGTGAGCATGCTTACTTTACCAAGCGGAGAGCCGCTAACTCATTTTCATCAGGATCCAGCAATGCGTAGCGGGCAATTTTATTAATAGCCATTTCATCCAGCACAGCAACAATCGTTTTATAATCTGCGTCAGCAGTGGGTTTTATTAAAAGGGTGAGATTTTTTTGCCGGCAATCGTCCATACCTGTTTTGTTAGCAACGGCCCTGGCTTCACAGGCTGCATCAGGTATATAATTTGATATTACCTCATGTTTTTTACGTACTATTTCTTTCCTGATACTGCTTAATGAGCTTTGTGTAAAGTTTGATCCATCTGCTGCGGGCGCTCCTTCATAATAGAACAGCTCACCCTCTTTATCTACAATAATAGTTAACGCCCCGGATTGTGGTATTAAAGACGGCGGGCCCTCTGTTTTAGGCATAAACAGGTTCATCGCATTGGGCTCGCTTAATGCCGAGGTAAAGATGAAAAAAGTGATCAGCAAAAAGCCCAGGTCCACCATAGGAGTCATATCAATACGTAGCGAAAGGGGCCTGTGTTTTCTCGCAAAACCGTGCTGATGGCGTATCGCGCCTTGGTTTATGTTTATACCTGCCATGTTGCTATGCCTTTGCTATTAAGAAACAAAAGCGCATTTTTTCCATAAATGTCCGGAACAGGTCGCCAGGAGGCGACAGAATAATATTGCGAAGCGAGGACGCTTCGCACAGCGCGGGGCGACCATATAAGGTGTGAAGCATTCTCGCTTCACATAGCGGGGTAGGACAGATCTGGCCGTCCCGGTCTGACCATGTCCGGTACTATTTCTTTAACCAAACATTATTAACACGGTTCCAGTCTGGCAGGGTTTTATCAGGATCAATTCTTACTTCCTTTATTTCACTGGTAGTAGATACCGCAAAAGTATAGGTACCGCTGCGTTGCCATATTTCAACAGGGAATGACAGGCGTTGTTCCTGCCCGCTATTTTCTTTTACCAACACAGTAACAGGCATGGGCATTTGCTCCAGGTTTTCGATAGTAATAACTGCTCCGTTTACAGGTAAATTATTTTTATAGGCAACAGATTTTACTGCCTGGTCGATCTTCCACGAATGCAGCACCCAGCCGCGCCAGAACCAGGCAAGATCTTCTCCGCCAACATTTTCCATAGTACGGAAAAAATCCCATGGGGCGGGATGCCTGTATGCCCACCGGTTAATATATTCTTTAAATGCCGCATCAAACCGCTTTATGCCTAATACATTATTTCTTAAAGTGTGTAACATCTGGGCAGGTTTATAATAGGCTGTAACACCCAGGCTACTTTGCTGAACAGCATCAGGAATAGTATGTATTCCATCTATATATTCACCGAAAGAGCTCCTGGCTTCCTCTTCACTTTGTTTTTGATGAAACTCACCATTGTTAAATGCCTCTGTAGAAAGATCATTAATGAAGGTATTAAAGCCTTCATCCATCCATGCATACTTCCTTTCATTGCTTCCTACTATCATTGGGAACCAGGTGTGGCCAAATTCATGATCAGTTACGCCCCAAAGGTCAAAGCCGCTTGCCCTGTACCCGCAAAATACAATGCCGGGATATTCCATACCACCTACAATACCTGCAACATTGGTTGCCGCAGGATAAGGATATTCGAACCATTTGGCGGAGTAATGCTCAATAGATGCTTTGGTAAATTCGGTACTGCGCTGCCATCCGTTCGTTACGATTGACTCTACGGGATACGCGCTTAATGCCATACATTTTTTGCCACTGGGCAAATTGATCCTGGCCCCGTCCAGCACAAACGCTTTCGATGCTGCCCAGGCCACATCACGCGTATTCTGTATTCTGAATTTCCAGGTGTTGGTAGCTTTGATGGGCTTAATACCGGCGTTTACTTCCTGAGCGCTACGAATGAGTACTGTTTTTTCGCTGTTTTTTGCATTGAAATACCGGTTTACTTCCGTGGCAGAAAAGCATTCTGCAGGATTCAGCAACTCGCCTGACCCGACAACGATCATATCTGCGGGTGCAATCACTGTAAATTCAATATCTCCATATTCCAGGTAAAACTCTCCCTGTCCAGTATAGGGTAATACGTTCCAGCCCTGCAAATCATCATATACACACATACGCGGGAACCATTGGGCAATTTCATATATCCACCCGTTTTTTGTATGCAGCCTGCCCATGCGGTCTGTTCCATACTCAGGAATTTTAAACGACCAGTTCATGTATAGCTTTACCTTGCCGGCATTTTTTAAAGATTCCTGCAGCCACAGCTGCATACGGGTATCGGTTATAGTATATTCAGGCGTATATTTTTTACCGTTCACTTCAACCGAAACTGATTGGATAATGTCTCCTTCTGTAAAGCCTGTGTTTGCCCAACGGCCCCCTGCAGCCGTAGTAGTGGCTGAGCCACGTGAATCCTTCCGATAAATATTCTGGTCCAGCTGTAACCATAAGAACTTCAGGTTATCGGGGCTGTTGTTAGTATACAGAAGCTCTTCTGATCCGGTTATAATATGATTAACCGTATCAATAGTGCAGCTGATCTTATAATCAGCCCTGTTCTGCCAGTATTTAGGCCCCGGCTCACCACTGGCGCTACGGTATTCGTTTCCAGGGTACGGATAGAACTGCGGATCAAAAGCTTCTTTAGCATTGTACCTGGATTTTGTTTGAGCAAAAGCTGACCAGCCACTCGTTATTAAAAGAAAAGCAAACAGGAATTTACATCTCATGCAAAAAAATTTAAAGGATTGAATTTACAGTAATTTCCTGAAGCAGACCTATAAACGAACGCAAAATATGATGGACGGTAAATCACCGGCAACAGCCGTTACCAATACACTTTTAGAAATATCCTAGAAAGACAACTGCACTTTTTTTTCGGGATATACCAGCTTATTACTGATCCGCCGGCCATTATATATGAAATGGATAATATTTACCTGATCGTCAAACAGGTCATATAAAACCGTTTTTTCAACAGTAATATTTTTAGGATCGAAAACAGGGGCATTCGCTACCGTATAAACATACACCGCTTCGCGATCTAGCTCCCAGCCTAACAGATTAAGCGGCAATACCTTATCGCCATTTTTAACACTAAGATGCGATGTTATGTACTTATCGATCAGTACGGTCATCTGCGGCCTTAAGGCCTTAGCGGAAAGATCGGTTTTCTGCCTGTACAATTTTGCCAGTATCGTTTCAAGATCATCCGTAAAAATTTTTGTGCTGATCTCCACCTTTTTGCTTTTTGCATCGTACTCCATTTCCGTGGCGCTTACATGGTAAGGATGTACATTTGTAAAGCATAAAAGCAGACTTAAAAGCCATTGCTGAATGAATACTGCTAACATATTTTTCAAAAATAGTGATGAAGATAGAAAACCCGCTTCATTCGTTGCTCGAAAAGCAGCATTACTTGTGCGGGTATTGTTAATTTTTAATCTTTAAACCTGCTAACTTCACAGGAATATGAACGATTTTGGTTTTTATTTTACTGAAGGATGGAAGCATATCATCAGCACTGATGCCCTGGATCACCAGTTGTTTATTGTAGTATTAGCAGTTGTTTATACTTTCAAAGACTGGAAAAAAGTGCTGATACTGGTAACGGCATTCACTATCGGCCATTCACTTACCTTAGCGCTCAGTGTGCTGGACATTATACGCATTTCATCTTCCTGGGTAGAATTCCTGATCCCTGTAACTATTGTACTTACAGCACTCTGGAACATGGTCAGCGGCAACCCTGTAAAAAAGATAAACAGCAACTATTTTTTGGCGCTCTTTTTTGGTCTTATACACGGCCTGGGCTTTGCCAACTCTATCAGGATGATGCTGGCCAGCGACCAATCGCTGGGCTGGGGGCTTTTTGGTTTTAATGTCGGGCTGGAGGCCGGCCAGGTGGTGGTGGTGTTGATCATCCTGCTGATCAGCAAACTTCTATCCGATTTTATAAAAATTCCTCAAAGAGTTTATATATTCGTAGTATCACTCGCTGTTTTTATTTTTGCAACAAAAATGGCAATTGAAAGGATTCCGGGTTAATTTTTATTGTCCCCACGATAAACAGGGCGTATTTCTGTTTGTCCGGTTGGCAAACCTGCCGGCTCTTACGAAAAAATTCTACCCATTTCAGGAGCTGTGGAGTGGGTTATTACCAGGAATACATCTTCTCTACAAAAATGACTTATAGATATGACGCAAAACAAGCAAATTGAAATTCCATTAGGCACCGTATTATATCCATTGTTTTTTACCGCCTGTATTATTTTGTATAGCTGTGTTTCGGCACAGGATATTCAAAACAATCCCACCAGCAACCACGGTAATAAATTTGAGCAGTTGGGAACCATTTTGCCAACACCCAATGAATACCGAACTGCCAGCGGCGCACCGGGGCCTAAATACTGGCAGCAGCGTTGCGATTACGATATACAATGCGTGCTGGATGAAAAAAATAATATTTTAACCGGAAGCGAAACATTGAACTACTTCAATAATTCGCCGGATGTGCTTACCTATATCTGGTTCCAGTTAGATGAAAATCAACATAGCAACCTCAATAATGCCAACTACCAAAAGGCATCTCAAATGCCTGTGGCTTTAACTGATGGTATGCTGGCGGCAATGGAAGAAGAGCTTAGCCCGATGGATAACGGGAAAGGAGTCAGGATAAAAAAAATAACAGATGCGAACAGTACGCCACTGAAATATACGATTAACAAAACCATGATGCGGGTAGATCTGCCAACACCCTTAAAGCCCGGCCAGAAATATATTTTAAAAATTGACTGGTGGTACAAAATTACAGACCGTATGAAATACGGTGGCCGCGGAGGATATGAGCATTTTGCAGAAGATGGCAATAACCTGTATACCATAGCACAGTGGTATCCACGTGTATGTGTATACAGCGATTTCCAGGGATGGCAAAACCATCAGTTCACAGGCCGCGGAGAATTTGCCTTAACCTTTGGTAACTATAATGTTCAAATGACAGTACCTGCCGATCATATTGTTGGCGCTACCGGCGAATGTCAAAACTATGCACAGGTTTTAAGTCCTGCACAAATGGCAAGGTATAACCAGGCTACAAAAGCAAAAGAACCTCTTGAAATCGTAACGCTTGCCGAGGCTACTGCCGCAGAAAAAACCAAAAGCAGCAAAACCAAAACATGGATATTCAAAGCCGACAATGTGAGGGATTTTGCCTGGACCGCTTCCCGGAAGTTTGTGTGGGACGCCATGCCACAGCTGGTAAACGGTAAAAAAATCATGTGTATGAGCTTCTATGGTAAAGAAGCTTACCCGTTGTACAGAAAATTTTCAACCCTTGCTGTAGCGCATACCATTAAAACGTATTCGGACTTTACGTTCCCTTATCCTTATCCCGTTGCCCAGAGCGTGGAGGCTGCCAATGGTATGGAATACCCGATGATCTGCTTCAACTTTGGACGAACTGAAAAAGACGGCACTTACAGCGAATCTGTAAAAAACGGGATGATCGGTGTGATCATACACGAAGTGGGGCACAATTTTTTCCCGATGATCGTAAACAGCGATGAACGCCAGTGGACATGGATGGATGAAGGACTGAACAGTTTTGTAGAATATCTTACTGAAGAATTATGGGACAATAAATTCCCTACTAAAAAAGGATGGGCAGGCGCTATTGTAGACTATATGAAGCTGCCCAAAGAGCAACTGGAGCCTATAATGACCAATTCTGAAAATATCATCGGCTTTGGCCCGAATGCCTATACCAAACCGGCAACAGCTTTAAACATTTTACGCGAAACGATTATGGGGCGCGAGCTGTTCGATTTTGCTTTTAAAGAATACGCGCGCCGCTGGGCCTTCAAACATCCTACACCTGCTGATCTTTTTCGTACTATGGAAGATGCCAGCGGAGAAGACTTAGACTGGTTCTGGCGCGGCTGGTTTTATGGCATACAGCCGGTTGATATTTCTTTAGATACCGTTAAATATGCAAAAGCAGACTTAAGCAGTGCGCTACCTGAAAGTAAGTCTGTACAGGAGAAGGTAGCAGCTCCGGCGGCCAACCCTTATGATGACATTTCCAAGATCCGCAACAGGGGTGATAAAAATCTCCGTTTTTATACTGATGTTAACCCCGAAGCCCGTGATTTTTACTGGCGCTATGCGCGCGGCATGGAGAAAGTAGATACCACCCAAACCTTTACAGTTGATATACCCATGACCGTTACTGCACTTACGCCGGAAGCAAAAGAAAAATTTGCTAACAAATATTTTTATGAACTGAGCTTTAGCAATAAAGGAGGCCTGGTAATGCCGATCATCATTGAATGGACGTATAAAGACGGCAGCAAGGAAACAGACCGTATACCCGCACAAATATGGAGGCATAACGAGCAGCAGGTAAAAAAATTCTTTGTGAAAGATAAAGAAGTAGCTTCCATCCTGTTAGACCCGCTACAGGAAACAGCTGATATTGATGTAACCAACAATGCCTGGGGCACTATGCCCGCACCCACAAGGTTTAAAGCCTTCTCTCAAAAAACAGATGGAGGTGCGCGCCGCGGGCAAAGCGTTGGAAAAAACCCGATGCAGGCGGCAAAGTAAGCGTTTCGTTGATAAGTTGAAAAGTTCATGGGTTGACAGGAGAAACCCCTCTCAACCTTTTTTATTATTCCGGATATTGTTCAGTTCCTTGTAACGCATAATGAGTAAGGGAGCAAGGCTTAGAAGTAACGGGATGATGGCCTTGGCCAATACTTTTTCTTTGCCGGAAAATAAAAGAAAGGCCATCATTATTAATGGGTATATAATAATTAGCGCAAGCCCGGCTTTAGAAGCAATAAAGCCGGGCGTTCTTTCAATAAAATGACTGCCTTGTAAATTATTATACTTTTCAATCTTTTCAAAGAACCGGTCAATGATCTCTTCCGTTTGCAGCATGGTGCCTTTTACTTTTTTCCTGTACACCATGGGGAGCCTTACAATATGAGAGGTGCTCCTGAATACAAACTTTCTCTGATTGACCACCTGGCTTGAAATATCAAAGAAGGAAAAACTATTCAGCTCATTCATATTTATATCCTCGCGTCTTTTTACATCGCCATTCTTATCCAGGTATTCTAATGTAAAGCCAGTAGCTGTTTCTGAAACCTTGATAAAAGAACCGAAGTATGTAGGAAAAAATATGATGTAGGATATACACAGCAAAAACAGAACAGCAAAGGTTATAATGAAGAATTGTCGTAAAAAGTCAATCTCTCTCGTTAAATAGGAAAAAATTATACATGCAATTGAAATCAAAAGCCATTGCCAAACAATATGCTGTCTTAAACTATATGTTATCATTGCTGATTGCTTTTACTGATATGCTTTACAACCCATGTCAACTTATCAGCTTTTTAAACCATTTCCACTCTGCTAAGAGAACATAGCTTCGGCCACAGCCACACTCTCCGGCCTGCCTACATCTACCCATTTATCGCCGTTATCGCTATGATCAAAGCCTGCTATCCTCTGCGTTTTAGCCAGGTCGAGGTACAGATCGATCAAAGAAAATTTTCCTGAAAAATGAATATGATCAAATACCCCGTATTCAAATACTGCCACGCAATCATAAGCTTTCGCTATCAGATTCTTTTTGGCTACAGATATCCTTTCTTCGCCGGTAGTGTTATTGCGCCAGCCGCAAAGCCTGTTGTTCTCATCAAACAATAAGTTACGGGAGGTTTTCCTGTTGCTTACGGCAAAGGAGATCAATGGCTTTTCCTGCGCGTGAAAGGCAAGCAATTGATTAATGTCTAAATCGGTCAATATATCTGCATTGCAGGTAATAAATTTTTCTCCCGGTTTGAATAAATGTTTTGCATGAAGCAGTCCGCCACCGGTCTCCAGTACGGCATCGCGCTCATTGCTTATGATGACATGGCTTCCCCATCCATCATTTTTTCTTACAGCCTCCTCGATCTGGTCCGCAAAATGATGCACATTCACAATTACATCCCTTATACCATACTGTTGCAGGTACTCAATATTTCTTTGCAGCAGCGGCTTCCCATTTATTACGGCTAATGCTTTGGGGTGCTTGTCTGTCCAGGGTTTGAAGCGGGTGCCGAGGCCGGCGCAGAAGATGAGAGCAGAGCCACGTACACCCCCGGAATAGTCCATTGTCCATTGTCTATTGTCCATTGTTTCTTATAATTTCAGATATCCTTCATATCAAAGAGAATCCCTCAGGCCGGATATCATTTTACACAACATTTCGTATTCGTTATACAATTCTGCTTTACTTCTTCATAAATATAATTTCTTCCTTTTGCAAGAAACAGCGCAGCAACCACTTCAATAGCTGATCTGAGCGCGATAGTTTGACCAGTGCTTCCCTCAGCTATATTTAAAGCGACAGAATCTGCAGCGCGTTTTATCTGGCTGGATAAACTATATCTTTCTTCAAAAGGAAAGGATTTAGTAAGTAAATCAATTTGGTTAGATAAATCTGCTGCCAGATGCCACACTTTTAAACTCTCAAATTTAAACGCTATAAGATAAATTTCTATACTGTGAAAGAACCTGAATTTGCGAAAGCTATGGGCCATCAGCTATTGACTTTTCTCGTTGACCCACTCCTTTGCATCCTGTACCCAATGATTTATCTCTACCTTCACCTTGAACTTATTTTTCAGATGTCTTGCTAACGCATCAGCGGCATATACACTCCGGTGCTGGCCGCCGGTACAGCCAAAACTTACGTATAAGCTGTCAAAACCGCGTTTGATATAATCTTCCACGCTTATATCGACTACATCAAAAACGCTGTGCAAAAACACCGGCATTTTTGTCTGTTGCTCTAAGAACTGTATCACATCCTTATCACGACCAGTCTGGCATTTCATACTTTCTACCCGACCCGGGTTCAATATTCCCCTGCAATCGAATATAAAACCGCCCCCGTTTTCTTCATCATTAACAGGCAATCCTTTTTTAAAAGAGAAACTGCACACTTTTACCACAAGCGGGGTTTCGTCCGTTGCCTGCACCGGGGTAAACTGCTGTATTATTTCATCAGCCACACATAACTGCAGCACTTTATCAAATTCGGGTACAGAAATACCCATAGGGTGCGTTTCTATAAACGCTTTTAAATTCTTTAATGCGAGCGGGATACTGGTTAAAAAGTGGGCTTTTCTTTCAAACAGGCCCCGGAAGCCATAAGCGCCCAATACCTGCAGTAACCTTATCAATACATAACCGTTATACTGGCTTTTGAAGCTCGATCTGTTCAAAGGCCTTTCCAGTAAAGGTTCCAGTGCTGTCATATAATCCTTCAAAAGGTCTTTCTTCCAGTCATCGGGCAATGCGGCCCGGGCCTGCCAAAGCAAAGAAGCTACATCATACTGCGGAGCACCTTTCATGCCCCCCTGGTAGTCGATGAAGTGAACCGCCTCATTCCCGTTATTTCCCGTTATTTGTATGTTTCGGCTCTGAAAGTCGCGGAACATAAAGAACTTATGATCGGTATGTGTAAGGTAATTGCTCAGCGCTTCAAAGTCATCTATCAGTTTTTGCTTATCGTACGGCTTACGCAACGCGTCTAAAAAGTAATACTTGAAATACAGGAGATCGGCCATAATAGCCTGCTTGCCAAACTCACTGTTGGTAAGGCATTTGCTGTAATCCAGCCCTTTATCTCCTTCCACCTGCAGTTTAGCCAGCTTTTCCAGGCTCTGTTTAAACAAGGCATAAACTTCGGGCGTATATCCCTCTTTTTCCAGCCGGCTGATCAGCGAGACATCGCCAAAATCTTCCTGCAGGTAAAACTGCCTGTCTTTGCTGACCGCATAAATATTGGCAACCGGTAACTCTTTTGCTGAAAACTGTTCAGAAAAATACAGGAACGACTCATTTTCCGGGATATTGGCCCCATGTGTACCTATCACCGGTTCTTTATTTTCATTCCAAAGCCTGAAGTAACGGCGCTCGCTTCCTGCCTGCGGCAATATATCTATTGAAGCCGGCTCATGCCCACTCCATTTCTTATATAAATTTTTTATCTTATCTATTTTTCCCTGCATCGGGCAAATGTAACTAATTGTCTGAACCTTAAAAAGCATAAAAGTTTTTATGGCAGAGGCCTGTTCCCGGCCAATCTGCACACAGGTAAAATATACTTTTAGAGTCGGCCGGTCTGCCTGGGATCGGGGAGGTTGCACACAGCGGTTATCATTTTATTATCTTAGCAAAAAACAAATTATGCCGGTGATATTACCCGTTGAAGGAAAAGAGCCACAATTTGGAGCCGATTGTTTTGTTGCGCCCAATGCCACCATTGTAGGAGATGTGCAAATGGGTGATCAATGCAGCATCTGGTTTAATGCCGTGCTGCGCGGCGATGTAAATTTTATTAAGATGGGCAATAAAGTGAATGTACAGGACGGGGCCTGCATACATTGTACTTATCAGGGTGCAGGCACCACCATCGGGAATAATGTTTCTATCGGACATAATGCTGTTGTACATGGCTGTACGGTGCATGATAATGTATTAATTGGCATGGGGGCTATTGTTATGGATCATGCTGTGGTGCATAGCAATACGATCATTGCCGCAGGTGCCGTTGTTCTGGAAAATACTATCTGCGAAGCAGGCAGTATTTATGCAGGCGTGCCCGCAAAAAAAGTAAAAAGTGTTTCGGAGGAATTGGTGAGCGGCCAGATCAACCGGATCGCCAATAATTATGTAAAATACAGCAGCTGGTTTGACGGAGTGAATGAAGCACCGCGTTAGGGTATTAGAGCGATAGTTTATATATCGCCGGGAGACGATAACATACAAAATGCGAAGCGAGGACGCCTCGCACAGCCACATTTGAAACAGCTTATCAACTCAGTAACTTTTATTTTCCATACTGTCCAGTATATTCACATAGCTCACATACCGGTCTTCATATATTTCCCCGTCTATTACGGCCTGTTTAACAGCGCAACCCGGCTCGTTAATGTGCATGCAATTATTATAGTGGCAGTTGTTAAGCCTGTCGCGCATTTCAGGAAAATAATGGGACAGCTCTTCTTTGTCAAGCCCCGTAACGGCCAGCTCCCTGATACCCGGCGTATCAATGATCTTTCCGCTATCGGGCAGATCGTACATAGTAGCAAAGGTGGTAGTGTGCATTCCCTTACCGCTCCACCCGCTTACGTCCTGGGTTTTAATCTCCTGTCCGGGTAATAAATAATTAATAAAGGTTGATTTACCTACACCGCTATGCCCGCTTACCAAAGTAATTTTATCTTTTAGCAATTGATGCAGCGCTTCCAGCCCCTCGTTCTTTTCCACGCTGATAGCAAATACCTGGTAATTTAAAGAGCGGTACATACTGCCCAGCTCTTCCAGCTTCTTCAATTCTTTATCGCGGTAAATATCAGTTTTATTGAAAATGATAATAGCCGGAACATGGTACATCTCGCAAACCACCAAAAAGCGGTCAATAAACCCCTGAGAGGTTTTAGGATCTTTTAAAGTAGCTACCAGCAAAGACTGGTCAAGGTTAGCGGCAATAATATGCTGATGATACTTTTGACGGGGCGATTGCCGGTTGATATAATTTCTGCGCGGCAGGATTTCAGTGATGGTGGCCGTAGCTTCCGTTACGTTCTCTATTTCAATCGTTACTTCATCCCCCACGGCAATAGGGTTGGTGCTGGTAATATCATCTATCTTGAATACCCCCTTCATGCGGGCATTATGGAGTTTACCCTGCTCATCCTTAACAGTGTACCAGCTCCCGGTTGATTTATATACAAGTGCCTTCAAATGGAAAAATAGTTCATGGTTAATGGTCCATAGTTCATAGCGTATAATCGAGGGGCCGGTGATAAATCCATACGTCTGCCATAAACGATCAACTATACGCCATGAACTGTTTATACCGCCACATTAAAATCGCGCAAAGCATCGTTCAGGCTGGTTTTCAGGTCAGTGCTGGCTTTACGTTTGCCGATGATCAGGGCGCAGGGCACCTGGTATTCTCCTGCAGGGAATTTTTTGGAATAGCTCCCCGGAATTACCACACTGCGTGCAGGAATACGGCCTCTCGACTCAATGCCTACTTCGTTGCTTACATCTATAATCCTGGTGCTTTTGGTAAGCACCACATTTGCACCGAGCACTGCTTCTTTCTCTACAATCACACCTTCTACCACTATAGAACGGCTACCCAGGAAACAGCCATCTTCAATAATAACCGGACTTGCCTGCAGGGGTTCCAGCACTCCGCCAATACCTACGCCACCACTCAGGTGCACACCTTTACCAACCTGCGCACAGCTGCCCACCGTTGCCCAGGTGTCCACCATAGTACCTTCATCTACATAAGCGCCGATGTTCACATACGATGGCATCAGTACTACATTCCTCGCCAGGTACGATCCATAGCGCGCTACAGCATGAGGAACCGCACGCACGCCCAGCTTTTCATAATCTTTTTTGAGCAACATTTTATCGTAAAACTCAAATGGCGGCACCTCCCATGTTTGCATAGGCTGTATCCCAAAGTACATCAGTATAGCCTGCTTCACCCATTCGTTAACCTTCCATTTGTTTTCTGCTTTTTCGGCAACCCGTAAATTTCCTTTATCCAGCGATTCAATTACTTCTCTTACGGCGTCGCTGTATTTCTTTGTTTTTAATAGCTCTCTATCGGCCCAGGCTTCTAAAATTAAATCTTGCATAGTAAAATTTTGTGGGGGCAAAGATAGCTATAACTTATTGAGATAAGCGCTTTGCGGAGTATGATTGTTGGTAATGAACTGCATAAAATAACGGTTTGCGCTTTTATTAAAAAACACGTACCAGGTTGTACGTTTGCTGCCTTTTATCTTTACATAGTAATTGCCTTAATGTTGTAGCTCTTTGGGAGTTTCGTAATAGCTTACGCTGAGTAGCTGTGAGTATATCCCGTCAATCAAACCATTCACATAATTCTCTGCTGTTTCCAAAAAACCAAAGTATTCCTTTCGGAAAAGTGTGGCTGTTAGCTCTTTTAAAAATATAACAACAGCCTTGCTGATTATTATTTCCTTTTCTTCTATTCAAAGCTTCTTACATGTTCCAACAGCTCTTGTCTTGCTTTTTCCAATGGAATACCATCCGCCTGCTTCCTTTCAAATGCTGCTTCGTGTTCGGCCTCAGCAATAGTTTTTACTACGGTTAAAACCACATACCTTTATCTCTATTAATTGTCAAAGACAAAATAGTAAATACGGGGCCTGCCTGAGTCAGGGGCGCACAGCCTCTCAAACAGTGAACCAGTTAATCGTCTATTGACAATAGACTTAGGTTATCTTTGCGCCATGAACATTGGTTTTGATGCTAAAAGAGCTTTCCACAATGCTACCGGGCTCGGTTTTTTCAGCCGGGTGATGATCGGACTGCTGGCGACTTATTATCCCGATAATGAATATTATTTATTTAATCCAAAGCCCGGGAAACTGTTTCAACCGGAAACAGCCAATATTCATGAAATACTGCCGCAATTACCGCTGCACAAAATATGGCGCAGCGCCTGGCGCAGCAAATGGGTAACCCGGGATCTTAAAAGACTTCATATAGATCTGTACCACGGCCCCAGCCAGGAAATACCGGTTGGCATTGTTCAAACCGGTATTCCTGCTGTTGTTACCATTCATGATCTTTTTCCGGAACTACATCCCAGGGACTTTAAACCTATTGATGCAAAAATATACCGTACCAAGCTGAGATATGCCTGCCGCAATGCCAGCAAAGTAATGGCTATCAGCGAAGAAACAAAACAACATATTATAAGCCTGTATGGCACCGATCCTTCGAGAGTAGCAGTTGTTTATCAAAGCTGCGATCCCATTTTTAACGTTATTGAAAGTGAAGAAAAAAAAGAAGCGGTACGCATAAAATACCAGCTTCCGGAACAGTTCTTCCTGCATGTAGGTACAATCATCGAAAGAAAAAACCTGCTGAATATATGCAAAGCTTTACACCTTGTTGAAAAAGAGATACCTATACCCCTGGTTGTAGTAGGTAAAGGGGGAACTTACAAGGAAAAGGTGAAGCAATATCTTTCGGAAAATAATTTAGAGCACCAAGTGATCTTTCTTTCGGATGAGTTAGCCGCTGCAGGTAAAAAGCCCTTTATAGAAACCGGTGATTTCCCTGCATTATACCAGCTGGCCACGGCCATGATATACCCCTCTTTTTATGAAGGGTTTGGAATGCCTGTTATTGAAGCCATGTCTGGAGGAGTGCCGGTAATTACTTCTACCACATCATGTATGCCCGAAATTGCAGGCGATGCTGCTTTTTTAGCCGATCCCGCAAGCCCTGAAGCCATGGCCGAAGGGTTCAGGAAGTTTTATGGCGATGCCGCTTACCGGCAACAGGCAATAGAAAAAGGTTTTCAAAATGCCAGGAGATTTGCTCCGGATGTTTATGTACAGTCGATAATGAATATGTACCAATCCGCAGGAAAATAAACACTTACAGGCGAATAGTGCGTAGTGAAGGATTACATGCAGGGTGAAATGCAAACAGAAATTATGAACTTTGAAGCAGATATAAAAAAAGCAGTTGAAGTGTTAAGGGCCGGGGGCACGATACTTTATCCTACCGATACCGTTTGGGGCATTGGTTGCGATGCGACTAATGAAGAGGCTGTTAAAAAGGTATATGAGCTGAAGAAGAGAGATGATAGTAAAGCCCTGATTGTACTGGTGTCTACCGAGCGGGATGTAATGCAATACACTGCAGCCGTAGACCTGAGCCTGTTCGATTACCTGGACACTACTACCAAACCCACAACGGTTATTTATGAGAACGGACTGGGCTTTGCCGAAAATTTATTAGCCGGCGATGGCAGCATTGCTATCCGGATATGCAAAGAAGATTTTTGCAAAGCGCTTATTAAACGACTGGGAAAACCCATCGTGTCTACATCGGCCAATATATCGGGCGAGCCGGCCGCCCCACATTTTTCATCTATCAGCGAAACCATAAAATCAGGAGTGGATTACTGTGTAAAATACAGGCAGAATGATAACCGCCCCGCGCAACCTTCATCTATTATAAAATGGAAAAATGGGAAAGTGGTGGTGGTGAGGGTTTGATGTTCAGTTTACACCACGAAGCTGAAACATGAAACTTTTCAACTTTTCAACCGTCAAACTTTTCAACCTAACACTATCTTTGTCCCGCATGGACATTGAATTAAACGATCAGGAAAAATTTATTATTAATGCGATAGCCCAATCGGCGCAGGAGCTTCAGCTGGAAAGCTACCTGGTAGGAGGTTTTGTACGCGACAAACTGCTGGGCCGCCCTACAAAAGATGCTGATATTGTTTGCGTGGGAGATGGAATTAAATTAGCTAATGCCGTTTCTAAAAAATTTGATCCGGCTCCGCGTGTTAATTTCTTTAAAAATTTCGGAACAGCCCAGATCACCTCGCCTCCGATCCCTTCTTCAAATGGAGGGCAGGCTGCCTTTGATATTGAATTTGTAGGGGCGCGAAAAGAAAGCTATCAGCGCAACAGCCGCAAGCCGGAGGTAACACCCGGCACTCTGGATGACGATCAGAAAAGGCGCGATTTTACGATCAACGCTTTGGCTATCAGCTTAAATGAAAAAGACTTTGGCAGGCTCATAGACCCGTTTGGCGGGGTAAAGCATCTTGAAGAAAAAACAATTATCACACCGCTTGAACCCGAGCAAACCTTTAGCGACGACCCGTTGCGGATGCTGCGTGCCATACGCTTTGCCACCCAGCTCCACTTTACCATTGCCGGTACAACACTGCTGGCGATTACTGAGCAGGCAGAAAGAATAAAGATTATTTCTCAGGAAAGGATCACAGACGAGCTGAACAAGATCATCTTGTCGCCGAAACCGTCCATTGGCTTTGACCTGTTGTATAAAACGGGTCTGTTACAGATCATCTTCCCTAAAATGGTGGCTTTGGCCGGTGCTGAATATATTGACGGTCACGGGCATAAAGATAACTTTTACCATACGCTGCAGGTACTGGATAATGTAGCAAAAAAATCTGGCGATCTCTGGCTGAGATGGGCCGCCATCCTGCACGACATTGCCAAGCCCGCCACCAAAAAATTTGAAGAGGGGCATGGCTGGACCTTTCACGGGCACGAAGCGGTAGGCGGGAGAATGGTTCCTAAAATCTTTAACGCCCTGAAACTACCCGGCAATGAAAAAATGCGTTTTGTAAAAAAGCTGGTGGAGCTACACCTGCGCCCTATCAGCCTTACGAAAGAAAATATTACCGATTCTGCCATACGCCGTTTACTTTTTGATGCCGGGGAGGATTTTGATGCGCTCATGATGCTTTGCGAAGCAGATATTACGAGTAAAAACAAACAGAAAGTAAAACGCTACCTGGCTAACTTTAAACTGGTGCGCGAACGCTGTAGAGAAGTGGAAGAAAAGGACCAGATCAGGAACTGGCAACCGCCCGTTGACGGCTCAGAGATTATGCAGCTGTTCCATCTCAGCCCTTCCAGGCCGGTGGGGCTTTTAAAAGACAGCCTGAAAGACGCGATCCTTGACGGGGAGGTGCAAAATAACCGGGAAGCAGCATTAGCATTTCTTCAGAAAAAGGCAAAAGAAATAGGGGTATGGGCGGATTCATAGCTCACATCGAACACTTGACAACAGTTTTTATTGCTATGATGGCTCTTCCACCTCAAAGGAAAGGGCAATACAACCGTTACAGATCAAATCCAAAAACAATCAATATTCAATCATCCGTTATATACAACACTCACCGTAGCCAATCTCTGTATATTGCCGAACAGCTGTCAGCTGCCAACTAACACCACAGCGTGTTATTCATCAAGAAACAGATCCCTATACAGCTGGGCACCTTTTACCACAGCGTAAGATGCAAAATCGGTGATCCCGTTTTGCCGCAGTACCTGCTCATCTGTAAAGCTGTTGCCGGTACAGCTTTGCGGTTTTCGGCTCACTATATAAAAAGCCGCATCAGCCACAATGCCGGGCTTTCGGCTCATGTTTACAAGGGCCTGTCCTCCCAGCAGGTTCCTTACCGCTGCGGTATCTATGGTAGTGCATGGCCAAAGAGCATTAGAGGCTATTGGTATATTTTTAAACTCCTCTGCCCAGCCTAAAGCCATCATTGTCATATTATACTTGCTTATAGTATACGCCATATGGGCGCCCAGCCATTGAGGACATAAGTTCAGCGGCGGAGAAAGTGTAAGAATATGCGCCTGGTCTGACTTTGATAAATGCGGCAGGCAATTTTTAGTAACCAGGAACGTGCCGCGAACATTAATATCCTGCATCAGGTCGAAACGATTGGTTGGGGTGTCGCCGGTTTTGGTAAGCGTTATAGCCGATGCATTGTTAATTACCATGTCTATTCCGCCAAACCTGCTGATTGTTTGAGCCACAGCGTCCTGTATCAACGCTTCATCTCTTACATCGCAGGGAACGGCTAATGCTTTTCCTCCGGCAGCTTCAATTTCTTCGGCTGCGGTAAAAATAGTTCCCCCCAGCTTTTCATTTTCCTTTACCGACTTTGCGGCTACTACAATATTGGCACCTTCTTTTGCCAAACGAAGCGCTATGGCCTTACCGATACCCCGGCTGGCGCCGGTAATAAAGGCCGTCCTGTTTTTTAGCTGCATAACGGGTTTATTAAAAATCAGCATTAAGAAAACAGAAAAATAGACCCAACCTGAAAACCTGTTAAATAATTACACTATTGCGGGCCCGGCAAAGTTCCCTCTCCGGTTAAGATACGGCTTTCTTCAACTGTTTTAAAGGTAATCTTCTTAAAATCCTGCGTGGCCTCTAAGCCGTTCTTACCATAAATAGGAAGAGCGCTCGGTGATTTCAAAATAGCCGGCCTGTCTGTATAGAACAGCTCTTTGTTCTGGTCCCACCAAAGATCATCGCAGGTTAATGTATCTCCTTTCACACTTACCACCCGAACGCTGTCTTTTAAATACACTTTACGAAGCGATTCGAAGTATTTTCCATATTTGCTATCGAGCTTGTTCTCGACAACTTTCAGATCATTAAAAAAATCTACATGCAGGGTTTTAGGGAACTCAATATAAGGGGTATCGGAAGGAATGGCTGCCATTACACGAACCATTAAGGGCGCGGTTAGCCTGGCTTTTACTTTGCCATTCTGCGACAAATAGCTTTCTACCCGGATTGCTTCATCTTTCTGAACCGATTTTGAATTGAGCGCGTTTATATCGCTCTCACTGTTTTCGCAGGAGGAGCATAAGATGACCGCAGCTATAAAAACAATAAAGTTCCTCAACATACAACTATTGAAATGACTGAAGATAATAACAGTCCTGTACTAATCCTCGTAATACTTGGTTTTGCCTCCAAACCAGAGATCAGTGAGTGAAAAGCCAACCGAGAGCCGGTACAGGTTTTCTTTAATAACATTGCTGTTATTTCCCCGCTTAATATATTCAAAGCTTAAATTGATCATGCTGGACTGCCGGCTCATCATGCTGTAGTTGGCAATAGGCAGGCCCAGGCCGGCCGTTATTCCTAACACCGGTGTTGTGGTTTTATGAGCGTAGATATAATCAGGACCGGTAAAAAAGCCCACCCGGTAAGCGGTACGGCTTAATAAATTCTTTTTGGGCGCGGGATGAAATTCAGCGCCCATCTTTAGCTGCCAGTTGCTTTTTACCGAGCTGTCAGGTTTTCCCTCGAACCGGTACTGATCCCAGTTGTTCTGCGTAAAATCTGCTCCAAACATCCATCCGCCTTCATTATCCAGCATGCTTCCTACTTTCTGTATGGTAAAACCACCGGTAATGCTGGAAGGATATATAAAATTATTTTTTTCATTACTGGTAAAAGTAGCCGTATCTATTGCTATATAACCCGTTTCATTGCTGTAGGTATAGGTTTGAGCCACGGTATTCCGGTTGGTGCTGATCTTTTGCTGCCAGTTACCATAAGCACCCAATCCTATATATATTTTTTCGCTGGCCTTTAAATGATATTGCAAACCTGCATCAAAATAAAGACCCGCCAGACTGGTCTTATGCTCATAATGGGCACTGGCATACTGCGTAGAATCATTAAACAATGACAAACGCGAATTATAGTCGCGGCTGCCAAACATATAACCGGCATTCATACCCAGGCTAAGATATTGAGATTTACCTGTTTTGAATTTTACTGCGGTACCTAAAGAACCCAGGTAGGCTCCACCCTGACCTTCATACAATGTGGAAGAAGTGTCTATTAATTTTCCGCTGTTCGGATCGTACTTATTTCCCAGGTTTTGCACTTTATAGCTGATGCTGGTAATTGGCCTTATTCCCAACGCCATACCCCAGTTTTTTCTTAGCGGTACCCCTACCATTACATGGCTGAATAATACATTGGGCGAGGTAAATTTTGCCTGTCCGCTTTTATCTGTAATCGTGCGCCCCTGCCCGTCGGCACCTACATTAAATACCACACGGCCGGAGTTCAGCTTCCTGGAGTTAGGCTCTTGCAAAGACTGGAAAAACGAAAAAGAAGCAGGGTTGGCATAGTTTACGGTATAGGCATCATTATAAGCCGCGGCCACACCGCCCATACCCCTGTTGGTTACATTTGTGGTAGGTGTTTGATTGCCCAATCCGTACCTCGAATAGGGAGAGTTGTCCTGTGCAGCAGCTCCAATAAATAAAAAAACAGAAGATATAGTTAATGCCAGGTACTTCCCGGACAAATCCGGATTCCTAAGCATTGTTAATTTCACTAATAGCATATAGGCCTTTAAATATTAAATCAGGGTCGGCAAATATCCTGTTTTTAATGTGTGATGCCAAATGTTGTACATCACCGCCGGTTAATACCACGTTAAAGTTGTCGAATTTAACTTTATACGCATCAATAAAACCATCCAGTTCATAGGCCATTCCCAGGATAACACCTGCCAGGATATTCGTGTCAGTATCGTAGCCTATAAGCGGCACATCGGCCTTTGCATGAACATAAGGCAGCTTTGCTGTATAATATTGCAACGATTTCAGCCGCATTTCCAGGCCCGGCGCAATAGACCCGCCTATCAATTCCTTATACTTATTTACAAAGTTGAGGGTAATACAGGTGCCTAAGCCTATCAGTAACAGGTTTTGCCCCGGGAAAAAATGTACACCGCCTGCAGCAATAGCCAGCCTGTCTGCACCAATAGTTTCGGGTTTAGCTGCCGGCGTGGTTACCGGAAGCTTCGAAGTATGATTGAGCAGATGGAAACGGGTATTTCTTTTCAGGATGGCCTCCATATCGGGATTATGATCGATTACCGATGACAAAACGGACCGGGCAGGCCTGTAGGTACTCATTAAAGACTCAATGGTAGTATTGGCATCGTCCTCCAATGTAAGCACTTTCGATATTTCGCTATTAACAAAAATAGCAGCCTTTTTCCGCGTATTGCCAAAATCAAAACAAATAGTAGTGGACATGGGTGTGAAAGTAGGTAAAAAGTCGGAAAATCGGAGGTCAGAAGTCAGAATGCCGGGGATATGTGTACGGTGCATGGATACCGGTTACTGGTCGCTGGATGCAGGATACTGGTTGCTGGTTGCTGGATGCAAATTACCAGAACTTGAAACCTGGAACTTTGAAACTTTAAACTTAATCATATATATATAGAAATTCTATACTCATAACCGCTATATGGTGATCGATGCCTGAAACCTGCAACCTGAAACCAGGAACCAAAAACTTCATACCCAACTAACGCACATCAAACCCCTCTATATTTTTAAAATGACCGTTCATCTGTATCTTTTCCCTTACCTGCCTCATTTCTTTCACGCCTGGTAATGCCGCTTCAAAATGTCGTTTCAGGTATTCCTGCCGCTGACGCTCCTGCGTCAATTGCAGGAATTCATACTCCTGTTGCAGGCTAAGGCCCGAATGGCGGGCAATATCATAAGAAGTAAGATCGCCTTCGGCTTTATGAAAATTTTTTTTTACCTGCAACCCCGTATGAAGATGCCTCATTTTAGAGATGAGCAGCTGCATTACCTGCTCGTTTCCTCCAGCTAGTTGATTATCAGGATAATTCACAATGGCACCTGAATAGAGCTTTTCCGGAATGGTTTCTATTACTTCCAGTATCCTGAACATTTTATCAGCTTTTGTCCGGATATCCATTTCACCGTTAGTGTAGGTTTTTGCTATTTCTTTTATATAGATCAGCGAGCCATAGTCTTTCAGCTCATTACGAATCACCACAGGAATACCAAATGGTTTCTGCTGCTGAAAACATTCATTGATCAGCTGTTGATACCGGGGCTCAAAAATGTGAAGGTTCAGATCTTCGCCGGGAAATACTACGATCTGCAAAGGGAATATGGGAATAAAATTGGTCATGAGTGCAAATTTTCAAAAAATGCGCCAGGATACCTTAACTGGCAACAGATGCCGTTTCTGATTGTGCCTGTTTTAAGTGCCGGAGATACCGGTACTTATTCCTGTTGTACCAGTAATGCGCCTTGGCGATCTCCCAGCCCTCCCTTCCATCTAAAATACCCAGCCGGAAAATATAATTTTTTACAAGGTTAAATACCGGAGAAACGATCGTTTTAATCGTACTCACTCTTTTATGTTGTTCCAGGTATTTTTTTGCCGACAAACGGGCATATCCATCCATTTTTCTATTGTAAGACCGGATATTCTCTGCCGTAAAATGCTTCAACGTACCGTGTAACAGTACTTTATGAAAACCGGCGCAATTGAGCGTTTCGTGAACTTCGTCCAGGTTCCACCGGGTTTCATTTTTGTTATAAAGCCTCCAAACCCTGTCGTTTCCCCACTCTCCATGTATTATCTTTTTTGTACCTAGATGGTTCAGCCTTTTAAATCCGTATATGGTGGCGGCCTCCGGAACAAGCCGGTTAATTTCATCTGCGAGAAGCTTTGTTATTACCTCATCTGCATCAATATTTAATATAAAAGGGTGCTGTGCTATTTCGGCACCATGGTTTCTTGCATTTCCGTAGCCACACCAGGTAATGTTTATTGTTTTTGCACCGCAGCGGGCGGCTATGTCTACTGTGCTGTCTGTACTGTGACTGTCAACCACTATAACATCATCACTCACCTGCAAGGCGCTGCTGACAGCCGACGCAATGGTAGCGGCTGCATTTTTAGTTAATATTACAACAGACACACTTTTCATCAGCTCATTACTTTAATGGCTTGCCGGGGAAATTCTGCAAAAGATACATTTTCTATAGCCAAAAATAACCTGCCTGAGCTTAAAAAGAGATTAAAAAAAAGAATATTTATTTTTCCCTTTTTTTAAACCTCCCTTTCATAAGGCCGTTTAGGCTGGGGAGGCACACTTTATTGCAGATCAATTTTTGATAATTATAAACCCCCTTGCTACGGTAGCAGACAAAAAGGGCATTTTTTCTTTCTTACTATAAGATTCAGTTACATTTGCTTCAAGTAATTGTTTATGCACCTGCTTTATCTGACATTTGGGAACAACAACCGGAATCATATCCAGGCTTATTTCTCCATTTTATCCTTTTTTGCAAAAAATATACCCCTGTCATCCATTAATATTATTACAGATAAGCCCTCGTATTACAAATCTATCGAAAACAGGGTACATATCATTGCGGTGGATGACAACCGGCTTGAGGAATGGAAAGGGCCTCACCGGTTTTTCTGGCGCGTAAAAATAAAAGCTATTGAAACTCTATGTACAATGTATAAAGGAGCGCCGGTATTATACCTGGATTCGGACACTTTTGCATATGCCGATGCACCGGCTTTTACTGCATTAGCTCAAAGCTCCCGGGCTGCTATGTTTGAAAATGAAGGCCCTCTCAAAAAACTCAGGTCCAAAACAATGAAAGCGATGGCTGCCGGGCTGAAGGGAGTGCAGATTGCTGGTATGAGCCATTTCCCGGACCGGGAGATGTGGAATGCCGGCGTAGTTTTTACCCCTAATTATATGGATAACCGGGAAACAGACCTGGCGATTACGCTTTGCGATGAAATGTGCCGCCTAAAGGTTAAGGACCCGTTTATTGAGCAATTTGCTTTATCAGTAGCACTGCATTCTTTATACGGGTTGCAGCCGGCCGATGCTATGCTGGCCCATTACTGGTCTGCCAAGCAAGAATGGGACGAAGTGATAAAGAACTTTTTTATAGAGAATAAGATGTGCGGGCTTTCTTTTGAGGAAGAGGTGCAAAAGTTCCGTAATATAGATATCAGCAAGTATCCTGTTGTTACAATAGCGAGAAATACCAACAGGCGTTTAAAACAGGTTGTTGATTCTTTTTGGGGGTATAAAAAAGTGCAATACCTTTTTAGGGATAAAAATGCATAACTGCTTATTTTACAGATACGCCTCTTTTATATAGTATGCTCAAACATGCATATCTTTGGTATAATTGCTGAAGAGCAACGTATGGTTGATGTATACTCTTTTCTTTTAGCGGGAACAGAGAATCATATACGCTGTTTTCTGAAGTATGAAACCAAAAAAGAAAAATTTGCTGTTGCCCGGTTGCACTTGGTAAGAATTTTGCGTCATACAATACGTTTGTCTATTAGGTAACTCAACTATTCTTTTGTAGAAATAAGAAGGCCTTTTGGGGAAGAGTTCTTATTTTACAATAATATTAAACCATTACGTGAGCAAGAACATTATATTAGACTGTGAAAGAATGAAATATCCCTATACAGGATTGTATTATTTCTGTAAAGAGCTGGGAAATGCCTTACTCCGGCAAAAACCGCCGGGTAGTAATATGGCCTTTTATGTACCGGAAAAAGAGAAAGGAATATTTGGCCGGGAACAGGAATACTTCATTCAAAACCACCTGCATAAGTTTTTTCCTAAAAAAGTATCGGCATTCGATATCTGGCATTGCACTTACCAGGGCACCAATTATTTACCGCCGGCAAGAAATAAGATAAAAATCGTTACCACCATTCATGATCTCAATTTCCTGCACCAGGGAAAGTCAGAGGGCAAGCAAAATAAATATTTACAAAAAATGCAACGGCTGATTGACCGGTCAGACGCTATTGTAACCATTTCAAATTTTGTTAAAGGGCAGGTGTTGGAAAACCTTGAAGTAGGTTTTAAAAAAGTAAAAGTGATATATAACGGCCGAAACAGTCCTGATAGCCCTTTGTTTAAAAAGCCGGATGCTGTAGCTAACAGGCCCTTCTTTTTTACGATCGGCACCATTACCGATAAGAAAAATTTTCATGTGCTTGCTGCCATGCTGTTGCATAATGATTACGACCTGGTAATTGCGGGAATCACACAAAGCCAGCATTACTATGCACGGATTATGGAAGAGGCCCGGAGCCTGGGCGTGGAGAGCCGGGTTAAGCTGATCGGTGCCGTTACAGAAGAAGAAAAATACTGGCTCTTCAAGAACTGTGCTGCATTTTGCTTTCCCTCACTGGCAGAAGGTTTCGGATTACCGGTAATTGAAGCGATGCAATTTGGTACACCGGTCATTTTATCAAAAGCAACTTCACTGCCCGAAGTGGGTGGGCCGCATGCCTCTTATTTTTCAGCACTGGATGAGGTTTCGGTTAATAAGGCCGCCACAGACTTTTTAAACAGCACTTTTGATGATGCTTCAAGATCCCGCCTAATAAAATGGGCCGACCAGTTTAGCTGGGATGTGGCAGCTAAGAAATACTGGGAGTTGTATGAGGAAATATAACTTTTCCTTACGGCTTTCCTGATTCTAAATTTTTATAATTGGATGTTTCTTATATTGATCGGTCTTAAAAATAACCTTATCGCAAATAAAAATATCACTGCAGCTCATAGAATTTTGTAACCAGCTTCGCAAAATGTTGCTGATAATAAAATTCGTAACCGTTCTCTCCGTTTACCGATACATCAGGAGTGTACATTGATACTTCTAACAGCCTGTTTGCCTTAAGAGCTTCAGCAAGCGAGAAAGGAAAAGATTGATTGCCAATAAATAGTTTAGAACCTGCTATCAATGAAGCCATTTCTAAAAAATCCTTTACAGGCCGGTATTCCAGGTGAGGAAGCACAAGCTTCATTTCTTTGTATTCTTCTTCAACTCCTATGAAATGAATTTTAGGATATTTTTTTAATATAGAATAATCTACTTGATACCCATGATAACGGCTGCTCCTTGCTAACAAAATACAGTCTTTAGTAGAGGTATCAGGTAATACTTCTAACCACGGATCGTTTAAATTGAAATTAATACCGAATACCAGAAAGTACCAACGAGGCAAACAAACCTTATCAAAGGGAATGGCAGCATTCCTCACTTCATCCAAGTTTATATCAATATGCTGGCCGGTATAAGACTCACATTTAGAGATCCAACCCTGCGCATCAAATAATGGTTTAAGCATGTCCATCATTCGCTGGTTAAGCATTACATTACCAAGTGGGTGAACGGTACGTCTATCATAATTAGCAGGCTGATCTAAATGTAAAAAAAAATCAACGCCATTACCATTGGCTACTCCCTTTACAAACGGAAGCGAATAAATAATATCACCGCTGTTTCCACTATGTTTTACCCTAACCGTTTTTCCGGGTATTAACGAAAAAACACTTATCGGAGGTTGATAGGTCCCCAACCTGTTTGTGGCCATCCTTGCATATTTCAAAGAGCCATACTCTTCCCAGTTATCCGAAAAAAATTTTAGCTTAAGCCGTTCAATAAAATTCATTTTATTAATTGTGAATGGTCAACTTATCAAATATTTCAGGCAATATCAAAAGTATCGTCCAGCTTTCTATAGCCTTCGTCTCTCTCAAAATATTTGTTAAACATATCTATTGCCTGAGTTCTAATCTTCTGGTAATATTTTTTATCGGACAAAAGAGAATGAATCTGTTTTGCGAACTCCTCCTTTGTATCTCCTCGTAAACAGCCATTATTTTCTTTAGAAGGCAGCCCATCTAATCCCCTGAGTGTACACACAACCGGTAGCCCAAAAGACAAAGCCTCTACTGTTTTCACCTTAATTCCAGTTCCACTTAGCATAGGACATATTGCAATTTTTGATTTTCTGTAATATTCACTCACATTTTCCGCGAATATCACCTTTTTCGCGTTTGCTAATGATGGGATATGATTACATATTTTCCCCACCACACAAATTTTTATATGAGAGGATAATATTGGGTAGACCTCGGTAAAAAACCAGTTTATTGATTTGATGTTATGCTCGTTTTCGCTACCTACAAAAAGCAAATCATATTCATCATCTTCTTTAATATACCCATAGCTGCTATTAAACATTAAGGGGACAAAACGATGCTCTGCCTTTACAAACTGGCTGAAAAGGTATTGCTCATCTGCTGATAAAGACCAAATTTCGTTAAACACTGATAACAATATTATTTCACGTTCAAAAGCTTTGCCCAGCTTAAAAGTTGGTTTCATTTTTATCTGAGCAGTAATAAAATCGTGGGTATCAACAATAAGTTTTGCATTATTTAAAAGGGAGTTGTTTTCAACTAAAGTAGCCCAGGTAACATAACTTATAATAATATAATCATACTGTTTACTTTTTAAAAGCGTATTGAAAGATCTTTGTAATATATGGGTATTATTATTAGGCAAAGGAGATGGATATACGAGCCATTTGTATTTTCTGATATAATTAGGAATTTTATAACCAACTATATACTTTATTTTATTTTTTTTAGAGAGCTTTCGTCCAGGAACATATAAATTGAATTGCGGAAATTCTTTTTTAAAATCAATAATATCGCGATCATTCCATTGACCCCAAAATTTTTCACTCACAAAATCTAAATCTATTTTTTCGCTCCGGCTTTGAAAATATTTTAGTAATTGTAACGCTCTTTGCTTATTGCCTGCGTCCTTTTTTATTGGGCAATCGGGCATAAAATATAGTACTTTTTTTCTCATTATCCTTTACTATTTTTTACAAAAGCCGTTAATTAAAACATTGATTGTAAGGGCAAAGTATCCCAACAAAGAAAGAGATTGTACGTAACAATCTCTTCGAATTTAATAACAAAAGTATAGATTATACTGTTAAAATCTCTATTACTTCAACTTCCCAAAATGTTTGCTTTTTCTACCGCCGAAAGTATTTGTTGTTGCTATAATCCCTAATAGTCCAGATCTATGATCTGGAAAGCAAAGCATCAAATTTCCATCGTTTTGTAATACAAGGATTGCACTACTTGGTACATAGTAGTTCCCGTAAGGAGATCCAAAAGGTCCCGAATATATATTTGATGCCCAAACAACTCCAGTTCCATTTGACTGAGAGCATAATACTAAGTTTCCATCACCTTGAAAAAAAAGATAATTTGCGGCCTTCCCTACTGTATTGGATGCCCAAAGCGCAGAGGAATTATTATAAAGAACCAGATTCCCATCACCTTGCAACACAAATCGATACAACCCGTTTTCACAAATCATCGATTGCCCTTTAAGTAATGCAGGTGAACTACTGGTCGTTAAAACAGTTTCAAAAGATGTTACCATTGGGACCACCTGTCGAATTCGGAAGCTCCCTATTGGTATTGGTATATCGGGAATACCTATTGTTGTAAGTAATAAATAAGGAAGAGGTTCTCCGGCAGCTATTGTAAAAATCGGATTAGAAGTATATGGTCCATTCGATTGGTCCTCTAATGTCGGTCCATATGTATATTCTACAGCAACTGATTTTCCAATATACTTCGGTAACAATGTAACAGAAACAAACATGCCGCTAATCCTATCAACAGTTCCATCAGAAAACAAATTAACATAATTAGACACAGCAGTTGTCTCACCCACGGAAGTTAAAACAACTAGCCTTGCTTTCATAGAGAACTTTTCAAACCCTCCTCCTTGAGCTGCGCCAGTATAAAACCAAAAATTAAAGTGCGCTAAGGTAGATTGAGATGGCGATATTTGTATAAGATTTCCATTTGACAAAGTAGTAGATAAAGCAGCTAAAGAAGGAGCCGCATAAGTATAAATCACACTACATAAAAACAAAATTGCAAGTACTATCTTTTTCATACAGTTGATGAACTTTAAAAGTTTATTTAATAGATTTAATAGTTAGTCTTTCTCATAAGTTATTTTATATACATTGGCTTCATCATACCGACTTTTAGCTTCTTCAAAGCTTATAGTATATTTATATTTTGGAGCAATAAACTGTTTTTCCTTTTTATCATAGCTCATTTCTTCAAAGGGAATACCGTTTACTATCGATAAAAACTTATGCACCCTTTGCAGCAGATCCTGCTCGGCAGCAATCTCTGTGGATGGCGTTTCTTTATTTGTTTTATCCACTTGTTTGTTGCATCCAAAGACCAAGGCTCCGGCAAGGATACAAAATACCATTGCACTACATAATGTGTTTTTTTTCATTTGATATATTTTTGATTGAATACATATGATTTTTATTTAAATGTTCATCCCAAACAATATTTGTGACATATATGAGGTATATACATCTACTAATCGTTATAGTTAAAAAGCAAGAACATTACTATTTATTTCTTATTCAAGGGCGAGCCTAAGGTTTATTTATTCAATAAGAACTTTCCGCGTGTGTATTAAATAATCAGACAGTACAATCGGGGCTATGACAATAAAGTTAAAAAACGCTCTATGAAATCTTCCTGATCAGCATCAGGTTTATGAATAAAAAAGATGATTATCATCAGAATATTTAACTCCAAACGCTTTAAGGTGAATAGAGATTTTATAATTTTTGCAAATTTTTCAAATAGCCTTATTTTTATGTTTATAGCCTAAATTATAATTAACTGCCATGAGCAAGTTTCCCTTTTTATTATGGGTTGCCAGTATGTATATATTTACCTCCTGCCAAAGGCAGGAAGGCCGTTTTTACGCAGAAAGCGTACCAGCTATAGAGGCAACCAATACCTATCTGCCATTAGGTTTTTTACCAGATTCGGCAATTGTAAACATTGTGGTGGAAGCTAATGGTAACTATTGGGGAGAATATAATCCCTCATTCATTAAAAATATTGCAGGAATCAATCACGCTTACTGCCATCCGGATGTAGAATATTTTCCAGAAGGGTTTAATGGATATAAATACTGGATGGTTTTTACCCCGTATTTTGGGTCCGTTGGATCAGAACCGGCTTCTCAACGATTTGAAAACCCCACTATAGTAGTATCCAACGATGGCAGAAACTGGGTACCCCCGCCTGGCATAAAAAATCCACTTGCCAATGCACCAAAGGATACAGAATGTTTTCCCGAAAAAAAGAAAGGTCCTAAAATAGGCTTTTGGTCAGATCCCGATTGGCTTTTTACAGGCAATGAGTTCCGGTTATACTACAGGGGTTGTTTTATTACGGCCCAGGCTTTAAAAAACAGTGGGAGCAAAAGCCAGAATAATGCACTTAAATTAAAAGAGAATGCCCAAAGAACTATCGTAAGGCAAACTTCCAGGGATGGTATCAACTGGACTCCGTTAGAAGTAGCTTATACCAGCAATGCCCCTTATACTCCAAAAGACGATCACCTGCTATCTCCAACTTTTATAATGGCAGGTAATGAAACTATTAGCTACGAGGTAGAATTGAATACGGGTAAGAAAAATTTTAAAGGGAAGGATCCGGCGTATATTATCCGGCGGACGTCTAAGGATGGGTTAAACTTTAGCCTCTTTAATAAAAGTACTATCGTAAATTTCATTAATACCCCTTGGAAGAACGTTAATGCTAAATACGCACCCTGGCATATTCATTCCACCTACGTAGATGGTTACTATTTTCTTTGCCTGGCGGTTGGAGATGTAACGAAATATACTGCAGAACTGTTATATCTGGCTTATTCAAAAGATGGGCTAAACTTCGAGGTACTACCAAAGCCATTGATTGAACAAAACGCTTACCGCTCAGCTATTTTTCCATTAGCTACTACCGATAAAATCATTCAGTTTGGCGCCATACTCGCTTACAAAACCGGCGAATTCAAATATAAAGAGTTTAGGCTAAGCAAAGCCCGCTTGGATGAATCTGTAAACTAAATAATATTTTTGTGGAAGAGCAAGCAGTTAATATAAACTTCTTGTAGAGGCTTAATCACAAATTATTTAAAAACATTGGTTTCAATAATCATCCCAGTTTATAACGTAGAAGCGTTTTTAGATGACGCTATTCAAAGCGTTTTAGATCAAAGCTTTAAAGATATTGAAGTAATATTAGTGAATGATGGAAGCACAGATAGTTCAGCTACTATTTGCCATAAATATGCACAAATGGATAGCCGGGTCAAATTTTTTAATCAAAAAAACGCCGGGGTATCTGCTGCCCGTAATAAGGGCTTACTTCATGCCAATGGAGAATATGTTTTTTTTATGGATTCTGATGATAGCCTCGATCGGGACCATATAATGTCCTCTTACAATATTGCAAAAAAGGAGAATCTTGATATTCTTGTTATAGGTTCCCTTTATGTAAGCCGGTTGCCCCAACCGCAGTCTTTACCTACCTGGGCATTAATGCTTCGAATGAACTTTTTGAGACAACATACAGATGTACGTTTCCCTGTAAATATACAGCCTTGTGAAGATGGGCTTTTCTCACATCAGTTAATAGCCCTGACTACAAAATTGGGAGGAAATCCTAAAGATGTTTATCATTATCGTCAGCATCCTAATCAAAATCATGTTAAAATAAAAGAAAGCACAGAGAAAGTTGTCCAACAAATTCCTATATGGCTGGATATACTGGAGGGATTTTATACAAGGCATCACTTGTTTGAATCTCATGCAAAACATTTAGCACTTTTTATAGAACATGAGCCTTTTGAAATACGATATGTAGATATGCCTTTAAACAATAAACAAAAAGTGTTTCTGCATACGATCGTTAAAAAATTCATGCTAAAAAACGTACTGCCTTATCTCGGCAAAACTGACAGAAAATTTTTAACGAAGCCTTTTCTTCATTTTGTTGCAGCAGATAATCCAGTAGATTTTGACAATTATTACAGCGGCTACATGAAACTCCGAAAACAACAAAGCAGCTTTTATATGTCGCTCACAAAGTTGGTTTTTATACAATCTGTTAAACAGCGTTTAAGAAAAAAAATAAGAGAAAAGTTCAGACGCTAAAAGATAAAAATGAAAATAGTACTCATACAACATGCAGGGTTTATTAACGGGCAGGGAGGCACGGAAAAAATTTGCTCCTTCTTGGCCAATGGTTTTGCTGCGCTGGGACATGAAGTTATAATCGCCACCAATCAGGATATTAAGGGAGGCAGCGTTTTTCCTCTGCATAAAAACGTAACCCTTAAGAATATTTACAATTCCCACATCGTACAATATACTCCTAAAGCGCTCTTTAACTACCGGGGAAAAAATCCGATTTTATGGATCAAACATAAAGCAAGGAAAAAACTTACAAAAGCATATAATCGGTCTCTATACAAAAAACTGGGCGGCGAAGAGGAATTATATAAATTTAACCTACGACAAAGGTCGCAGGCTTGGAAACAATATTTAGATAGTACGCGACCCGATCTTATTATTACTATGTCCATTAGTGCTGTTTTAGAAATAACCTATCTGCAGACCTATCATATTCCCATTATCAATTCTACCAATGGCAGGCCCGATTATGATTATACAGATATATTGTGGTATCGCAGCCCTGTTGATATACAGCTATTAAAAGCGTCTTATAAATATATTACCGCCATACAGGTTTTGTTTTCCAGCTACATTCATTTTTTACCCGATACCTTTAGAGGAAAATGTAAAGTTATTGCCAACCCGGTGCCACAGGTTAGCAACCAGGAAATTGTAAATCACCTCACAAAAAAAAGCCGGTATACAATTGTGCAGATGGCTTCTCTGGTTACCAGTAAGCAGCAGGATATTGCCATTGATATTTTTGCAAATATTGCAACAAAATACCCAGACTGGGATTTATATTTCTGGGGTACGGGCTTTGCCTGCGAAACCTTACAAGAAAAAATAAAGCAGGCAAACCTGCAGCACAGGATCTTTTTAAAAGGGTTTACTGATGCCCCACTGGAAAAGTTAAAGGAAGCTGATGTTTTTATTTTCCCCAGCAAATTTGAAGGGTTTGGATTGGCATTAGCAGAGGCTATGGCAGTAGGCTTACCCGCACTAGGTTTCGCTACCTGCTCTGGCGTAAATGAACTTATAAAAAATAATGAAAATGGCTTTCTGGCAAATAACCAGAATGAAATGCAACAATACCTGGAACAGCTTATAAACAGCCCCGAAACAAGAGGCCGCTTAGGAAGAAATGCCCATAACAGTATGAAAATTTATGATCCGGGGACTATTATGAAGCAATGGGAAATGCTGGTAGATGAAATTATGGGTCCTAATATAGCCGATTAAAAAAAGAAAAGCTGCTAAAAAACAGGTACTCCAATTACCCCTGTCTATGCAATAATTCACATTAAATCCGCGGGCGGTTCTGGAAATACAAGCAGAATAGTTCCATCTTCTTGAAATATCAACATTACATCTTTGAAAGTCTCGATCTGCTGAATCATTAGTTGAATATATATTTGATGGCCATGTAAAGCTGCACTATAACATAATATGCGGTATTATATATTTGACACTACATTCTTTATATGAAAATCCAAAACATTTATGGTAGAAGTAAATAAAGTGAGGCGATGTCCTGTCGTTCCTTGAGAAACTACCTAATAATATTTCTTATTCGCACCCTATCAATATGAATTACACGATAAGTCCTAATCACCTAATTATTCCCTTAAGAAAATTAATTCCAATCAATATTAATTAATAATCAATACGTTCAATATTACTCTTGAATAATACCATCTACCTTCGTACAGAATTTTACATTCCATTCCCTTAATAAACTAATTTAATTCACCATGAAAAAATTATCTTCTATAACAGGTATACTCCTGTTAACTTGTTGTACCCTATTTTATTCTTGTTCAAAAAAAGTTGATATCGAATCTACTTCTCCCACTATAGGCTCGGGAACAAAACCTCGTGCATCAATGGATAACCAATATGATGTATTAGGATATGGGTACGACGCTACAGGTAGATATGCTAATATTTCCTCCAGTAAACTTCCTGTAATTGACCTACAAAAATTCGCACTAAACGATAATAGTCATTTATCAATTATTAATGGTGTTGAGGATTATTTTGATTATACATATGCAGAAAACGCCAGCAGCTTTTCTGATTCACTATCTGTTAAAGTTGGATTAAAAGGGAATTTTTTTAAGCTGTTTAAAGGGGAAGTATCTGCTATTTTTGGCAATTCAAGTAGTTTTAAAGCAAGCTACTCACATGCTACTGCTACAAAATATCTTGAACAAAGAAGATTAAAGTTAGTCTCAACTATAGAAAACTTAAGGGATAACTATCTAACAAATGCTTTTCAAAATGATTTACAAACAATGAGCGCAGCCCAATTAGTTGAAGCTTATGGCACTCATGTTATGACAAATATTACTCTTGGCGCAAAATTTTCTCTTGCATATAAAACAGAGAGTAGGAACGTAGACAAAACAAATTCAGTTAAAGCCGGTTTGGCCGTTAATGCGCTCTTTAAGATGCTTGATGTTACAGCAGATGTAAATTATAATAGTAGCGATAGTAAGTTCAATTACAATCAAATGGTATATTACCGCTCTATTGGAGGGGACGGTACGCAAAGCTTGATTGGCGAACTGACCTTAGATAATACAACCCCTATAAAGCTTAATATCAATCAATGGCAGAGCACTTGTAAACCTCAAAATGCAATTCTAATAAACTTTGGTGAAAATGGATTAATCCCATTATATGAATTTATCAATGATGTCAGTAAAAAAGCAGAAGTTATGAACTACATTATTTCATATATTGATAATAATCAAGTTAATTTAACTTACAATACAATACCGATCTATAGATATTATAGCTCAGAGGCAATCGATCATATTTATGATCCAAGTCCAAATATAACACAGATAGACCATACATGGCAAAAAGAGTGGATAGTATATTACGGTTATAATTATCTCGCCCCCAATTCATTACCCGTTTATAAATATTATATTCCATCTATGAATGACCATGTATATTATACAATTAGTGATCTAGAAAAAACAGACAAAAATGTTAGAAATGAGGGGATCATTTTTTACGTACCTAATGCTTCGGGGAACACAAAACCTGTATATAAATATTATGGGAAAACGATGAAGGATCATATTTTCGAAATAAATCCTAATATTAGCCTAATTGATCCAGCTTGGCAGAACGAGGGCATTGTATTTCATGCCTTTGAAACGCAAGTATTTTAAATAATATTACAGACTTAACGAATCTTTTTATTAATTTGAGGCGCAAAAACAATTGTTTTTGCGCCCTTCTTTTACCCTGATTGCAATACTATAAACAATGGAATTTTCCTGTTTAAGAGAGAATTCTCGAACTTCTCATTTCAGCTTAAATAACTTCCAATATCAATAATACTGCAGCTAGTTTCTAGAAGCAAGAAGCTGCTTAGGAAGAAATGCCCATAACAGTATGAAAATTTATGATCCGGGGACTATTATGAAGCAATGGGTAATGCTGGTAGATGAAATTATGGGCCCTAATGTAACGGATAAAAAGGAGGCAGGCTACTAAAAATTGACAAGTAAGATCAGTAAAGCAATGGCTCGATACGATCCATTCTCCTTCTAATATATTTTGCGTATAACAAAGTTATCCATTTTTAATACTTAAGACCGAAAACCACTTATGTATCAAAGATCAAAGCCTTTTCTCCAGCTGCAACACCGTAACCTTCATATCCTTATACAGCGGAGCTTCCAGTTCCAGCAGCAGGCCGTTTTCATCAGTTATTTTTAATTGGAAGGCATGTAAAGCCAGGCGGTTCAATAAAGGTTTTTCTTCCTCCACCGCTTTACCCAGCTTGAATTTGCTTTTGAACGAAGACAGCAGTACCGGTTGGCCATCGCCATAAAGAACATCGCACACCAAAGGGTGGCCCAATTCCCTGGCATGTACCCGTATCTGGTGCGTGCGCCCCGTATGAATCTGAAACTGCACCCAGCTATACCTTTTAAAATCCTTTAGCAGTTGATAATCAGTAATGGCACTTTTCCCCCGTTTATGGATCAGCATTGACCCGCGCTTTACCCTGTTTTCGGCAATAGGAGCGTCCACAGTTCCTTCGGTTTTTTGTAAAGATCCTATCAACAGCCCCAGGTAGATCTTGATTGTTTTCCTTTCCTCGAACTGCCTGCTGAAATGTTTGTGGGCCGAAGCCGTTTTAGCAAAAATGATCAGGCCCGAGGTTTCCTTATCTAAACGGTGAACGGTATAAATTTCTGGATATTGTTGTTTCAGATAATCTTTCAGGCTGGGATCTTCCCCTTCCCTGTCGGGAACAGAAAGCATACCTGATGGCTTATTAAGGGCCACAAGGCTTTCATTTTCGAATATTATAAGGTCGCGAAGTTTGAATTTCAATTTCTTTTAAGTTACTGGTTACTGGATGCTGGTTGCTGGTTACTGGATGCTGGTTTGCCTGAACCCTGAAACTCAAAACATTTGAAACCAGTAACCTGAAACTTTACCCCGCCTTATGCTGTTCCAGTTGCTTGGCCTGGAATTTTTTATAGAACTCTTTTGCAAAAGTTTTCATATCGTCCACCTGGTCATGGTATTTTGTAGCCCTTCCATAGGAGTCTGCCAGGGTCATTAACGTCTGGTAAAAGAAATCAGCCATTTCATCCACCATCATATCCTTGGTCCAGAGGTCAATGCGCAATGCCGCTTTATCGGCACTATCCCAAAAAGAAAGCATCATTGCTTTTGCCTTCTGCATATTTTCTGCCGTGCTTTCTGTAGCGCTCCAGTTGATGGCGTCCGGCACCCGGTCTTCGTCCATCTGCACATCTATTGTAATCGTAGATTTTATCATTTTTGGCTTTTAGAGCGCAAAAGTAAGTAATTCTAGCAGCCTTTTTATGGAAACAGTACCTGTACCAACACCTTAGCAGCCTCCTCAGCGTTAAACCGGTATGAAAAGCCCTCCAGCTTTTTTTTTAGCTGCTGTCTGGCGGACTCTTCTTTATATATCCTCATCAACGCATTTCCTATAGCCTCACTGCTGCTACCGGAGGAATAAATAACGGCATCCCCAAACATACTCTTTAGCGTATTGGTGGCCGGCGCTATGGCAGGGATTTGAACTTTTGCCGATTCAGCTACGGGCACCGGGAATATTTCCCTGCTATCCATACTAACCAGCGCATAAGCGCCTGCCATTTTTTCGTACAGGCGTGCGTTATCTGTAAGCACCACATCCGCCCGGTATTTATAATTAACCAGCAATGGGGTGGCCTCTTCGCGCTTTATCGATTCGGCTGAACGTAGCACGATCACCAGCTTCCAGTTGCTTTGCAGCCGTTTTTTAAAGGCCGAAAAACCTTTTAACAGGGTCACCAGCCGTTCTTTATCCATGTTAAAATCTGCACAGATAAAATACTCCTTTTCTTCTGTTAAAACATTTTTTATGTCGTGGAAATCACAGTCCCGGGGCAATGGTAACGGGGCAATAACACCTTCAGCCAGGAAACCCTTTTGAGCCTGCTGCGGGTATTTTTTCTCAAAAGCCGCGTACAGGTATTTACTGGTTACCCCAATAGCACCGGCAGATAAAATGGCGGCAGTATCGTTCAACTGCGCTTCTGTGGCTATTATTACCACCTGCTGAATGTCAGTAGCATACTTCAGCGTTCTCTTAAAGCTGATAAAGGCCGTTGCGTTTACCCGTTGCAACCATTTTTCGGTTTTCCTGCGAAGGAAAACTCCTGTTTTTGGAGGGAAAACCACTCCCTGTATGTGAGGCGGGTACGCTACAGCTTCCTCTGTTTGTGGAAAAAGAAGCGTTTCCCGGGGAAGCAATGCTGCCAAAGCCCTGAACAGGTGCTCCTGGAGATACCCGCAATACGTTTCGCTCAACCACTCATCTGCGTCTAAAATAATTGCCATTTGGCTCCTGTTTAAAAATGATACATTGGCCTTTTTATGCATGCTTTTGGGCTGCAACTTCGTTGAATTTTTGCCATAGCGCCTGCTATAACTACAAAATCCACTTGCTTCACTCAAAAATAATGCATAATGAATCTCAACAATAAAATTTAAACGGCCTCTTATTAAATAAGGTTTTTCCTATATCTTTGCCTGATAGCTGCAAAAGTATAGCACCACACTAAATTTGAATTGCAGGGTACATTTTACCCAATTTTTTTATGGAATACAATACAACAAGAAACCACCTGGCGATGCGCGAGTATGGGCGCCATGTACAAAAAATGGTGGAGCATATTCTTACAATTGAAGACCCGGAAAGAAGGCAGAACAATGCCGAGGCAGTGATTGAGCTGATGGGCTTTTTAAATCCCCATTTAAAAAACGTTGAAGATTTCAGGCATAAACTATGGGATCACCTGTTTTTAATATCGGATTTTAAGCTGGACGTAAAATCGCCTTATCCCATACCTACCAAAGAAACCTATAAGGCCAAGCCACAGCCTATCCCTTATCCTAAACGCTCTTCCAGGTTTTCTCACCTGGGTAAAAACCTGGAAGATATCATAGACAAAGCACTAGCCGAACAGGATCCCGAAAAAAGACAGGGATTTGCCAATGCTATTGCTTATTACATGAAGCTGGCTTATAATAACTGGCATAAAGAGGTAGTGCATGACGACGCTATTCAAAGCGAGTTGAACAGTATTACCGATGGACAGCTGGAATTTACCAATACGCCTTATGTGAAGGCTTACAGCCTGAAACAGGACCTCGCTAAAAATAATAATTTTGGCAAGCGCAACAAGTTTCAGCAGCAACGCAACGGGAATGGCAATAATGGCAATCGCCGTAACGGGAATGGGAACGGGAATGGAAACTTTAAGAAAAAAAGATTTTAATTACTTCACTGTATATGGTAAAAGCCGGCAGTAATTGCCGGTTTTTTTTTACAGAATTGCCGGCAGCACTCCTATCCGGAATTAACGGCTAGCGGCTTACCACAGCCACCCTACCTGCAGGCTTCCGTAATATTGCGGTGCCTGCTGGGTAAGCGATTGTTTGCTTTCATAAATGGCAGCTGCACTCAGTAACAGCCGGTTACCGGCGTAAGTAATTCCCAGTTTCGACTGCAGGAAAACAGGATTAAGTTTTCCCGGGATTTTTTCGGGCCTGGTACTGAACATCCCACCCTGCACTGTAGCATCGTATGCCTTCAGGTAAACCATGGGCATCAGGTAGCCAAAAAGTTCCCTGTTCGCCTTCGCATTTCCTTTATGATTGCCCCAGAAAGCAGTAGCGCTGTTTGGGTTGAACTGTCCGTACACTAAAGCACCGCCTGCTGCTGCATGGGTAAATAAAGTGCCGGCGGTAGCTGATAGTAAAGGTTTAAAAGCCCATTTGGATTTTATACCGGGCTTTGATAATGCAGGCGACCAGGCCAGGTCTGCATTGGCGCCCCAGGCTTTGTTCAGCTGGCGCTCCCAAAAAGTAGGCTTGTATATCCGCATGACCTGGTGGGCCAACTTCTGAACTTCTGCCCCATAAGCCGGAGGGCCGATAACGCCGGCGCTGATCCCCCACTTTAACAGATCTTCTTTTTCATTATACAGGCTGTTTTGATACCCGGCATACAAATAGCCTGTCAGGGGACGGTCTAACCGATCTTGCTTTATTTCGCCCGAAAACTGCGCAGTATAAATATTATGACCGGCATAAAAGCTGTGGGTTCTTTCTGGTTTTTTCTTTCCGGGTGTAGACCTGCTCCATTGGTACGCGAGCTTTATACCATTGGTATAATAGCCATCATTATTGACAGAGATATAGCTGTCGTTTTCAGATACAATGGTGAACTGGTTTTGATTCTGGGCAGACGTTGCAATAAATAACAGGATACATAAAGCAGTAATAGAAATAGAAAGCTGATATTGCATTATTTAAGTGCCTGTATTATTAAAGTAGCTACAAAAATAAGGCTCAATCTTATTCCGGGAGTGCCGCCTGCATTTATATTTACCGGCTCATATATTTCTCTACCGGCAGGCGGTTTTGTAAACTGCGGCCCAGCGTCAGCTCGTCTGCATATTCCAGCTCCCCGCCAAATGCGATGCCCCGGGCAATAGTCGTGATCCGTATATCGAGCCCCTGTAATTTTTTCTGAATATAATAAATGGTGGTATCCCCCTGTATATTGGGGTTAAGGGCAAAGATCAGCTCCTCGGTATTTTCTTTTTCAACACGCTCTGCCAGGGCAGCAATATGCAGCTGATCTGGGCCAATGCCATCGAGAGGAGAGATAACACCGCCCAATACATGATAGGTTCCGTTAAACTGCTGCGTGCTTTCAATAGCAATCACATCGCGTATATTTTCTACCACACAAATAGTTTTCTGCTGGCGGTAAGAATTAGCGCATATAGAGCAAAAATCTCCATCGGCTACATTAAAGCATCTTTTACAAAAACGGATTTCCTTGCGCATGCGGGCAATGGTTTCACTGAAATGCTCCACATGGTCCTCTTCCTGTTTTAATAAATGCAAAACCAGCCTTAATGCCGTCTTTTTACCAATACCCGGCAGGCGCGAGAACTCATTGACAGCAGATTCTAACAGTGCGGATGAAAATTGCATCCTGCAAAGATAATTGTATCGGTCCTGATTTCAGAATGGCCCAACGCTGCGGTTCCCCTAAGTTGCGGTTGCTAATGGAAAATTAAAAATTATGCGCGTGGAATCATCTTGACTAAAAACGCTTTATGTTTGCTTAATATGCGCGTTAAGAATATCCTGGTTTTTGTTTTAATACTGGCCTCAGCCCTGGCTTTTATGTCTTCTGAAACAGGCTGTGCAAGCATTGTGCCTCCTTCCGGCGGTCCGAGAGACTCTTTACCACCTGTAATTATATCGGTAACCCCCGAAAATGAAACCCTGAACTTTAACGCCAGGGAAATAAAAATTGAGTTTGATGAATATGTGGAGCTCAATGATATTTACAAAAACCTTATTGTTTCACCTTTTCCAAAGCTGATGCCGGAAGTAAGCCGCAAGCTGCGGACAGTAACGGTGAAGATAAAAGATACCTTACAGCCCAATACTACCTATGTTTATAACTTTGCCAATGCCATTAAAGATCTGAACGAGGGAAATAAGGGCAAAGATTTGCTCTATGTGGTTTCCACAGGTACTTATATTGATTCGATGCAGTTAAGCGGCGTTGTAAAAATGGCGGCTACCGGGAAAGCCGATTCTACCCTGTCGGTGATGCTATACAGTAACCTCGATGACAGCGCTATTGTAAAGGAGCGCCCCAGGTATGTAACTACGGTGGACAGCAGCGGTATATTCTTCTTCCGCTATCTTGCTCCCGGCAAATACCGTTTGTTTGCCACAAAAGATGAAAGCGGCTCTTATATGTATAACGAGGAGCAGATCTTTGCTTTTGCAGACTCTGTTATAACCATAGCTCCCGAGCCGCCTGCTCCTGTAAGGCTTTGGGCATATCAGCCTGAAAAAAGAAAAGATGATGAGGCGGCAGAGCCAGAAACCACGATCAATGAAAAAGAAAAAAGGCTTAAGTTCAGAACCAGCCTCGAGGCGAATAAACAGGACCTGCTAAAGGCTTTTACCATTACTTTCGAAAATCCGCTGAAGACATTTGATACTACAAAAATGAGACTGACCATAGATACTACTTTCAGACGGGTAAACGGTTATAAGTTCACGTTAGACAGTACTGCCCGCGTGATAACAATGAACATGCCCTGGCTTGAAGACACTACCTATCATCTTATCTTAGAAAAGGAATTTGCATCAGATAGTATCAACAGGCAGATAGTCAGAAACGATACGATTACATTTAAAACCAAATCGCGCAACGATTACGGACAGGTAAAGATCACTTTTGTAGATGTGGATCTCGACAGGAATCCTGTGTTGTTAATTACACAGGGTACCACAGTTCTCAATGCGTTTCCTATACCCGCCAGCCGCATTGTGCAACTTCAGCTGTATCCACCCGGAGACTATGATATGAAGATCTTATACGATACCAATAAGAACCAGAAATGGGATCCGGGACAGTTTTTTGGCGAGCGGCGGCAACCGGAACTGATCGATGCAATCGACCGGAAACTGAACGTAAAGCCTAACCAGTGGGAAACTGATTTTGAAATACGAAAGGGGAAATAGCCGTTCCCTGGTATCGGCATATTTTTGAAAAACCGCATTACGCGTTTTTCCCGGAATAAAAAAATGCTTCTCAGTGCAGATGATAGCCCTGCTTTATTTCCTGTTGTTTTATGCGTAAAAAAAATAAAAATCGAAGGTTATCCGGATTTGCCACATAATTTTGCCATCATTATGGATTTGAAAAAGAACAGGCCGGTAGCCATATGGTTGTTTACAGGGGCCGTAATGATCGTGATACAGATATTATTAGGTGGTATAACCCGGCTTACCGGAAGTGGCCTTTCCATTACTGAGTGGAAACCTATTTTGGGAGCATTGCCGCCTATGAACGAACAGGACTGGAATATAGCTTTTGAAAAATATAAGCAGATCGCTCAATATAAATATATCCATAACTATTTTACGTTAAAAGATTTCAAATTCATTTATTTCTGGGAGTGGCTGCATCGTAACTGGGGACGCTTTATGGGAATCGTATTTATTATTCCATTCGTTTATTTTATTTACAGAAAGAAGATAGACCGCAGCATGTTATGGCCAATGGTTATTTTGCTTATGTTAGGAGCATTACAGGGCGCTATTGGCTGGATCATGGTAGCCAGCGGTGTAGGTACTGACCTGGTATATGTAAGCCATATAAGGCTGGCCATTCATTTTATGGCTGCTTTAATTTTACTGGTGTACGTGGTATGGTTTGCATTAAAGATATCGGTGCCCGATTTTAAAAGACTGCATCTGCCTGCTATAAAAAATTTCACATGGCTGCTGCTCCTTATTTTAACCATACAGCTGATATATGGCGCATTTATGGCAGGAACGCATGCCGCTAAATCTGCCATTACCTGGCCCAGTATTAATGGCCGGTTAGTGCCCGACATGAGCGAGGGAGGCATTTTTCATAATTTGCTGGCTATACAGTTCATTCACCGGGGGCTGGCTTATCTCATTACTATACTGGTAATAATATACACTATAATGCTGTACCGCCAGCCCGTAAGCACGGCAGTGTACCGGCTGCGCAATATTCCGCTGCTTACCACAATAGCACAGGTAGTGCTTGGAATATGCACATTGGTCTATTATCTGGACCCACAGGCAAAATTGTGGTTGGGTATCGCCCACCAGTTTGTAGGCATGCTGCTGCTGATAAGCCTGGTGATGGTATACTTTTACAGCACAAAGAGGAATTACAGACAATAGATTTCAGACCATTGAGCAGGTATGGATACTAAAACCCTCTGCTGCTGGTAGCCTGGTATTTTTCCAGGTTGGGGCATTGGCCTGCGGCATCTTTATCAACCAAAACATAAAAAGTAGGAACCTTTTTTGTAAGCCAGTCATCAATAGCTTTATCCTTTTTAGAAGCAAGAGCCATATCGGCGATCTTGTTATAATCATCTTCCAGGTTCATCCGGTGCGGTTCTGTTCTTGATTTCAGGTACAGCAGCCTGACTCCTTTTTTACCCTGGTCATTCGTAAAAGTAACAGGTTGAGAGTATTCCCCGACCTTTAAAGTACTTAAGGTATGTACCATCTCCTTATCCGGCAGCTGGTCTATATGAACATAGGTTGCGCCGTTCTGGTTCAGAACGAACGGTCCATAGCTTTTTACCGATTCATCTTCGCTGTATTTATAAGCAGCATCTTTAAAAGTGATCTTTCCCTCTGTAATTTCCTTTCGTACCGAATCGAGCTTCGCTTTAGCTATATCCAGCTCTGTTTGCGTAACGGGCGGAATCCTCAATATCATCTGCACCTTTGCATTATCCCCGCGCCGGCTTTCACAGTAAATCAAAAAATAGCCGAACTTGTTCGATTTTACCGGCATAGAAAGCTCCCCGGCTTTGAGCCTGAAAGCAGTCGACAAAAATACCGGGTCCCACTGGTCTTTATCATTGCGGTTGATCTCGTAAGCGCCACCACGGTCGCGGCTGCCTGGATCTTCCGAGTATTTTTTTGCAAGATCAGCAAAGCTTGCACGCCCGCTTTCTATTTGCCTGCGGTAGTTCATCATTTCATTATAAATATACTCTTCCACTTCTTTTGCTGCTTTAGGATAGATATTGATCTGGCCAATTTCCAGCTCCGACTCCAGGAAAGGAATACTATCAGCAGGCACCCTGTCAAAAAATCCTTTTACTTCTGTTGGTGTAATATGTACATTTTCAACGATCTTTTTTCGCATAGCCATTGCCAGCATCTGTTCCTTAATAGCATGCCTGGAATCATCTTTCAGCTGGTAAATAGTTTTGCCTGCAATATCTTCCACTGCCTGCTCGCTGCCAAATTGCATGATCCAGCTGCGCACACGCATGTCCAGGTTCGCTTCCACCTCATCATCGCTAACCGGCAATGAATCCCTTTCTGCCTGGAGCGCCAGTATTTTGGAGATCAGTGACTGTTCCAGTATATGGCAGGCAGCACCTGCCGGCAACTCTTCCCCGTTACGTGATGCATCGGCTATAGCGTCCTGGATATTGGATTGCAAAATAATACGGTCCCCAACTGCCCCTACAATTTTATCCACCACTATTTTTTGCGTTTGCCCCTGCGAAAAGGCTGCCATGCTAAGTGTTATGCAAAATAAGCCAGCTAAAAAATATCTGATCATGATTCAAAATTAATCAGGGTAATTACATGAAAACAGCAATCCACCGCATTTAACAAAAGTTTGAGGCAAATGAGCTAATATGCCAATGTGATAATAGTTCATGGTTCATAGTCCATCGTCTGTGCGTACCTAAAATAAATTGACATTTATTACAATATCCAATTTTCAATACACAACAGTCCCTGCCTGACCAATTATCAATCATTCGGGCAGCAATGTTCAATTTGTCTTTGAAACGAATGCCCAATAAGTATTGGACAACTCGCCAGCTCATTCACACCGTTTGATTCTACATTTAACATTCAATATTCTACATTACAATGTTCTCTTAATCTCTTCCAGTTCGTAAGATTCTACAATATCACCTACTTTAATATCGCTGTAGTTCTTTATAGTAAGGCCGCATTCCATGCCTGTCAACACTTCTTTGGCATCATCCTTAAAACGTTTCAGCGAGCCTAATTCAGCTACTGCATTTTCCCCTACGGGATAAATGACAATACCATCGCGTATGAGCCTTACTTTATTATCACGCTTGATCTTGCCTTCGAGTACAACACATCCGGCTACGGTAGCTTTATCGAACTTAAATACTTCTTTTACCTCAACATTTGCAGTGATCTTTTCCTTAACTGTAGGTTCCATCATGCCTTCCATCGCGCTCTTCACTTCTTCAATAGCGTTATAAATCACCGAGTACATCTTAATTTCAATACCCGCATTATCTGCAAGCCTTGAAGCCTGTGAAGAAGGCCTTACATTAAATGCGATAACAATGGCGTCAGAGGCTTCCGCAAGCACAATATCACTTTCATTGATCTGTCCTACACCTTTATGTATCACGTTCACCAGGATCTCTTCTGTCGAAAGCTTCTGCAGGGAGTCGCTCAATGCTTCCACGGATCCATCCACATCCCCCTTAATAATAATATTAAGCTCTTTAAAGTTACCCAGTGCAAGCCGGCGCCCGATCTCGTCAAGCGTAATATGTTTTTTGGTACGCATGCCCTGTTCACGTAATATCTGTGCACGGCGGTTGGCTATATCTTTTGCTTCTGCTTCATCTTCGTACACTTTAAACTTCTCGCCGGCCTGGGGCGCACCATTTAAACCCAGTATGACTGCAGGGGCAGAAGGCCCTGAGGCATCCTGCTTTTTATTACGTTCGTTGAACATAGCCTTTACACGTCCATAATACTGGCCGCTCACTACCAGGTCTCCCTGTTTCAGGGTACCGTTCTCTACCAGCAAGGTAGCTACGAACCCGCGGCCTTTATCGAGCGATGCCTCAATTATGGTACCTGTTCCTTCTTTATCAGGATTGGCTTTTAGCTCCAGCAACTCTGCTTCCAGCAATATTTTCTCCAATAGCTTATCTATATTCAGTCCTTTTTTGGCAGACAGCTCCTGGCTTTGATATTTACCGCCCCACTCTTCTACCAGAATATTCATTTGCGAAAGCTGCTCATATATCTTCGTTGGGTTGGCCCCGTCTTTATCAATTTTATTGATAGCAAAGATCATGGGCACACCGGCCGCCTGCGCATGGCTGATGGCTTCACGGGTTTGCGGCATTACTGCATCATCGGCAGCTACCACAATAACTGCGATATCAGTAACCTTGGCACCGCGCGCACGCATAGCCGTAAATGCTTCGTGACCCGGCGTATCAAGAAAAGTGATTTCCCGGCCATTATTCACCTCTACACGGTAAGCCCCAATGTGCTGGGTAATACCTCCCGCCTCACCGGCAACCACGTTGGCATTGCGTATATAGTCAAGCAACGAGGTTTTACCGTGGTCAACGTGCCCCATGATCGTTACAATGGGGCTGCGCGGCTGTAAGCTATCAATATCGTCTTCGGCTTCTTCATCCTCCTCCATTTCCATTTGCTTCTCCATGTCTATGAACTCTACATCAAAGCCAAACTCACCGGCTACCAGCTCAATCACTTCTGCATCTAATCTTTGGTTAATAGACACCATGATACCAAGGCCCATACATTTACTGATAACATCGGCAAAGCTTACGTCCATAAGGCTGGCCAGCTCACTTACACTAATAAATTCGGTTACCTGCAGTTTGCTGTCGCCGGCTTCCTGGCTTCTCGCATCTTCCGCCTCATTTCTTTTATCTCTGCGTGCTTTGGCTCTCATAGCTTTTTGCTTGTTGCCGCCGCCACCGCTCAGCTTCGCCTGTGTCTCGCGTATTTTATCCTGTATTGCCTTCTCGTCGATCTGCTTATCTTCCCTGTGGTGGTGGTGTGGCCTTCGGTCTCTGTTAAAGCCACCACCTGTGTTGTTGCGCTGATCCCTGTTGCCACCGCCGCCCTGGTGAAAAGGTTTTTTAGCCGCAGGATCGGGTTTTACCTCTTTCTTTTCAATAGGAATACGCTTACGCTTGCGCTTCTCATCGCGCTTAGGCCGTGTATCATTATCAACCGGCAGGTTAATTTTTCCCAATATCTTGGGGCCTTCAATTTTTTCTGCCTTTATTTTAGTAATCTCAGGCTCTTCAGGTACCGGTGGCACGGGTACTGCCGGGCCAGACTCTTCTACCTTTTGTGCGGGCACCGGTTCTTCCGGTTGCGGTTGTACCGTTTCTTCCGGTTCTTTTTCCACAACAGGCTTTTGAATGGTTACCGGCGGCGGAGCTGAAGACTTTTTGGGCCTTGTAGAGCTTTCTAAAGCCGAAAGGTCAATCTTATCCAGAATTTTAGGGCCTTCTATTTCAGGCGCATCAATCTTAACGAGGTTATCCTCTTTTACGTTTTCCTCAGGCGCCGCTACCGGCTCCACTATGGGCTCGGGCGCAGGTTCCGGCTGCGGTTCGGGTTGCTGAACCGGGGCTGCTTCCACGACAACAGGCTCTGCTACTGGTGGTGGTGGAGTTTCCGTTACAGGTTCGGGCCTGGACGGCTCTTTCTTTTGCACCGGCTCTTCTTCTTCCTTACGTTTTTTAGTTTCGCTGCCAATTCCTTTTGGCAGATCTACCTGATTGCTTTTAAGCTTGGCCGCTTTATCATTTTGAAAGCCTTGCTGCAAAGCCAGGTACATAGCTTCGCTGAGTTTTGAAGACGGCTTCAGATCGTCTTTTGCAAAACCTTTTCCAACAAGAAATTCAACAAGTGTATCCTGGCCAATGTTAAACTCTTTTGCTGCCTGTAATAATCTTGGAAGTTTGATTTCTGACATATATAAAATGCTCTCCGATTGCCTCAACCAAGGCAATTTTTAATTTACCATTCTGCACAATATTTTCTACCCGTAAGGGCTATTCTCTTTCTAATTCTTCCTGCAATATCTTTCTCACATCTTCTACGGTTTCTTTTTCTAAGTCTGCTCTTTTTTCAAGCTCTGACGGGCTCATCCGCATCACACTGCGCGCCGTATCGCAACCAATTTTCTTCAGCGCATCAATAACCCATCCGTCAATCTCATCACTGAACTCTTCGAGGTCTACATCAAATTCTTCTTCATCATCCTCACTATCCCTGTATACATCCAGCTCGTAACCCGTAAGCTCTGACGCTAATTTGATGTTAGCGCCACGCTTGCCTATAGCCAGCGATACCTGGTCGGGCTTCAGAAAAATGCTGGCGTGCTTACCTTCGGAATCTACGCTCATGCTGGTAATTTTAGCAGGAGTAAGCGACCTTTGAATAAGCAGCTGAATATTATTCGTCCAGTTGATCACATCAATGTTCTCATTTTTCAGCTCTCTTACAATACCATGGATGCGGCTGCCCTTCATACCAACACAAGCCCCCACAGGGTCTATCCTGTCATCGTAAGACTCTACAGCTACTTTTGCCCTTTCGCCTGGTTCTCTTACAATTTTCTTGATGATAATAAGCCCGTCAAATATTTCAGGCACTTCTATTTCCAGCAACTTCGCCAGAAAATCGGGAGAGGTTCTTGACAGGATGATCACCGGGTTATTGTTCTTCAGATCCACGCGGGTAACGACTGCGCGTATATTTTCTCCTTTCTTAAAATAATCCTGCGGTATTTGCTCGCTTTTGGGAAGAATCAGTTCATTGCCTTCCTCGTCCAATAATAATATTTCCTTTTTCCATACCTGGTATACTTCGGCGCTTATAATTTCCCCAATGCGGTCTTCATATTTTTTTGCAAGTACATTCTTTTTCAGATCGCTGATACGGCCGGCCAGGGTTTGCTTGGCAGCCAAAATAGCACGACGGCCAAAATCGATCAGGTCAATCTCTTCGTAAAGATCTTCTCCCACCTCATAGTCAGGCTCAAGCTTTACAGCTTCAGAATAAGGTACCTGGGCCAAAGGATCTTCCACTTCCCCATCTTCTACAATGGTTCGGTGACGCACTATTTCAAGGTCGCCTTTTTCTGCGTTTACGATCACATCAAAGTTATCATCGCTGCCATACTTTTTACGAAGTAATGTTTTAAAAACATCTTCTACCACTTTCATCATAGTGGGCCTGTCAATATTTTCAGCGTCTTTAAACTCCTGGAACGCTTCTATAAGATTAATACTTGCCATAGCAATTCATAATTTAATTATTGGGCTTCCCCTTTCAGGAAAGCAGGTTTTAAAATTTAATTTGAATCTGAGTAGATTTTATATCCCCGAAAAAAATATTATGTTTTACTGTTTCCGCCTTTTTACCCTTGCCTTTTGTTTCTTCTACCGTAATTTCTATCTCATTTACACCGGTTAAAAGACCTTCCAGCTTTTCCCCGTCATTTTTTATAATTTCAACAAACCTGTTGATGTTTTTCACATACTGACGGTGCATTTCCAGCGGCTCACCAAGGCCGGGAGAGGATACTTCAAGCGAAAAATTCCCATCAGGGAATAAAGCCGACTCTTCCAGTATTTTATACAAAGCCCGGTTATATTTTACCAGGTCGTCAATACCCACACCCTTATCTCCATCAATAAAAACTTTGATATTATTGGTGGGTTTTATCTTTATTTTCACTAAAAAATGTTCAGGATTACCGGCCAGTATTTCCTGAATTTCTTTCTCAACTTTTTGAATTACAGCCTCCATGTTATATATGCTGGTAAATAAATAAGGGAACGCCACCGTTCCCTTATCTCAAAATCTGCCGCAAAGGTACAATTTTCTATTTAAAAATGTTGTATTAACTTTAAATTATTATTGGGGAACACCGGGTTTAAAACATTTTTGCTTTTTAGCCGTTTACCTAAAAAGAAAACGATTTTTGAAATGAGTGTTATCGGCGTTATACTTCTGGGTATTTTTCTATGGTTTTTTTACAACCTGTTTGTAAAGGTTATCCTTCCTGTTTATAAAACGACCAGTCATATAAAACGTCAGTTTAAAAATATGGCGCAGCAAAGAGAAACGGAAAACAACGCAGCAGCACCTTCTCAAAATAAACCTGTAAAGGAAAAAGTAGGAGAATATATAGATTTTGAAGAAGTAAAATAACCAAAACCAACTTTTTCGGATAACTATTTAATAGTCAGGCTATTGTTTTAAAATTCATCAGGGTCTTCCTGAAAATATGTAATGCAGTGTAGGCTTGTATTTTATTAGCAAAAGAATATAAAAAATGCCTCATTTGGAGCAAAAATTGCTTTAAGTGAGGCA